>BQJG01000023.1 GCA_021604585.1 Hyphococcus sp.
GCGCTTTGCCACCGCTTTGTCGAGCGTCACCGCCATGGTCAACGGATCGGAGAATGCGTAAGGCTGGTCGAACAGCTCGCACAGCGCCGGAACCTGCGCCTCGCGTGAGCGGCCTTTCAAGCCTTCGGCAATCGAAAACACTATGTTGAAGCGTTCACCGGCGGCGAGACGCTTCGCCAATTCCTGACCGCGCCCGATGCGCTCAACCTGCCAGCCGAGACGCGAAAGCGCCCCGTCGATGGCGTCGATAGTCTCAACTGAGTCGAACTCCGCCGTTGCTTCTTCAGAAAACCCGAGCGCAAGATAATCGTCGCGCAGATCGTAGACTAACCCAAGTTTCATGACGCCCCCCTAGAGCACGGCCGCGCTGTCATCGGACAGCGGGTCGGTGTAGCGATATGTATTGCCTTCAAAGTTGCGCAAGATGAGATCGTCGCCATCGCGGCCGACCACATAATCTGGCAGCAATGGGATTTTGCCACCGCCGCCCGGCGCGTCGATGACATATTGCGGCACCGCGTAGCCGGTGGTGTGGCCGCGCAGTCCCTCGATGATTTCGAGACCTTTCGAGATCGGGGTACGGAAATGCGCCGAGCCGGTGATCGGATCGCACTGATAGAGATAGTACGGCTTCACCCGGCGCTTGAGCAGGCCGTGCATCAAAGGCTTCATGACGTTGATGTCGTCATTGATGCCCTTGAGCAGCACCGTCTGACTGCCGAGCGGAATGCCGGCGTCGGCGAGTCGTGCGGTCGATTCGGTGACTTCCGGCGTCAGCTCGTCCGGGTGGGTGAAGTGGATGCTCATCCAGATCGGATGGTGCTTCTTCAACATGGCGGTGAGCGCCGGCGTCACGCGCATAGGCAGCACCACCGGCGCTTTCGTGCCGATGCGGATGAACTCCACATGCTCGATGGCGCGTAACCGGCCTAGCAAATAGTCTAGCCGGTCGTCCGACAGGGTCAGCGGGTCGCCGCCCGAAATCAGAACGTCGCGAATCTCAGGATGGGCGGCGATATATTGCAGCGCCGCTTCCCACTGGGATTTCGAAAACTCGTACTCGCCCCCCGTCTCGCCAACCATGCGTGAACGCGTGCAATAGCGGCAATAGGTCGAGCAAAAGCCGGTCGCGAGGAACAGCACGCGGTCGGGATAACGGTGCACCAGTCCTGGCACGGCGGAATCATGGTCCTCGCCAAGCGGGTCGTCCGCTTCGCCTGGCATCTGGATAAATTCCTGACCGACCGGAATATGCGTGCGGCGCAGACCCGCTGACGGTCCGTCCAGCGTCATCAGACTCGCATAGTAAGGCGTCAGTCCCATGGGCAGCGAACCGGACCGGCGCGTGACCGCGTCGCGTTCCTCGTCGGTCAGAACGAAGATCCGCTCCAGCTCGGCGAGCGACTTGATCCGGTTACGAACCTGCCAGCGCCAGTCGAGCCAGTCGGCGTCGGCCGCCGCCGGAAAGAACCGGTCGCGGAAGGCGCGAGAGCGTTCCGAAAACGGAAACGCCGCCTCATCCGGGCGGTCGTCGTTCTTTGCAATAAGGAAGGGCTGCGATTTCGCGCCGGCTCGGAGTTGGGAGCGACGACTGGGAGGCTTAGCGGCCTCCTTGGCCGCTGCTCCCGTAAACAGGATGGTCACCTTATGGTGTATCTCCATGCCGGAACGGACCGTCGCGCGAATATCGTCGATGCTGTCGCCACAGTTCCAGACAGGTGCGAAGATAATCCCTGTTTGAGATTGCGCAAGAGGAAATTTTCACCCGGACCGAAAAGTGAATTTGATTGACGAGGGGTTAAGAACTTCTGGCTGGCGCCGGGCGATTGATCCCTGTAAGGAGGATTTCCGGCGGCAGCTCCTCCCGCCTGCCCGGCCCTCAGGAACCCGCCCGACCCTTATGGATCAGACCTTTCTCGCCTTCATCGCCATCGGCTTTGCGGCGCAGCTCATCGATGGGGCGCTGGGCATGGCCTATGGCGTCGCCTCGACCACAGCCCTGGTCTTTATCGGGGTGCCGCCCGCTGTCGCCAGCGCCAATGTCCATACTGCCGAAGTCTTCACAACGGCCGCGTCAGGGATTTCCCACGCAGCCGCGCGCAATATTGACTGGCGGCTGTTCCGGCGGCTGGCGCTCGCCGGGTCTGTCGGGGCCGTCCTTGGCGCGGTCCTGATCAGCACCATCCATCTCGATGCGGCGCGCCCGCTCATCTCCGCCTATCTGTTCGCCATGGGCGTGATCGTCATCAGCAAGGCAATACGTCCGCCCAAACCGCCAAAGGAAATTCAAAAAGTACGCCTGCTCGGTTTTGTCGGCGGCTTTGCTGATGCCGCGGGCGGCGGCGGCTGGGGACCGATTGTGGTTTCCAACCTGATCGCGCGCGGCGCGTCGCCCGTCATCGCCGTCGGCACGGTCAACCTCGCGGAATTTGTGGTGACGGTTGCTGCATCGATCGCCTTCCTTGCCGCGCTCGGCCCAAGCTTCGGCAAGGCGGCGCTGGGCCTCCTCATCGGCGGTGTTTTTGCCGCTCCGATTGCAGCCTTCGCCGCCAAACGCATGCCAAGACGCACCATGATGGCGCTTGTCGGTTGCGCTATTTGCGGCTTGAGTCTCTTCAATTTACAGCAATCGCTGACGGGCTAACCCGCCAGGACGCCGAATGCTAAGAACGGTAGAGCAGCCCGCCGTAAACGGATGCGCGACGCTGGGGGAGAAGATTCGACCCTGCAGCGCATTCTGGTCGGGTACGGGCGTGAGACTGGCAACATAACCCTTTCAGATATGTAATATTTAACGCCGTATACAAACAAATTTACGAAAAGAGGCTTCAATTCAATTGGATTTTGCAGAAATTTGGACCGATACAAGCGCGGCTCACGAGGCGCTATTGCTCAGACCAACTACGCGTTCAGAAGCTGAGCGGAATTGAGATTCATGGACCGCATGGGAGCGCCTTGCTTAAGGCTTTAGTTGTTGGGACTTTGTTTGTGTCCACCCCCGAAGCATCACGTGATTTAGTAACACAGAGATATTTCGTTAGCTGATCGCCACCGACTGATTCTCTGGAGGAGGCCTGCATAATGCCGGTGTTGGTGCATGCAGTAGACAAATGAATCATCAAGGATGGAGTGGAAACATGCGGACAGCTGGCACTTCATCCCAAGAATGCAATTTGTTGCGCTGCATAGTGCAACATTTTTGCGTCACATAGGAAAAACGCAGCATTATGCAGAAGAAATCCTCGCTTCATCTCTAAAAACAAAAGTAAAATTGATTGTTAGCGACTTTAGGCATTTGCAAGGGCCAGTCCGGACGAGAGCAGCTTTGCGTTTCACCGGACATGTCAAAGCCGCGCTGAGCCGATGTGACGGCGTCACTACTAACCTGGAGGGACAATATGAGAAAAACCAGACTCAAACTATCAACAGCGGGGGCGGCCATCGCCATCGCTGCTCTAATGCCGGGCGGGCAAGCAGTTGCGCAACCCGGCGCCGATGAAGGAGACGTCATCATTACGGTCGGCACCCGGCGCGATGCGCGATCAGCAACCGACACGCCGGCGCCGGTTGACGTCATCGGTTCCGATGAACTGCTCAACCAAGGCGACAGCGATATTCAAAACATCCTGCGCACATCCGTTCCTTCCTACAATGTGAACACCTATCCGATTTCCGACGCCGCGACGATCATCAGGCCGGCCAACCTCCGCGGCCTGGCGCCCGACTCGACTTTGGTCCTTGTCAACGGCAAGCGTCGCCATCGTGCTGCAGTCATCTCGTTCCTTGGCGGCGGCGTTTCCGACGGCGCACAGGGCGCAGACATTTCAGTGATTCCAACCATCGGCCTGAAGCAAGTCGAAGTGCTTCGCGACGGCGCTTCTTCACAGTACGGTTCAGACGCCATCGCGGGCGTTATTAACTTCGTCTTGAAGGACTCAACTGACGGCGCGAGCTTTGAAGCGGAATGGGGCCAGAGCTACGAGGGCGATGGCGACCAGTATTCGTTCTCCGCCAATCTCGGTCTTCCGATTCCTGTCGGCGAAGGCGGTTTCTTTAATATCAGCGGCGAGTATGGCGAAACAGACGCCACCAACCGGTCGGTCCAGCGCGACGACGCGGCAGCCCTCATAGCAGCCGGCAACACGGCGGTCGCCAACCCTGCGCAAATCTGGGGTCAGCCGAACATTAATGACGACTACACTGTTTTCGCCAACGCGGCGATTCCCTTCTCGGAAGCGATTGAAGCCTACGCATTCGGCAACTACTCCGGACGCCAAACTGAAGGCGGCTTTTTCTTCCGCAACCCGACGAACCGCCCAGGCGTATTTGCGGGTCCCGAAGTCGATCCTGACACCGGCATGATTGATATGGCCGACGCCGACATGGACAACGTCGCATCGGTGCTTGTCGGCGACCTTTCGGTCAACGATACGGGTGATTGCATTGCCGGCATTCCTCTTACCGGCGGCGGAGGGCTCATACCTGACCCGACCTTCCTTGCTTCCGTGCAAGGCGATGCGAACTGCTTCTCGTTCGTGGAGTTGTTCCCCGGCGGCTTCACGCCGCGCTTCGGCGGCGACCTGACGGACAAATCGTTCACGGGCGGTTTCCGCGGCCTGATCGGCGCCTTCACCTATGATCTCAGCTACACCTATGGCGAAAGCAATCTCGACTTCTTCATCAACAATACGGTGAATGCGAGCCTTGGACCGAACACGCCAACCAACTTCAACCCAGGCGGCTACAGCCAGATCGACAATAACTTCAACGCAGACTTCTCTGTCGCCATTCCAAACGGCTGGTTCGCTTCGGACATCACGCTCGCTTTCGGCGCGGAACATCGCCAGGAGCAGTTTGAAATCCGTGCGGGTCAGCTTGAGTCCTATCAAATTGGACCGCTCGCCGCACCCTCTATGGCGTATCCTGGCGGTCAGGGATTCTCGTCCAGCTCCAACGGCTTTGGCGGCTTCACACCGGCCAGCGCCGGAACCACATCGCAGAAAAACTACGCCATATACGGCGAAGTTGAAGCCGACATTACAGATCGGTGGATCTTGCAAGGCGCCGTTCGCTATGAGGATTTCTACGACTCCTTCGGCGACACCATTAACTACAAGATCGGCTCGCTGTTCCATGCGTCCGACAATGTGACATTCCGTGCGACCTACTCGACGGGCTTCCACGCCCCAACTGCAGGACAGGCGAACGTCACCAACATCACAACCCAGTTCAGCGGCGGACAGTTGCAGGACCAGGGCACGATCCCGTTATCCAGTGCGGCGGGTCAGTTCATCGCCGACCGGCTTGAATTGTCTACGGGCTTCCGTCCGATGCTCGGACCTGAGAAATCCAAAAACTTCACCGCGGGCGCTGCTTTTGGTTTAGGTCCGGTCAACTTCACCGTGGATTATTTCCGCATCAATGTGAAAGATCGCATCTCGATTTCCGATCAGCAGGACTTCCTTGGCGAGCTGCTTGAAGTGGCCATGGAAAACTCCGTCGTCGTCCCCATGGGCGCGTCAACCAGCCAAGTGCTTAATCTCTTGGACGGCGCCTCAGTCTTGAATGCGGCTGATTTTGCAGGATCGGAAGACCTCACAACCTTTGGCTTCTTCACCAACTCGTTCGACACCCGTACACAGGGTATCGACATCGTGGCGAATACGGATTTTGAGCTTTATCCAGACTCACGCACAACTGCGGCGCTGGCGTTCAACTGGACCGAGACGAAAGTTACCGATCTCGGCGCAGACACCGCCGCACCGCTTTCCACCGGACGGGCGCGTCAGCTCGAAGACACGATCCCGCAAACCCGCGCCAATCTGACCTTCAACCACTATGTTGGTGCGGTTCGCGGTCTTGTGCGCGTCAATTACTACGGCAAGTTCTTTGAATGCCATCTTGACGCGACAAACAGCACGGCCCCGGACTTCTGCGACTTACCGCATTATGGCGGCGCGCAGTTCCCGATTGATCTCGAACTTGGCGTAGAAGTCATCGACGGTGTCGAAGTAATTGCCGGCGCCCAGAACGTGTTCAATTCGTACCCGGACCCGCTGTCTGCGGTGAATGCCGGCGTCGCGGGTTCACAATATCCGCCAATTGCTCCAGCCGGATATTTGGGCGGATTTTACTACTTTAAGCTTCGCGTCGACCTTTAAACCGCCGCGAATATGTAACGACAGAACGGCCCCTCCTTGGAGGGGCCGTTTTTATGTCTATCCATGCCGCCCCTTCGCACGCTGCTTTCCCTTCATGACGATGTCGTGTTTACATGGCGCAACAAGACCACAGGACAGAAAGTGCTACGTGTGAAAAGACGATTCGCCATATTCGATCTGGACCGGACCATCACCACCGGCGGAACCTTCACGCCTTTCTTGTTGAGCACGCAAAAGACACTACTCGCCCGTGCGGCGCTGCTCTCCAAACTCCTGCCCCACATGATCGCTTACAAATGCGGTATAATAAAGCGCAAGACGCTGAAAGATAAAATGTTGTCCGCCGCTTTGGATGGCGTATCGCGCGCAAAGCTAAGTGAATTGTCAAACACTTTCGTAGCAATCGCAGTGTCCAGCAACCTCCGCCCAAAAGCGGTTGAGGCCATTGCTCGCCATAAATCAAATGGCGACTGCCTTGTGCTTGCCACTGCAAGCGTTGATTTCTATGCCTCAGTTTTTGCATCGCAGCTCGGCTTCGAAATTTGCGTCTCGACTGGCACGACTTACCTGGAGCCTTCGACGACTCCCATCCAAACCGTCGGCCCGAATTGCTATGGGGCGGCTAAAGTTGAAATGGTTACGGCCGCCCTTGCAGGTCAAACCGGCCAGCCAAAGAACCAGCAACACTGGACATTCTATAGCGATCATTATTCGGATGTCGCGATGTTTGAGCTGGCGGACGAACCCTATGTGATCTCGCCTGCCGCTAAAACCCGCCGCGAAGCAGCTAAACGCAATTTTCCGATATTGGATTGGTGACCGGCCGGCGCCGCGCCTATCTGATGTTGCTCAGCGCCTGCGCCGCTCTTTCTGCGCCGCCAAGCACAGGTTCATCAAACGTGTTGCGGAATGCTGTTTCCTGCTCGGCCTTGCGGCGATCTTTCAATGTGTGAAAATTATCGAGAATTCCACGCAATTCCTGCGGATCATTGATGACTTCTCCCAAACGCCAGTTCGCGTAATTTGGATCGTCGCGCCAATCGACGCCATGACTGTTTAAAAAAACGCACAATCTCGGATTGATTAGAAACTCGTGAAGCTGACTGGACACGTCGCCAATATAAGCGTCAGCCGCATGGGTGTAAGTCATGTCGATGCTGTTGATGGAACCCGTATCGATGTGAATGTTCGGGCAATTGTAAAATTTCTGCGGGATCGATTTGCGCCAGGCAATCGCCGAAAAATCGCCCGTCATATGCAACTTTCTTGTGAATAGCATAATATGTGGCGCAAAGATGAGATTGAAGTCAGGGCGGCTGGCAAACAGTTCAAGCACCTTCTCACCCTGCTTGTACCAGGATGACAGGCTCGGATCGAAATGCGGATTGTAGACAAAGGCCGGTTTGTCATTTGCAAAAATTTTTACTTCCCGCTTGGCGGAATGGTCAACAAGGTCAAACTTTGGATAACCAACGACTGTGTAGTTCCCTTCGGTAATGACCCTCTCTTTCAACATCCGGTCGCGTTGATTTACGCCCGGCACAAAAACGTGATCGAATAATACGATGCTTTTCTTAAAGCCTGCCGCACGGTCGCCGCAGCCATGCTGGGTCCAGACAATTTTTGCATTTTTGACGCTAAAATGCGTGCGCAGCAACAGACACGTTGTTTCAGGCGATGCAATAACATCGAATTTTTCAAGCTGGCTCTTTAACGAATAGAGCGCCCCGATCCGCTGTATTGGCGCAGCTTTGCCAATCAGCATTTCAAGCGCCTTGGCCAGAAAGGGCGCCTCGATGACCGTCAGATCAACTTTCACCATCGCTTCGGGTGCAATGAGGCTTTTTAATAGACTTGCTTTGTCCCGCCCCATCACAAACGCTTGAACTTTGTCATAAGCGTTTCGTTTGACCAGAGCCTCCATAATAGGAGCGAGATGCGGAATCTGGTGTGGCTGTTCGTGTAAAAACAAGAAAGCAATGGCGCGTGCGCCTACGCCAGAATCGGAAGAGGCCGCCGATTTCGCCGTTTCCGGACCATCAATCGTATTCAGGCTGTCCATCATACTATCGTTCAATGCAAGCGCCCGCCCGGAACTCGGGCAAGCTGGCGGGCCCAGTCTTACCGTCAGACGGCGCCCATTACTGGCGCGCCGCGGAAAATTGAGCATATATCTCAGCTCCAAGGCAGAAAAAAGGGTGTAAGACACCAGCACCAGCCAACCGAGACTTCGCACAGGCCAGACCGGATCGGACCTCTTGATGCACGCTCAACGACAAGCATGGTGAATGCAGACTACACCGCCATCGTCCTGGCCGGCAAACGTCCGGGCGTGGATCCCGTCGCCAGCGCGCATGGCGAGACTTACAAAGCAAGAGTTAAGGTGAATGGCGTGCCGATGTTGACTCGCGTGCTTGACGCAGTGAGTCAATCGGAGCGGATCAATCACATCGTCATAATCGCGGGGGACGCTCTCGGAGATGTCAATGAAATCGCCGGCTTGCAAAAGGCGGTGCGAAATGTGCCGATTTCAGAAGTCCGGGCGCAGACAACGATTAGCAATAGCGTGCTAAGCGCTCTTGACGCCAGACCGGAAGGTGAAAGATTTTTCATCACAACTTCCGATCACCCGCTTCTGACTGTCGAGATGATCAACGACTTTCTTGATAATGCTTCAGGCGATGGCGTCTCTATCGCCTTTGTTGAACGCGATGTCATTGAGCGGGCCCATCCCAAGATGCGGCGGACTTATTTGTCTTTCAAAAACTCTAAGATATCTGGCGCAAATCTGTTCACGGTCAACGGGAATGAAGCGCGGCCGGTGATCAAATTCTTTCAGGAAATCGAAGCCAATAGAAAATCGCCGCTCAAAATGGCGGCAATCTTTGGCCCGGTAAACCTGATCGGCTTCGCCCTCAAGGCCTTCACCCTAGAGCAGGCGTTCCGGCGACTTTCTAATGTCCTGAAATGCAATGTAAAACCGGTACGACTCAGCCATGCCAATGCCGCGGTTGACGTAGACCGGACTGCCGATCTGAGCATTGTTGAGCAAATCCTTGCTTCCCGCGAGACGGTCTGACTTAACCACTTGTATGACTCTACGCCTTTCCCCTATCAGGGGTGAGCATAGACAGAGCAACTGGACTACAGGATGACGACGAAGAATACAGGCGAGATGGAACGCGATCGGCGCGACATCTCCAGAGGTGCGCGCCAGATTCTCTCAGGTTTCGGCGTGCGCATGCTGGCCCGCGTCCTGTTGATTGTTTTTGTCGCAAAGCTATTCGGCGCCGCTGTATTCGGCCGATTAGGCGAAACGGTTGCGATCATCGAGTTGGCCGCAGCCTTCGCCAGCTTCGGACTTACAAAGACTCTTCTTGGCGAAATGGCGCGTGACGAATCTGTTGGCGAACACATCACGACCCGGTTTGTAGAAGCGCTCATTCTCACAGGCATCGTGTCACTTGGTCTTGCCGGCGTGCTTTGGAGCATTTGGCCGACGCTTTTTCCAACTGATGCAGCCCCGCGAATTTCCGTCATTGGCGTACCCCTCATTGCTTTGACCGACGTGGCGCTTACGGCGACACGCCATCATCGTACGGTTGCATGGGATACAATCGTGAAAGCTGCGATTAAGCCATGGAGTTTTCTCATCCTTGCGCTTGCTTCCTATGCCCTGGTGACCGGCCGCTTCACCGTTACATTTCCGAATCTGTCTATGCCGCATGCGCTGATCGGCGCCTATCTCGGTTCATTGACGGTTTCGGCGCTGGTCGCGTTTGCAGCGACATCCTTTATGTTTCGCGGCGGCGTTAAGCGCGCGCCCAACAGTCGTGAAATTCTCGGCATGGCGCGCCGCAGCTTTCCCATAGCACTGAACGAAACGGGCGTATTTGCATTCCGGCGCGTTGATATTCTACTACTCGGGATGGTCGCAGGGCCAGCCGCGACAGGCATATATTATCTGGCGCAACAAATCGGCACAGTTGTTGAGAAAGTGCGGTATCTCTTCGAGCCGATGCTCGCGCCGATTATCGCGCAAAGCAATTCCATGGCATTGATAGGTTCGCATGTGCGAAGATTGTGTCTCTTCGTTTTCACCGTACAACTTAGTTTGCTTGTGCTGGCATTGCTGAACAGCGACGGAATGCTGATGTGGTTTGGCCCAGGTTTTGCGGCCGGTTCTGGCGTGCTTGTATTGATTTTGCTCGGCGAGTTATTCGATGGCAGTTTTGGTTTAAGCGAACTTCCTTTGATCTTTCGTCATCCTAAATGGCCCCCGCGGGCGGTGCTGGCGGCCCTCGCAGTTGAGTGCGCCTTGGTCATGGTTTTGGCGCGCCAGTTTGGCGCAGCAGGAGCGGCGGCTGGCTTTGCTGCCTCCATGTTTGTGCTGGCGGTCATTCGGTTGGCTTTGGTCCGGCGCAAATTCGGGTTTCATGTCATCTCGCCGGTCTATGCTGGCATCCTGCTTGCGGCAGTGCTGAGCGCCATCCCCGCTTTTGCACTCACTGTCTATGGAGCAGACGCTTGGGCCGTGTCCGTGGCGGCAAACCTGATATTTTTGCTGATCTATGGAGGCGTCGCCTACAAATTGTTGCGCAGCGGCGGACGTTCGCTTACGGCTGAGATAACGAGCCCCTCTCTCTAATTGCGATGATCGCCAGTGATGCAGCCCACGCTCTCAAATAAACGAGTCGTCCTGACGCAGCATATGTTCGGACTAGGCGGCATTGATCGCGTTGGCTGTCTATTGGCCAATGGATTTGCCGCGGCTGATTTCGATGTTGACTTGTTGGTATTTTGCCAAGGCGGGCCCGCTGAAGAAATGCTTCTTCAGCTCATCGATAAGCGCGTGCGCGTGACTTATTTTGGCCGCCGAACGAACTCACGTGCACACGATTTGATAAGACTAACCCCTAAATGGGTAAGCTGGCTTCGTGAGAACACTCCCGATGTCGTCATTTCCACCTGTAACAATATGAACTGGATCAGCGCCGCCGGTGTTATGCTTTCTGGTTGCAAAAAAACCAGCCTGGTCCTGAAAACAACTAATCCAATATTGCGCGAAAAGGATAGAGGTCTTCCCGGAAGCTTCCGAAGGCTCTGGTATCGAAAGGCATTCGAGTATGCCGATAAAGTGCTTGCGCTCAGTGACGCTGAAACGAAATTACTGAGACAACAGTTTCCTTCCGCTGCATCTCATATCGAAACTGTCGTCAACCCTTATGTGACTAGCGAAATGCTCACTGTAACGCGCGTGGCGGAAACCGATCGCAGCCATCGCATCATACTTGGCGTTGGCCGTTTTGAACCGCAAAAAAGAATGGATTTGTTGCTCCGTTCTTTCGCCCGTCTCGACAACAAGTCTGCTCGCCTGGTAATCCTCGGCGACGGACCAGAACGCAGCGCTTGTGAAGCACTGGCCCGCGAGCTTGGCGTCATTGACAGGGTCTCAATGCCAGGTTTTGTGACCGATGTCGCCGCCTGGCTAAATACCGCAGACGTTTTCGTCCTCACATCCGTCTATGAAGGACTTCCAGCCGTGGTGTTTGAGGCTATGGCCTGCAACTGTCCAGTATTGTCCACAGATTGTTTTCTGGCGGCGCGTGAGCTCCTTTCAAATGCGGAACATTGCGCCATTATTGAGCGCGCGGCCCCTGAACCGATCGCGCAATTAATCGCCGACTCTTTGCATCATGAAAGGCCAACAACCCTGCGCGCCATTGCTCAAAATTACACAATTGAAAACGGTGTCCAAAGTCATGTTGATCATGTGCGAGCGCTAATATCTACAGCAGCATAGCCTACTTCTTCGCTCACCCTAGCTAAGCAATGTCAGGCGTCTCCAGAAATGCCGCAGCATCATCAAACCAGACTTCTTCCAGATTTTCACCCGGACCATCGCGATCCGCCACAAGAAAATCCTGTGTCTGTTCAAGAAGAAGCAAGGGGTGATGCCATACATTTCGCGCATACTGGACGCCTTGATCGCCGCTTGCGAGAAACGCTTCGAGATTGTCTGGCGCAGGCTTTTCCGCTGCGGAAACGACGACGAGCCAGTTCGCTTTTTGCAACGGATAAAACGCCTGGCTCCCCAGCGGATGTCGCTCCATCATGGCGATCTTAATCGGCGCCGCACGCGCTGTCGCTCGAAATATGGAAAGTATAGGCGCGCCGCCTTCATATGCGACATCAAGCGTCGCCAAAGCATGAAACCGTTCAGTCGTTCCCTCATTGATCCGTATGCGCTGCGCATTCTTGGCCTCAAGCACAACGCCAAAGCGAGCAAAATTTTCTTGCGTCAGCCGAACTGGCGATAATGCAACACGCTTCACGCTTCTCGCCTCCCGAAAACGCGAAAGCGACTGACGCCGCCGTCAGGAAAAATATTCAACCGAACATGCGTGATTGGGCTTTGCACGCAAATTTTGTCGCCATCGAAGCTGTGCATCACATCAGCTTGCAGCTTCCGGCGCGACAGAAGCTCTTTCCAGGCAATATCTCCCGTTTCGATAGCAGTATCACTTTTCCCTGAAAGATCCGCGCAATCGACAGAAGCGCTCTCCGGAAAGTTTCCCTTAAAATGTGCTGTGTCGATTTCGATCGCCTCGACGACGCCGCGCGCGCCCAGCGCAATGATGATCCAATCGTTTCCCGGCTCCCGGCGGCGGCGCGTCTCCCACCCATCGCCCATCGTTTGCCCCCGCCCTTCGGAAAGGAGCGCCCACAGATTTCCATAATGCGCGTCGTTATAGGCAAGGATGCGGCCGCCATTTTTAAGCGCCGAGAGCTCGACGGGTTGCGGCTGAGAATTCCAGTCCGGCGCCGCCTCGCCAAAAAGACGCAACCGCGCAACGCCCCCATCAGGGAAGATGTTCAACCGGACAAATCTACAAATTTCTGCATTTTCGCTTGCAAAAAAATGGCGGTGATCACCCCTCAGCTTGACGCGCGATAATAGCGGTTTCCACGCAGCCGGATCATTCAAATCCGCGCCGCCAGAACAAGCCTCCAGCGAGGCCTCCGGCGGGTAGTTCCCCGTAAAATGCCGCGTATCGATTTCCGCGCCACAGACCCGTCCATCCACGCCCAGTTCAATGACGCACCAATCGTTTCCAGCATCGCGTTTGCGGCGGCTTTCCCACCCGTCCATCCACTTTCCATGCTCATCATACCTATCGGGGATGAATATTGGGGGCGTATCGGAAATCAGCCTTTCTTTCGCGCCAAAAAATTCATCGGATGCGCTGATGAGGCGGGAACCAAATCTTGGTGAGATCAGGTTTGGATACTGACGCGCATAGGCTGGAATATCATCGTCGCTTTGCATCGTCATTCTTTGCGCTCTTTAAATATGGCCGCCAGCCGGATTCTGGCGATCTTGTGCACTTCGCGCAAGGCGGTTTTAAATTCTTCCTCAGTTGCGTTTTCAATCCGCCCCTCAAAGTTCGCCAAAATCTCCTCGCGATTCAGCCCTGATACGGCGATGATATAGGGAAAACCAAATTTCGATTTATAAGCACGATTTAATCGCTGAAATTTTTCCAGCTCTTCAACCGTGCACTGATCCAGCCCCGCCGAGTGCTGCTCTTTGCGTGACGCATCGGTAAGCTCGCCGCGCAGCGCCAGCCGTCCCGCCAGATCAGGATGAGCGCACAATAAGCCAAGCTGAACTTCCCTTCCCGATCCGTTAACAAGCGACGCCATGAGATCAGCAATGTCTTGAAATCCGAAAGCCGCATTGGAATTAAGGGCATCGAAGGCTTTCTCAGCAACCCAGCTCGAATGTTCATAAACATTTTGAAAGACGTTCACGAAGCCATCCCGGTCTGCAACCTCGAATTTCGCCTCGTTCAATATTTCACCCTTCGTCATACGAAACTTTTTCAGTGACTGGGTGGTGCGCACGCCAGTGTCTGGCGATATCGGCCCGCCGGCAAATCCAGGCATCGTCATGCGCTATTACATAATCAATGAATTTTTGCAGCGCCTTGAAACGTCCGGGGCGCCCGATCAGTCTGCAATGCAAGCCGATAGACATCATTTTCGGCGCCGATTTCCCTTCCTCATACAACACATCGAATGCGTCCTTTAGATAGGATCCAAAATCGGCGCCAGAATTGAATCCCTGCTGCGTCACAAAGCGCATATCATTCGTATCCAGAGTGTATGGCACAATCAGATGCGGTGATTTTGTTTGCGTGCTCCAGAACGGCAAATCGTCGGAATAATCATCTGCATCGTATAAAAATCCGCCATGTTCTGAAACAAGGCGGCGCGTGTTTTCACTTGTTCGCCCCGTATACCAGCCTTCCGGCGGCGCCCCACAGATGGATTTCAAGAGGGCGACCGCCTCTTCCAGATGCGCC
Source organism: Hyphococcus sp. (assembly GCA_021604585.1). GTDB lineage: Bacteria > Pseudomonadota > Alphaproteobacteria > Caulobacterales > Parvularculaceae > Hyphococcus. The sequence continues at coordinate 14,531 of BQJG01000023.1, forward strand.
TTTTCTATTGCTTCCGGCACGTCTTTGTAATCTATCCAGCGCAATCCGTGACTGGCTATTTCGTGACCATCCGCTAGCGCTCGCTCAATAACGACTGGATTGCGCTTCGCCGCCATTGCGACAGCGAACATTGTGAGCGGCAGTCCGCGCGAGCGAAATAATTCGAGAACACGCCAGACGCCAGCGCGCGATCCGTACTCATAGATCGACTCCATCGACATATGCCGCTGTTTTACGAATGGTTGTGCGCCAATGATTTCGGAAAGAAACGCTTCCGATTCATCATCACCATGGAGAAGGCAGCGCTCGCCGCCCTCTTCATAATTCAGCACGAACTGAACTGCGATACGAGCGCCGCCAGGCCATTTTACAATGGGTGGTGCATCGCCATACCCGACCAGATCGCGCGCGTATGCCATTTATCGCCTGCCTGTTCTTGATGAACGCCCCAAATTGAGCATATCCAACGCCTTGCCAATCAATATACTGTGTTTAACGCTGCACCGCCACTTCTCAACATCTGCCTTGCGAGATCTCGGAGATTGATATTGGACCTGCATCTCACTGACTGGTTAAACCTCATATTTCGCTGGGCTCATATCGTCGCCGGGATCGGCTGGATCGGCGCATCCTTCTATTTTATGGCGTTGGATTACAGCCTTCGCCGCCGCGAAGGCATGCCGGATGACGTGAAGGGGGAAAGCTGGTCGGTCCATGGCGGCGGCTTCTATCATGTCCAAAAATACATGGTGGCGCCGGAAAAAATGCCGGACGATCTGCGCTGGTTCCAATGGGAATCATACGCCACCTGGTTGACGGGTTTTGCGTTGATGTCAGTTGTCTATTACTGGCAAGCCGATATTTATCTAATCGACCGCACGGTTCTGGCGCTTACAAAAATGCAGGCCATCGGCATTTCCATTGCGGTGCTCATGGCGAGCTGGCTCATCTATGACGCTTTATGCAAATCGCCTTTAAAAGACAACCAACCGGCGATGTTCGCCGTCTTGTTTGCTCTGATCGTCGGCGCCGCCATCGGTCTAGGCGAGCTGTTCAGTGCGCGCGCAGTCTTTTTGCATATTGGCGCGATGATTGGCTCCATCATGACGGGAAACGTTTTCTTTGTGATTATTCCCAATCAAAAGATTGTCGTCGCCGATCTCAAACAAGGAAAAACGCCAGACCCATCTTTTGGCAAGATCGCCAAATTACGATCAACGCATAACAACTATCTGACTTTGCCTGTGCTATTCTTGATGGTTTCCAACCACTATCCGATGACGTTCTCGCATCCTGCAAACTGGGTGGTGATCGCACTCATTTTACCAATTGGCGCCATTATTCGTCATTATTTCAACGCCCATGATAGCGGCAAACATGGAATGGCCGTGCGCTGGCAATGGCCCGCAGCGGCCGCTCTGCTATTTGTGTTGATGGTTTTTATAAGCGGAAAACCAGTTGGAGAAATTGCAATACATGAAAAAATGAAACCACAAAACAATGCACAATCACAGAATGATCTTGATAACAAAGCCTTTGCAATCATCCAAACGCGTTGCGCAGTTTGCCACTCCGCCCATCCAGCCGATTACGTCAGCGCGGCGCCAGGCGGTGTTGAATATGATACGCCAGCGCTGATCAGACAATATGCGCCGCAAATTCGCGCACAAGCGGTCACAAGTCATGCGATGCCCCCGGGCAATCTGACGGAGATGACCGATGAGGAAAGGGCGACACTGGGCGCCTGGATTGACCTGGTTTCAAAAGACACTCCTTAAGGCGTTTCTGACCGGTCATTCAGTTTTAAAATTTCGCCAGCAAGCGCAACCGCAATCACGGCAGGCTCCTTGCCTTTGGGACCGTTTGCGCCGATCGGGCATGTGAGCCGGGCGAGCGCGCCTTCTGGGATTCCAAGTTCGCGAAGGCGGCGACTAAATCTCTCGCGTTTTGTTTGCGAGCCAATAAGCCCCAGATAACGGAAAACGCCGCGTTGCAAAATCGCGTGGCAAATTTCAAGATCCAAAGGGTGGGAACATGTCATCACCACATGGAATGCATTCTCCGGCGCATACGCCGCCGCTGCTTGAGGCGTAGCTGCAATCAATCTTTTTACGTTTGTGGGAATAGTTTTTGGATATCTGTCTTCAGCAGCATCGATCCAGACGACCTCAACATCCATTCCTGCAAAGACACGCACAATTTCCCGCGCCACATGCCCGGCCCCGTAAAGATAGATGACAAGCTGCTTTGGCGTGATGCGTTCAACAAACCACATCTCGTTGACCTCTGGGTGAGACAACAAAAAGCAAGCCTGCTGAGATGATGTGGAGATTGCTTCGAGCAAGAATGGCGGCGGCGAAACATGTTCATTTGAGCTACCAATACCGACAATGGTCCCGCCCGATGTAACAGGCCGGGCGAAATAAGCCGCTCCTGTATCTATCAAGGCGGAAATATGCGCCGATTCAATCTCGCCAAATCGTTCAAACAATAAACGCACATGGCCGCCGCAACATTGCCCAAGCCTCGGCCCTAACGGGTAGTCATTCGTATAGCGCAACCATATGCTTTTTGAATCAGCATTGATCATTTCTCGTGCGCGCAGAACAGCATCATGCTCTAACGCGCCGCCGCCAATCGTTCCCGCCATATCATTGTCGAATACGAACATGGCCGCGCCGGCTTCACGCGGCGTTGACCCGTCAGCCTTGATAACTGTAACGCGAACACATGTTTCGTCGCGCGCTCGGCTGTTGCTTAAATCTTTGAATGACGCGCTCACCTCAACTCCGTCCGCCCTCCATGGCGCGTAGCACCCTTTCCGGGGTGGCGGGCGCATCAAGCGCAGGGTAGCGCGCGCCGTGATTTGCGGCAGCAATCGCATTAGAAAGCGCCATCAGCACCGATATGCCGAGCATTAATGGCGGCTCACCCACTGCTTTTGACCGGAAAATCGTATCCTCCCGGTTGATCCCCTTATCCCAAATCGCCATGCGCATGTCTGGCGCGCGATCTGATGCTACGGGAATTTTGTATGTAGACGGTGCGTGGGTTTTCAACCGCCCCTGGTCATCCCAGACAAGCTCTTCGGTCGTCAGCCAACCGGCGCCTTGCACAAAGCCGCCCTCGATTTGCCCCAGATCGATTGCAGGATTAAGTGACTTTCCCGCATCATGAAGTATGTCAACGCGCAGGATTCTGTTTTCACCTGTAAGCGTGTCAACCACCACTTCCGATACGGCGGCGCCATAGGCAAAATAAAAGAACGGGCGCCCTGTTCCTTTTGCACGATCCCACTCAATCTTTGGTGTGGCGTAAAATCCGTTTGCTGAAAGCGACACTCGCGCCAGATACGCTTTGGCGATCAAGTCGTCGAATGTGATTTCGTGATCGCCGATCTCCACGCGGCCAGCGTTGAAGTTGATGCTTTCAACAGGCGCGCTCCATTCCTCTGCGGCGAATTCAATCAATCGCTCTTTGATTTTACGGCACGCATCCAGCGCAGCCATACCGTTGAGATCGCTGCCAGACGACGCCGCTGTTGCAGACGTGTTCGGAACTTTACCTGTGTTTGTCGGCGTTATCTTGATGCGGTCAAGGTCAATTTGAAACTCTTCCGCAACCACCTGCGCCACTTTTATGAACAGCCCTTGCCCCATTTCCGTGCCGCCATGATTGAGGTGCACGGAACCATCGGCATAGATATGAACCAGAGCGCCAGCCTGATTGAGATGCGTCTTGGTAAAAGAAATGCCAAACTTCACAGGAGTTAGCGCAATCCCCTTTTTCAAAATTTCATGTTTTGCATTCCATTCCGCAATCGCTGCCCGCCTCTCAACATAATCTGAAGACATCACGAGCTCATCGATTATTTCATCAATAACGCAATCTTCCACCGTCATATGGTAAGGCGTGATCTTTCTGTCCGTCTTGGGCTCCGTATGCGATGCGTAAAAATTGACGCGCCGCACCTCGAGCGGGTCTTTGCCAAGCACAAAGGCGATCTCATCCATCACCCGCTCAATTGCAATCATGCCCTGCGGTCCGCCAAAGCCGCGAAATGCAGTATTGGACGCGGTGTTGGTGCGGCAGCGATAGGAATTGATCAGAACATTCGGCAAATAATAGCAGTTATCCGCGTGGAACATCGCGCGATCGCAAATCGCCATGGAGAGATCCTGTGACCAGCCGCATCGCGCCGCCTGATCCATAATGATCGCTTCAATTCGTCCGTCTGAATCAAACCCAACTTGATAGTCGATGCGAAAATCATGACGTTTACCAGTCATCAGCATATCGGCATCACGATCATAGCGGATGCGCGCCGGTCTGCCGGTCAGTTTTGCTGCAAGCGCAATCACCGCGGTTGGCAGATTGCCATTGGTTTCCTTGCCGCCAAAGCCGCCACCCATGCGGCGAACTTCCACCGTGACAGCATTGTTTGGCACGCCCAACACTTCCGCAACTTTGTGTTGAATTTCACTCGGGTGTTGCGACGAACAATAGATCGTAACATCGTCATCCTCGCCTGGAACAGCCAGGGCCGCGTGACCCTCGAGGTAAAAATGTTCCTGCCCGCCAATCTCAACGCGCCCCTTTGCTTGATGTGCGCTCGCCAATAGCGCTGATTTTGCGTCACCGCGCACCATCTTGTAGGGGGGCTCCAGCCATGATTGCGCCTGCATTGCGTCATCGATCGTCAAGATGGCCGGCAGTTTTTCATATTCTATGGTCGCGGCGCCGGCGGCTGCCCGCGCCGCCTCCCATGTTTCTGCGACAACAGCAAACAGCGCTTGCCCTTCGCTATGCACAACGCCGCCCTGGCTCCCCAGAGCAAAAAGCGGCTCATCATGCGCAATAGGGCCGACATTGTTCACGCCGGGAATATCATCGCCGGTTAATACGCGAATGACGCCTTCGCATTCTCGCACAAGGGCGAAATCAACTGGCGCTACTTTCGCGCGCGCCACTTTGCTAATGGCGATATGGACGTACAAACATCCCGGTGGGGATGGGATATCATCAACATAGAGCGCTCTTCCCGACGTGTGCTTATAGGCGCTGTCATGCGCGACAGGCGCCGCAACTCCGCCGCTAATTGTTTCCTGGCCGCTCGCATCTTTGCGCCGTATGACTTTGGATGTGCTCACGCAAACACACTTCCATGCCCGACAATGCGAGATTCGCTAAATGCATTCTCGGTTTCCAGAAAATATTTCAGCAAGAGATTTTGCGCAGCGCGCAGTCGATAGTCTGCGCTGGCGCGCATGTCGCTGATTGGGGTGAAATCTGTTGCAAATGCCGCCTTCGCGGTTTCTACCGTCCCACGCACCCACGGCTTTCCAACCAAAACCGCCTCTACAGCGCTCGCTCTCTTTGGTATTTCGGCCATACCGCCAAATGCGACCCTCGCTGAATCCACAACACCGCTTTTGATTTCAATATTGAAACATCCGCACAATGCGGAAATATCCTGATCGAAGCGTTTGGAAATCTTGTAGCATTTCACGCCAGCCGTTTGCTCTGATATGGGGATGCGCAAACCCACAACAAATTCGCCAGGCCTTCTATCCTGGCGCCCATAACCAAGAAAGAAGTCTTCCAGCGGCAATGCCCGTTGCTTGCCTCCTTGCCGCAGAACAAGACTCGCGCCCAGCGCGATCAACGCTGGCGGCATGTCGCCTATGGGTGATCCATTTGCAATATTTCCGCCAATCGTTCCCGCGTTACGAACTTGCACTGCGCCAATACGGCGTACGAGTTCGCCAAGATCTGGATATGTCGCCGCCAACACGACAAGCGCATCAGAATAGGTGACCCCTGCGCCAATGACCAATTCATTGGGCCGGCTTTCTATCCGTGCAAGATCTTTCACACGATTGACAAAAATGACAACCGGCAGTTTTCGGTGTTGCTTTGTCACCCACAATCCGACATCGGTAGCGCCCGACACAATTGTCGCGCTCGGATTGTCAGAATAGAGCTCAGCCAATTGATCGCTGTTTGCAGGCAAGTAAGCCCTTCCACTCGCATGCGCGATTTCAATGGGGTCGTCATGTTTGAGCAACCCGAGCTGAGCCGACTCGTTGTGATCATCGCCGCTCTGGTCAATGCTCGCCGCGACAGCCCCGATTTCTTTTGCCGCTTTGAGGATGGGGCCATATCCCGTGCACCGACACAAATTGCCAGCCAGCAAATCATTCGCAGCCGCAAGCGGCAAGGCCGCGCGATTTCGATAAGCCGTAAAGAGCGACATGATAAAACCAGGCGTACAAAAGCCGCATTGCGATCCATGGTTGTCAATCATTGATTGCTGCACCGGATGGGGTGCCGATGCATTTTCGCTTAAGGCCTCCACGGTCGTCACCGAAACGCCGTCGAGGCTTGGCATAAATCGAATACATGCGTTAATTGCTTCGCGCTTCGTGTAACCTTCGCTATCGAGCCGGCTGATCATCACCGTGCAGGCGCCGCAATCGCCTTCTGCGCAACCTTCTTTCGTTCCACATAATTTTTCTTCATCACGCAAATATCGCAGCAGCGTTTGTGTCGGCGCAACATTCTGCAGCGTTCGCAGCTCGCCATTCAAGTAAAAGGAAATTGAGTTGCGCATTTTCATCAGCTGCCGCGATAGGTCGAATAACCAAATGGCGACGCCAGGAGCGGTACATGGTAGTGCGTGTCTGCATCTGAAACACCAAATCGAATAAGCACTGCATCGATGAATTTAGGGTCCGTCAGCGCGGCGCCTGACTTTGCGAAATAGTCTCCTAGGGCAAATTCAAGCTCATACTGTCCTTGCTTGAATGCTGCTCCTTCCAACAAAGGCGCATCACACCTGCCATCCTTATTCGTCGTAGCTGTATTGAGGCGCCGACCACGTTCTGTCCGGCCTGCTTCCGTTTGCACAATTTCATAAAGCTCGACCTGAACATTCGCTGCTGGCTTGCCGGCGCTGGTATCCAAAATGTGTGTTGTCAATTTTCCCAAGTTCAAACCGCCCTGCTCTGATCGTTATAATCCGCCGCAAATCTGACCGTTAAAGGACGCGACGCCTATAGGCCGCCCAAAGGCCACATGCACCGAGTATACCGTTATTTCATGCCCCCCGCAAAACCTGCCGCCGCAGCATTAACCTGCCCAAAGGATTCCTGACTCCCCATTTGCGCTTAATATATCATTCGTTTTTGAGAAATGGCCGCACCCGAAGAACCCGCGATAGGACGACAGAGGCGATGGGTGCGGCGCCGTCAGCACGGTATTTTTCTCCATATCGATCAAGTCTGCATATTTTTGAGCGTGCACGCCCCAAAGCAAATATACAACGCCTTGCCTTTTCTTGTTGAGAGTGGAAATGGCGGCCTTGGTTAAGCTCTCCCAGCCCTTGCCGGCATGGGCGGCGGCCTTTCCCCTTTCGACAGTCAGAACTGTATTTAAAAGGAGAACTCCTTGCATCGCCCAATCGGTCAAGTCGCCGTTCTCGCGTAATGGTCCGCCAAGATCGTTGTTGATCTCAGAAAAAATATTCCGCAATGAAGGGGGATTCTTTTCACCAGCCGGCACGGAAAAAGCAAGGCCCATCGCCTGACCTTTGCCATGATAGGGGTCCTGACCAAGGATGACGACTTTTACATTGGAAAACGGCGTTAGATTAAAGGCTGCAAACATCAACTCCGATGGGGGAAATATCTCCGCGCCGCGCGCCGCCTCAGCCGACAGAAACGTTCTTAGGGTCTTGAAATAATCCTTATCGCTTTCTTGGGCCAGGACTTCACGCCAGCCTGGTTCTGAAATCTGGTTGACGAGATCAATCACTCTTAGTGTCCATGCTAGCGCCTTCAGAAATGAAAACCAGTAGTACCCTAATACGCGAGATTGTCGCCACTCAACACAGCGATCTTAATTGCGCTGTCGGATTTTTTCGATTGCATCGAACACAGATAGTTTCAGAGGAAGCTGTCGTTACCAAAAACCCGATCGACCGCATTATTGCATAAGTTGGTTTTGCCCGTCATGCTTCTTGCATGCTGGACTGGCTGAAACTCTTAATTCTTTTGATTTCGGATTTGACGAAACCGCGTTCCGTTCTTGAGGCAGAGATCACTGCGCTGCGCCAACAAGTCATAACGCTAAGACGCCAAGCGCCCAATCAACTCACTTTGCGACGGAGCGATCGACTGATCCTGGCATTTCTTTATCGCTTTTTCCCCAAGGTTAGAAAGACGATATACATTGTTCAGCCGGAAACGCTGACGCGTTGGCATCGCATGGGCTTTCGGGCGCTGTGGCGTTGGAAGTCTCGGCCGCGCGGCGGCAGGCCGAAGGTCTCAGAAGAATTTCGGGATCTGATCCGTGAGATGAGCATCGCCAATCCGCTCTGGGGCGCGCCGCGCATCCATGGCGAGCTGAAATTGCTTGGTATCGACATCGCCCAGTCAACTGTCGCCAAATACATCATCAAACGCCGCGGACCGCCCTCGCAAAGCTGGAAGACCTTTATTCGCAATCATTCTGACTGCACTGCCGCCTGTGACTTCCTTGTCGTCCAGACGATCGGGTTCAGGCTGCTATTCGCCTTCATTGTCATGGCGCATGGAAGACGTGAACTCCTCCATATCGTGTAACGGCGCACCCGACAGCAGCATGGACGGCGAGGCAACTAATCGAAGCTTTTCCCTGGGACGAAACGCCAGACACGTTAATCAGGGATAATGATGCAATTTATGGCAGCGTCTTCAAGAAAAAGCTGCAATCAATGGGCATTCGTGACGGCCCGACGGCGCTGAGATCACCTTGGCAAAACGGATTTGCGGAGCGGCTCATCGGCTCTATCCGGCGCGAATGTCTAGATCACATCATCATTCGTGATGAGAACCATTTGCGCCGCGTACTGAAAGCCTACACCCGATATTACAACTCAGCGCGAACGCATCTGAGCTTACAGAAGAATTCACCCGCCCCGCGCAAATGCCAACACCTTGGACGCGTCGTAAGCAAGCCCCACCTCGGCGGATTGCATCATGAGTATGTCAGAATCTAGTTTTCGGTATGGACAGGCAAATTACTGGCGGACAGAGTGGGATTCGAACCCACGGGACGCGTTAACGCCCACACGCTTTCCAAGCGTGCGCCATCGACCACTCGGCCACCTGTCCGTTCAGAAGCGCCGGACTATAGCCATGGAGCGGCGGTGCGCAAGTCATAATCTCCGCGGATTTACTAGTGTTCCGCCCTGCGATTACGCCTTGGACGATTGATTTGCAGGCCGCGCCTAGCCGGGTTATCCTCACTTCCGTTAGGTTTGCGTTAACCATTCGAGGGGGCCTGTTGATGGCGGCGTTTCGTATTATCGCGTGGGTGCTTGTGGCAATCGCGATTGCTTTGTTGGGGGCGGATGGAGTTTCATCGCTGGAATCGGGAGAACCGGTGATGCGCTCGACCGAATTTGTGTTGAGCTTGATCGGCATTGATGGCGGCGCCATCGCCAAGAATTCTCCGGGCGGCGTATCGCAAGCCATCAGCACAATCATGGGTCTGCCGCTTTGGGGCGTCATCGGCGTGATCGGCGTTGTGATGACCCTGATCTTCCGGCCGATGGAATAGAACCGACGGGCGCCCGCCCGCCGGTTCATCTGATAATCTTACTAAGCTGCAGCGGCATGCTCCTTCGCACGAAGCCGTTCTAGCTTGTTGCGATAACGCGTCTGCACTATCGAGACGATCACCATAACAAAAATGACGAAATAGAAGCTCGCTTTCGACATGGCGACCACTTCGAAGTCGAACAATTCCATATGGGCGAGATGTCCGCCTTCGGTGATCAACAATACGCCGACAATAAACAGGATAAACAGACCGATCACTTCAAACATCCGGTTTTGCTTCAAAAAGGCTGACACCTGATCTGCAAGCGCCAGCATCATCACGCCGCTGATGATGATTGCAGCGGCGATCACCCAAACGACGTGGGTGAGCGCGATCGCTGACAACAGCGAGTCGAAAGAGAAAATCAAATTCATAAAGACGATCGTCGCGATGGCGACCGGAACGGACTTGGTGTGTTGCTTGTCCATATTCTCGACATGCTCAACCGCCAACAGGTGCATGATCTCCTTAGTCGCGGTGTACATGATGAAGCCGCCGCCAAGCAGCGACACAAGTGCGTGAAAGGTAAAAGACGCCTCGAACACGCCTACGAGATTGAGCGCAAACAAGGGGTGTGTGAGTGAATTGATCAAGCCCAGCACCGCCACCATCAACACCAGCCGCAGACCGATGGCGAGGAGTATGCCTACTCGCCGCACATATTTCTGACGATGCTCCGGCACGCGGGTGGACTCGATCGAAATGTAAAGAAGATTGTCAAAGCCCAGCACCGCCTGCAGCAATATGAGCATCATCAGGGTGAAAATGTTCTCCAGCGACAAAAGTGATTCCAGCATGTCCGGGCCCTCCTGCTTGTTTCCCGTAAATGGGCCATGTTTCGCTACCGATAATCAAGCCGGAAGCGCTCATCGCACTGCCGGACCATCGCTGTAGCGCCTTACGCCGACGAAATGATTGCCCGGCGCGACGAGTTGTGATGCGAATTTTTGTCATTCGGCGAGATGAATTTTTTTCGCGGCGAATGGCGTGTGCAGCGTCTTTCCAACCGCGATTCTCGTGCCTATCTCCCGCTCATAACAAGAAACGGAGAGAGACCCATGGCTAGATTAATCACCCTGTTAACGACTTGCGCAGTCATTGTCGCAGCCGCCTATCCGGCAGTCTATGCGTACACTTCACTCGTTTAGTCGTGCGTAATGAACCCACGCCAGAGGCGCCGCCCGAAGACAGCCCACCCCCTCCCCAGCTGTCAGGCGGCGCCTTTTAACACGCGCTGGATAAAAGCTTCATAGTCTGCCGGCGTATCGATACCCGGCGCAGCATGCGGAATAATTCCCACAGCAATGCGCCCTCCCATTTCCAGAATGCGAAGCTGTTCCAGCCGCTCAATCTGTTCGAGCGCACCCGCAGGCGCCTCCGCAAACCTTGCAAGGCTTGCTTTGGGAAAAGCGTAAACACCCATATGCAGGAAATACTCAGTGGGCGATGAGATGCTTCCGTCGTCATTGCGCGGCCAGATGCCGAGGCGCCGTGTAAAATAGCGCGCCCATCTCGCATGATCGTTTATTCTTTCGCCGAGGATCGCTTTCACTGCGGCTGAATCTTCCGGCGATCCAGAACCGGCCTTTGCGTCCTCCGGAAACGGGCAAGCCAGCGTCGAGGCAAAAGCGCCGCTCGACTTTTGCAGCGCGATCAGGCGATCAATATGCGAGGGGTCGATCTCCGGCTCATCGCCTTGGAGATTGACGATGATGCCGGCGTCCAAACCCGCCGAAGCCTCCGCAACGCGGCCGCTGCCGGATTCATGATCGCTGCGCGTCATCATGACCTGCCCCCCAAACCCCGTCACACAATCGAAAATCCGCTTGTCATCGGTGGCGACGATCACCTGCTGCGCAGATTTCACATCTCTGGCGCGCTCATAAACGTGCTGGATCAGCGGCTTTCCAGTGCGATCCAAAAGCGGCTTGCCCGGCAGGCGTGTCGATGCATATCGCGCCGGAATGATGATCGCCGCTTTCATGCCGCACGCAGCTTTCTCAGCATGCGCGCAAGCACAATCGCGCCGCCAATTCCGGCTACAGCGCCCAGCCCGTTAGCAACTGCGTCCGCCAGCTCAGGCGTGCGCACGCCGCCAAGTCCCTGCAACCCTTCCAACAGGACACCGTAAAGCCCCAGCGCCAAGGCGGTGATCCGCCGCTTCGACAACAGAGCAAGCTCCGCCCAGACCGCAGAGGCGCCAAGAACGCCATAGGCGGCGAAATGCGCTACCTTGTCCGCCAGCGCCGGATTGCCGAACACCAGCTCCGCGATCCAGCGCGTGACCGCAAACCCGGCCTTTGTGTCATCGGGGTTGGGCGTCAGCGTCAAAAACGTCACCAGCACGAACAACAAGCCGAAAATAACGCGCGGCCAAAACATCGGTGTCCGCCTCATGCAGCATCCTGACGATTGGCGAGGCGACGCTCCCAGTCGAGCGCCGTCTCGACGATGAAATCAAGATCGTCATAGCGTGGGCGCCAGTCGAGTATCGTGCGGATGGCCGCATTATCGGCAATAAGCTGCGCCGGATCGCCCGCGCGGCGCGGCCCGACCTCATAGTCCATGGGCTTGCCCGAGACGCGGCGGAATGCATCCACTACCTCGTAGACCGAATAACCGCGGCCATAGCCGCAATTGAGCGTGATCGCGCCGCCTTGCTTGCGAAGCCGTTCGAGCGCCGCCAAATGCGCCTGCGCAAGATCGCTCACATGCACATAGTCGCGAATGGCGCTGCCGTCTGGCGTTGAATAGTCGCCGCCGTGAATTTGCAATTTCTCTTTGCGCAGCCCGAGCGCGATTTGTGCTGCGGCCTTGATCAAATGGGTAGGCTTGCCAATCTCTCCGGCCCGGCCTTTCGGATCGGCGCCCGCAACATTGAAATACCGCAAAGTGATAAATGACATTCCATGCGCCGCAGCGGAGTCTTCAAGAATGCGTTCGCTCATGGCCATGGATGCGCCATAGGGCGTGATCGAATGGATCGGCGAGGTTTCAGAAACCGGCGTGCGTTCCGGCGTTCCATAAACCGACGCAGTGGAGGAAAAGATGAACCGCTTCACCCCAGCGTTAACGCAAGCCTTTAGCAAATTGAGCGTGTTGGCCGTGTTATTGCGATAGTAATCGAGCGGGTGGCGAATCGATTCCGGGACAAGAATAGAACCTGCGAAATGGATAACTTCGCTAATGTCGTGCTCAGCGAAAACCCGCCCCAGCGCCGCCTCATCGCCCACATCGGCTTCAACAAAAACCGCGCTGTCTGGCGCCAGCCAGCGCGCGCCGGTCGACAGATTGTCAAGCGCAATGGCGCGCTCGCCAGCGTCTTCCAGCGCGAGCAACATGTGCGCCCCGATATAGCCAGCGCCGCCTGTCACCAATAGGCTCATGCGTTTCCGCCTTTTCACGTTTTAAAACGTGATTCCTTATCAGATTTTTTATATCCTTTTCGCAAGGCTAAGTGTACCGGCTTTCATGGCCGTTCAACAGCTGAGACGTTAATGAATATCCGCCCAAACAGAAAATCCGGCCCAGAGCTGCATAAAAACGCCGCCGTGCCTGACGGCAAGCGCGTCTACGCTATCGGCGACATTCATGGCCGGCTCGATATGCTCAATGACCTGCTGGAGCGGATCGAAGAAGATTGCGGCGATCTGGGTAACGCCCAGCTGATCTTTCTCGGTGATTACGTGGATCGCGGACAAGACAGCCGCGGCGTAATTGATCGGCTGATCGAGTTGAAACGAATTCACAAAGACACTGTTTTTCTCAAGGGCAATCACGAAGCCATCATGATCGATTTTCTCATGGAGCCCGAGGATCTACCGCAATGGCTTGATTGGGGCGGCGAAGAGACACTTGAGAGTTATGGCATTGACCCGGTGGGAATCAGCAAAAGCGATCTCGCCGATGCGATCCATGCGGCCATGCCGCAGACGCATTTCGATTTTCTAAATTCACTCTCACTCACTCATATTGAGGGCGACTATCTGTTCGTTCATGCGGGCGTGCGGCCTGGCGCAGCGCTTGAAGACCAATCTGAAACGGATTTGTTGTGGATCAGAAAGCGGTTTCATAATGCCGCTCCGGCGGAGCGCCCGGATTATGTGGTTGTCTATGGCCATACGCCCGTTAACAAACCCGAAGACGCGGGCTGGCGCATCGGCGTCGATACCGGCGCCTGTTATGGCGGCATGTTGACGGCGGTGGCGCTTGAAGGAACCAAACGCCGCTTCTTGAGTGTGAAAGACTAGGCTGAAACGTGCTGTCAGTGATGATCAGCCGTTTGCGGTTTTGACGGCGTCCGGGTTATCGGCAATCAGGCGCGGACCGCCCGCCGCCGCGAGAATAGCGCGCAGCGTATGTGCGCCGGCCGGGCCATCGCCATTGTTGATGGTTTTGCCGTATTCGCTGGCGAAGTTCATCGACGTCACAATATGCGGGCTTGGCGTGACGAATATGATTTGCGCGCCCAACATTACCGCCTCACGCCAGCGTTCCAGAATCTCCCGTTTGTAACGAGCAGATGCGATCAGAAAGTCTGGCTCCGCCGCGCGACATTCGGTTTCAGAAATGATACGCGGACCGCGCTCGCCGAGATTTTCTTTCTCGCGCGCAATGCCCGTATCGACGGCTGCCGAGATGACTTTCGCAGCCGGGCCCGCCCAACGCAGCAACGCGTCCGTCTGAGCATCGGCGCCGAGAATATGCACACATTCGCCTCGGGACGCGATGTCTTCGAGGACCTCGATAAAATCTTCGCGCACTTCTGCTGCGCGCTGTTCGAAAGACTGATAGGGCTGCAAGGCGCGCATAGCGAGCGCATTTTCCTCATCCCAAAGCCGCGCGAGCCGCTCAAACCATGGGTCGAAATCATACTCATCATTTTCGGCGTGCGTAATGAAGAGACGGATCGAGCCGCCCTCTTTGGAGGTCAGCGCGCCTTTGAAGACTTTGAGGCCAGCTTCGCGCAGCAGCCATTCGATCACGGACAGAGAATAAACCGCCGTCACGCCCGCTTGCAGCGTTTCAACGCAGGTCCGTGTCAGCACGATTGGAGCGTAGAGCGTTTCCAGGGCGAAAACGCCATCGCAGGCCAGCAATGATTTGACTCGCGACAAGATCTCGCGCGGGTCATCAACATGTTCGAATGTCGATACTGCGGTGATTATGTCGAATTTCTTGTCGCCAAAGGCGGCATCAAGCTCAGGCGAGGGGAAATACGACTTTCCGGTCCACGCCCAGTCGCCGACTTCTTCGATATGGTCATCGGGATCGACGCCGAAGCGATCGACCCAACGCGGATAGAACGACAGCAAGGTGCCGTCGCTGCAGCCAATATCCAGCGCGGCGCAGTCGCGCCCGGAAATCATTTCCAGCGCTTCGGTCGCCACCGCGCGGAGATGATCACGCGTCGAAGCATGGTGCCCTGAAGGCAAATAGGAAAAATCATCATGCACATGTGCTGACTGTAAAAGCCCGCATGCGCGCGCATCGCGCGAAGGGTCGCAAAGAACATAAGTCGCCGACGGGTCGGCCTTGCGGCCAAGCGCTTTTCGCCTGGCGCCAAGCGGCATGGAGAAAGCCGGCGTCAGTGCTTTAGAACCGCATGCGCGGCACTGCGTTATTTGTTTCACCTGATGCGCCTTTCGGAAAAGCGAAGTTGCGATTTCCGAAAGCTCGCAGGACAGCGTCAACAAAATGTAAAAGCGTGCAAAAAGTCCTTGAAAAGCGGGTGCTTAGACACACCCCGCTTACCGAGGTTAACAGAGTGTGACCAGGGCATTTTGCCTTTTAGATGATTCAGAACGATGTCCCGGATTTTTTGCTGCGCATTTTGAGTCGGAAAACCGATGAACCGCTTTTCCTTCAAAACGCTTTAAAAAACCGCACGATAAATCAGCCACACGCCGGTGACCAGCAATGTCAGCATGGTCAGCACCGTGCCGACCATCCGGCCTTGCCCCCACACGCCCATGCCCAGGCCGAGCAAATGCGCGACGCGGCCAAAAAAGAATACGCCGCCCAGAATATGAATTGCCAGTACAGATGTGTTCAACAAGGCGAGCAACACCAGCCCGCCAATTGCTGCTGGCGCGTATTCAATGTAATTGCCCTGTGCCCGGATCGCTTTCACCATATCCGGATTGCCCCCATCGCCAAGGCTGACTTTATGTTTGCCGCGAGCCATACCGACGCGGGCGCTGATATAAATGAGCAGCAAGGCATTGAGGCCGACCCAAAGGCCGGCGGCTTCGAGAGATGTCATGGATTTCCTCCGTTGTGTTTTTTGTCAGGCACTCAACCGTTGGATCAGGCGGCGTATAAAAACTGTCCCTTCGCGCACCTGATCAAGTGTGATGAACTCATCCGGCTGGTGCGCCTGATCAATGGAGCCCGGTCCGCAAATAACGACGGAAAGCCCCGCCTCTTGAAACTGTCCTGCTTCGGCGGCGTACGCCACGACATCCGTGCTGTTATGGCCGGTGATCGCCTTGGCAAGATCGGCCGCCGGATTGTCCGGCGACGGGGCCAGCGACGGCGCATTGGTCATTTGCGTAATCTCCACGCGACAGCCGGGCGCCTTAACGCGCATCTCCGCCTCTACGCCAAGCGCGTAATCGGTGAATTCTTCAATAATATCATCGCGGCAATCGCCCGGCACCACACGCATATCCCAATGAAATTCAGCCTCGCCAGCCATAATGTTAAGCTGTGTGCCGCCATGCATGACATTGACCGTCATGGTCGAATAAGGCGGATCGAAGGGCGAGTCCGGATCGGCGCGCGCCGCACGCGCTTCGCGCATGGAAGATATCTTGGTGATCAGTTTTGCCGCCGCCTCAACAGCAGAAACGCCGCGGTCGGTCTGGCTGGAGTGGGTCGTGTAGCCCGTCACCTTGACCTTGAACGAGGCGATGCCCTTATGCCCGTCAATGACCTTCATATTGGTCGGTTCACCCACGATCACGGCGGAGGGCGCCGGAACCTTCTCGACGATTTCAGCGATCATGCGCGGCGCGCCGAGGCAGCCGATCTCTTCATCATAGGACAGGGCGAAAATCAGCGGCCGTTTGAGCCCTGCCTTTAGCATTTCCGGGACCAGCGACAGGCCGATCGCGGAAAAACTTTTCATGTCGGCGACGCCCCGGCCGAAAAGCTTGCCCTCCCTTTCCGTGACGATCCAGGGATTGGTGGACCAGTCCTGCCCTTCGACAAGCACCACATCGGTGTGCCCCGACAGAACCACTCCGCCAGCAACTTTCGGCCCCACCAGCGCATAGAGGTTGGTCTTCGTGCCGTCGTCATTGCCGACGCGAAACGTCTCAACGCCGAGGCCGGACAAATAAGCTTCAATATCTTCGATCAGCGCAAGGTTTGACTTCGATGAAGTCGTATCGAAAGCAACGAGGCGGGAAATCCATGAAAGCTGTTCTGTAAGATCGTTCATGATCGCAAAGTGCGCGAAAATCGCCTGTAAACGCAAGCGAATTGCGCGCGCGCGGCGAAAGGAACATACAAAATTTCTTAGGAAAATCGGGCTTTTAGCCTCGTCCGAGAGAGGCGGCGCTGATGTCCCGGCGCAATTGCCGGGACATCAACAATTCGCCAAGTCGGCTTAAGCAGCCTTCTTGCGGCGGACCGTTTTACGCTTTGCAGTGGTTTTCTTCGCAACTTTTTTCGCTGTCGTTTTCTTCGCTGCTTTACGCTTGGCGGGTTTCTTCGCCACAGTCAGTTTGGTTTTCTTCGCGGCTTTACGCTTGGCTGGCGCTTTGCGCTTTGCCGGAGCTTTTTTCGCCGTCGTCTTCTTCGCGGCTTTGGCTTTCACCGTCCGCTTTTTCGCTGCTGGTTTTGCAGCTTTCTTCGTCGCTTTTTTCATTGCAGGACGTCCCCTGAAACACTGACCAACTGTCAGCAAGAATTCCCCTTATCTTGATGCGGGTAAACGAACAATAAAAAAATCGATGCCGGCCGGCACACGCAAATCGCTCGTCAGGACTCGGATGGTCCGCCTGAAACGCACTCCTGACTCGCTGACGCTCACATCGGATTGCAAAAAACCCCCGCTCGAATGAGCGGGGGTAAAGTTGTTTCAGCAGAGATAGATAACTTATTTTACAGCGATAAGCTCAACCTCAAAGATCAACGCTTCGTTTGGACCGATGGGTCCGCCGGGCGTACCCACCTCGCCATAACCAAGCGCTGGCGGAATGAAGAAGCGGTATTTGTCGCCTTCGCTCATCAGCTGAACGCCTTCCGTCCAGCCTGCAATGACCCGGTTCAGCGGAAACTCAATCGGCTTGCCGCGCGCGTATGACGAATCAAATTCAGTCCCGTTGAGAAGCGTTCCCTGGTAATGAACCTCAACCGTATCCGTCGCGGCGGGGCTTTTTCCGTCCGCCGCGCCTTCGGTCAGCACCTGATACTGAAGCCCCGACGGAGTCGTTTTTATCCCGTCTTTCTTGGCGTTCTCGCTCAAGAATTTCTTCGCGGCTTCGAGATTACGTTCAGGGCTTTGCACTTTAACCAGCTCCACTTCAAAGATCAGGGTTTCGTTCGGACCGAATGGCGCGCCCTCCCCGACCTGGTCGCCATAGGCGAGCTCAGGCGGAATGAAAAAGCGGTAGCGGTCGCCTTCGCTCATTAATTGCAGACCTTCGGAAAGGCCCGGCACGTCGAGCGCCAGTTCCGACACCCGCACTTGCGGCGCGGCGCCGCGTGCGCGCGAAGAATCAAATTCGACGCCATCGGCGGTCGTCGCGGCATATTCAAAGCTCACCAGATCAGTTGAGACAGGTGATGCGCCGCCATCGGGCCCTTTTTCGAGCGCCATAAACTGAAGCCCGCTCTTGGTGGCCTGAACGCCTTCGCGCGCCTTATTCTCTGCGAGGAAGGCTTTGGTCGCCGCCAGATTTTCAGCAGCCAGCTTTTTGAATTCGGCCGTGCGCTCTGCACCGGTCTTGGCCTCTTCGGCGAGGACTTCCGTTGGCGCACCGCCTGTTTCTTCAACTTGAGCGGTGTCTTTTTCGGCATCGCTCGTTTTCGCTTCGTCGGCTTTGCCGCAAGCCGTAAGCGCCAGTAACGCAGTGGCCGCCATCAATCCAATCTTACGCACACGAATACTCCTTTTGATGCGTGAATCAGGTTCGGGCCGACCCTAGCCGATTGTGGGAATAAGGGAAAACCTGGGCAGGGCCTGAACCGGCGATCCGGTGTTACATAAAGGTAATGCAGTCAAGCAAGGCAGTCAGGCGGCGAGCCTCGCGCTCACGTAAAAAGCGTAAATGGCCGCCCAGACCAGCGCGAGGCCGTATGGAACAAATCGCTTCATCCCCAATCGCGCGGCCAGAGAGGCGCCAAACGCGGTTAGCCCAATAGCCAGCGAGAAACGCGCCAGCCGCGCTGCAAATCCCATGAACGCAAATAACAGCGGGTTGACGCCAGCGGCGCCCGCTTCCACCGCATAGATTTTGAACGGGGCGCCGGTGATGGCGCCCAGCGTCAGATCGATTGGCCACATGCCATCCATCTCGCTGTGGACGCGAAACAGCAGATCCTCGCCAATCAGCGGCACCGAAAGCAGAAACGCACGTGCGGCCTCCGCCTCACTGGCGCCCCAAATCATCATTAACAGTCCGCCCGCGGTCGCAGCCATAGCAGCCGCAACAGACAATCGAAAGGCGCGCGAAAGCCCGAACACAACCACCGCCGCCGTGAGCAGCAAATCCGGCACGATAAAAAAGAACGTCGCTTCAGCAAAACCCCAAAGCATCGCGCCAGCGAGCCAAAGTCTGGGATTGCTCACTCCCATGGCTGGAATTTTCCCTGCGCAGCAAGGCCGCTCATGCAGATCTCCAGCGCCGCCATGAAGCTCGACGCGTCGCCGGTCCACCGGATCGGCGCGCCGGCGATCACATCGCAGTTAAACGGCACCAAGATGAGACTTCCCTTCGGCAGCGCCTTTCCGAGACCATGCATGAACACCGGATAGACCGGCACATCTGGCCGCGCTTTGGCAAGGAAAGCGACGCCGCGTTTGAATTCCGCGCGTTGCTCCGGATTGCCGCGCGAGCCTTCGGGGAACAGGATCAAAATCTCGTCACGATCCAGCACCGCTTCTAGGTCGGCGAGCGGATTCTTCCGAACGCCGCCGCGCGCCAGCGGAATAATGTTGATCAGCGTCTTCGCGACCCACGCCATCCCTTTATTGGCGAGGAAATAATCTTCCGCCGCCGCCGGTCGCAGAAGGTGCAGGTCTTTCAGCGGGAACAGCGCCATCAAGGTCAGCGTGTCGAGATGCGAATTGTGATTGGCGACGATCACCGCCGGGCCTTTTTCCGGCAAATGCTCGCGCCCGCGCACATTCATGCCCAGCACCACAAGCAGAACGGGACGGACGATCACAACAAAGAATGCAAGTTGCAGAATTCGCTTCATCAGATGCGGCCGCTAAACACGAAGAAATGCATGGCGTGATAAAATACGGGCGCTGCATAGGTGAGACTGTCCACACGGTCGAGAATGCCGCCATGGCCGGGAATAAGCCCGCCGGAATCCTTTACACCCAGATCGCGCTTGAACGCCGAAATGGTGATGTCGCCGAGAAAGCCGGAAATGGCGATGATCGCCCCGGCAATCGCGGCGTAATGCGACGGCATTGGCGTCAAATAAGGTCCGGCGAAAGCGGCCAGCGCGATCGTTGAAACAAAGCCGCCGAGAAAGCCTTCCCAAGTTTTTTTCGGGCTGACCTTCGGGACGATCTTGTGCTTGCCGAACAGCTTGCCCCAGGTGAACTGCGCCACATCGTTGAATTGCGTCAGCGCCACCAAAAACAATAAGAGACCCGCTCCGCCCGCAGGTCCGGCGATCGCTTTGTCAGTCGAGAGCAGCATCGCCGTATGGCTAAGCGCAAAGACGGTGATCATCATGCCCCAACTGATGGTTCCCACCGCGCGCAGAAATCCGTCCGTGCGCCCGATCAAGGTCATCGCCATAGGGAAGAACAAAAACGCCCACACGGGAATGAAGGTGAGGAACAATCCATAACTGTTGAAATGGGCGAAGGTGAATTGCACCGGAATGGCGAGATAGGCGAAGAGCAGAATGATCCGGTCGACGCGGCGTGTCGGAATCAGCGACAAATATTCCTTGAACGCCAGAAAAGTCATGAACCCGAGAAAAACCGTAGACACCACCCGATTAGTGACGATAGCGACGGTGAAAATGGTTATCATGAACCACCATGACGTCACCCGCCGCGACAGTTCGGCGGTTCCCTCGCCCGGCGATGCGCGTTTCATCACGGCAGTGATGATGCTGGCGACAATCAGCAGCCCGTAAATGGCGGCGATGGCGTAGAAGACGTTTTCCGGCAGCCCGTCAGGCAGTTTCATGTGGAGATTCTTTCAACCCTTGCCGCGCCCGATTGATAATCGTCGCCGCCCCGAGGGCGCAAGCCAAAGCCAACAACACGGTCGACCACCGCCCCGGCTCAAGGAAGGCGAGCAACAGCGCGAGCGCGCCAAAGAAAAAAGCACGATCGGATTTTCCAAACGGTCCGTCATAGCGCCGCGAAGCTCCGATCTGGATAGCGATGACTCCAGTCATTTCAGCGATCACGCCGAACAGAACCGCCGCCACAACAAGAGAGGGATGTAAGCCTGCTATCAAGGCAAAAGGAAGGTAAAGGGCTGCATCTGATAGGACGTCTGTCAATTCATTGAGGATCGCGCCAAGTTTCGATTGCTGACCAAACTCGCGCGCCAGCATGCCGTCGATGGCATTCATCCCCATACGGATAAAAAGCACAATAGGAAGCAGCAACAAAACCCATTGAGCGCCGCTGGTGACGAGATTGAGCGCGCCATGGGCGAAGCTAATGGCGCACGCCCCCAGCGTCACCTGATTGGCGGTCACGCACGCCTTCGCCAGCCCACCGCAAAGCGGGCGCAACAGCGCCTGAAACTTTGGCTTGATATCGTAGATGCTTGGCAAAGTCCTGACGCTCCATTGCGAAATTCGGAATCTACGCAGATTCCACTCTCGAAGGCGAGCATTTGGGACGCGAGGGTGCTCCCTCTCTAAATCCAGCAGCGTTTACGCTCCGTATGCTTCGTCAAACGAACGCCCGCATTAACGCGAATTCGCCAGCTTCTCGATTGCTCTGTCATAGAGGGGTTTTTTTTCGAGCGCAGCGCTCAGCCGGTCCAAAGCGGCGACCACGTTGCGCGTCTCGTTGTTCAACTCGTCCGACGTTTCTTCGAGCACTCGCCATAGCGGGTTTAGTTTCTCGCAAAGCCGCCTTCCCTTCGCGGTCAGGCTGAGCAGGCGCTGACGGCCGTCCTTTGGATCGGCTTTAGACTGGATGAGCTTTTCCTTTTCCAGCGAGCGCCGAGTCTCGCTCACTGAGGCATGGGTGATCTGCAGGTCGGCGGCAATCTCATTCACTGTCATCGCTTCATGCTTCACCAGAAGATTGAGCACGCCGAACCATCTTTGTTCGAAATTCACCCCCGCACTCAGATAAAGACGCCGCGCATCCTGATCGATCAGCGCCGACAGGCGCCTGAGCCGCTTGCCGATAGCGGTCTTGTCGTCAAATCCGGTCATGTTCAATTCAGTTGACTCCGTTCGCTTATTTATGTAGGCACCTACTTAAATTAAAGCAAGCCGGAATACGAGCGGCGCAATTCGCAAACCGGTTCCCGCACAACGAGGAATAACAATGTTTTCATCACGACGGCGCTTCATGCAGGCGGCAGGCGCAGCGACATTAACCGCCGGGATCGCCGGTTGCGGGCAACAGGACCGGCAAGCGCAAGCCGCCGCAAAGCGCCGGTTGATGATCAACGGCAATATGGTCATCGCGTTTGATGGCGACGGCGTGATGAGCGATGGCCTCAAGGAAAAGATTCGCGAGTCTGGACTTACCGCCATCAAGATTTCCATGGGCGGCAGCGGCGGCAGTTACGCCGACACGCTTGAAGAGCTTGCCGCTTACGACAAGGCGATGGCGGAAAACGCCGACATCTTGCGGCCGGTCACTTCTGTCGCCGATATTGACGAAGCCTACGCCTCGCAGCGGCTCGGGATCATCAAATCCTTCGAGGCCGCCACCATGCATGAGGGGCAACCGGCGCGCATCGCGGAATTTGCAGCGCTCGGCGTCAAGGTGATGCAGCTCGGCTATAATAATACCGGCCCGTTCGGCGCCGGCGTCATGTCGGTCGACGAACCACTTGGCCTCAGCGATCTCGGCCGCGAGGCTGTCTCCGTGATGGAGCAAAATGGCGTGCTGCTCGACCTCAGCCACGCCCATGAGCGGACCATGTTCGAGGCGATCGCCGTTGCAACGCGGCCAGTCGCCGTCACCCATTCCGGTTGTGCTGGAATCTACGCGCATCAGCGCAACAAATCCGACGAAGCGCTGAAGCGCGTCGCCGACACAGGCGGCGTGGTTGGGATTTACGAGCTGAGCTATTTAACGCCCGATGACGAACAGACCCCGCTCAGCGCGTATCTCGCCCATCTTGAGCACGCGTTGAAAATTTGCGGCGAGGATCATGTAGGGATCGGCAGCGACGCAGTGATGCCTGAATTCGACGTCACCCCGGAAAGCATCGCGCAATGGGACGCGGTGAACGCTGCGCGCAAAGAGGCTGGCGTCGCTGCGCCCGGCGAAGGCCCGATGCCATTTGTCGTCGGCCTCAACGGACCGCAGCGGATGCATGTCATCGCCGATAATCTTAAGTCTATAGGTTACGGTTCCACCGCTATCGACAAGATCATGGGCCTGAATTTCAAGCGGCTGTTTGCGGAGACGTGGACGGCCTAATTCAACCCGTATTCGCTGACATTGCGCAACTCCGCCGGACTGACAAGCTGCTTGCCGGCAAGCCGTACCGAATGGAGCGGGCCCTCCAACTCTCGGGTCCAGAAGTCGAGGAAGCGCGACAGCACCGGATATTTCGGCGCGATGTCGTAATCCTGCCAGAGATAGGTCTGTAAAATCCCGGGATGGTCCGGGAGATGATAGAGGATCTCCGCCGTGGCGAGACGATAGCCCTCAATCTGCTTCCTGAAGGAATGATCCGTACGCATGGATAAGCCCTTTCACGCAACTGCATGACTAGAGTGACGCCTTTTCTTTCAAATTTTACAAGCTTGACAGGCCCGGCTGAATCAAAATTCTTCAAGCATTATCAATATGTTGTCACTCATGCTGGGTGACTGCTGCTGGAAATTTGCAAAAAATCACAGCTGACCCCATTTTTTTCTTTACATGCGGGGCAGCGGTTCCTATTTCGCGCTTTCGTCATTCCCATGGGACCTCTCCGCAAGAATGGCGCTTTGGTTGAAGTAGCTTTAGCGAGGTTCCATGAGATGGAAAGGCACATTTCTGCGCTTGACCTGGTCGTAAACGGCCAGCCGGATCTTCCTGTCCATTGCGTTCGACCGCACGCAGCCGCCAAAGCCGCGGACTGGTTCGTGCGCCGTTTTCCCGGCGACGTGCTCTATGCGGTGAAGGCGAACCCGCATCCGGCGATTCTCGATGCGGTCTATGCGGCCGGCGTGCGCTGGTTCGACGTCGCGTCCCTGCCCGAGATCGAACTGGTCGCCAACCGGTTCGAGGATGCAACGCTTGCCTTCATGCATCCGGTGAAAGCCCGCTCGGCGATCCGCCGCGCCTATCACGAATTCGGCGTGCGGATTTTCGTGCTCGATTCCCGCGAAGAACTCGCCAAGATCGTTGAAGAAACCGGCGGTGCGAAAGATCTGCACCTCGTCGTTCGCCTCGCGGTCTCGTCCGACTACGCCCAGCACAAACTGTCCGGCAAGTTTGGCGCAACTGGCATGGAAGCCGTCATGCTTCTCCGTGAAACCCGCGCCATCGCTGAAGAGCTTGGCGTGTCGTTCCATGTGGGCTCGCAATGCATGCGCCCGGAAGCCTGGCGCATCGCAATGGAAGCCGTCAGTGAAATCATTCGCGAAGCCACCGTCACCATCGACATTGTTGATGTGGGCGGCGGGTTCCCGGTCGCCTATCCAGGCCTGACGCCGCCGCCGCTCGAAGACTATATGCTTGAGATCGAAGCCGCGTTTGAAGCCATGCCGGTGCTTGAAAACGCAGATTTGTGGTGCGAGCCGGGCCGCGCGCTGTGCGCGGAAGCAGGAAGCCACATCGTCCGTGTCGAACTGCGCAAGGGCAACGCGCTGTATCTCAATGACGGCGCCTATGGCGCCTTGTTCGACGCCGCCCATGACGGGCTCGTCTATCCAGTGAAACTGCTGCGCGGCAAAACCAGCCCGCGCCGCCCGTTACGCCCGTTCAAACTCTACGGCCCGACCTGCGATTCCATCGACGCCATGGAAGGACCATTCCTGCTTCCCGCCGATGTCAGCGAAGGCGATTATATCGAGTTTGGCATCACCGGCGCTTATGGCGCAGCGCTCGCGACCAAATTCAACGGTTTCGGCGATTATATCGAAGCCGTCGTCGAGGACGCGCCGATGATGAGCGTTTTCGCCGACACCAAGCGCACGGCGCGCGCCGTCAAGAAAGCGATCGCCGCAGGCGGCGCTTAGGTTTTCAGCGCACAAGCTGGATATTGCAGCGCTGATCGGTTAGATCAGCGCTGCCTAATACGGCCCTCCGCGCGTCCCCTTTGGGCGCGGTCCGGATCCGGAGTTTAACCCCGGTTACGAGAAAGGACCGACGACATGACCGCTTCCAAACCAGACAACCGCAAAGCCGAGCTGTTGAGCCAGCCGGTTGAGCATATCGACATCACCACATTCGATGCGCGCCCGATCATAGACGCATGGGGCAAGATGAGCTTCACCAGCCGCGACGCTGCGCGCGCTGCTAAAATTCTCAATATGGCGCTTGAAGATCAGGACTGTTCGACGTGGCTGATCATGGCGGGCTCGACTGGCGCCGGCGGATGTCTCCACGTCTGGCGCGACATGGTGGAATACAACATGGCCGACGCCATCGTCGCCACCGGCGCCTGCATCATCGATATGGACTTCCTCGAAGCGCTCGGCTTCAAGCACTATCAGGCGAATGAAATCCCTGACGACAACACGCTGCGCTCACTTTATATCGACCGCATCTACGACACTTATATCGACGAAGAAGAGTTGCAGAATGTCGATCACACGATCTATGAGATCTGTGAACAGCTTGAGCCGCGTCCCTATACGTCGCGCGAATTCATTCACGAGATCGGCAAATGGCTTGCCAATGGCAACGCCAAGAAAAAAGACTCGCTAATCCAGCGCGCTTACGAAAAAGGCGTTCCAATTTTCGTGCCGGCCTTTTCCGACTGCTCCGCAGGCTTTGGCATCGTCAAACATCAGGTTGAGCGCCGCAAAGCCGGCAAGCCCTACGTCACCATTGATTCCGCTGGCGACTTTCGTGAACTGACTGAAATTAAACTGGCGGCCGGCACCACGGCCCTCTTTATGATTGGCGGCGGCGTGCCGAAGAACTTCGCGCAGGATACTGTAGTCTGCGCTGAAATCCTCGGCCATGACGATGTGCAAGTGCACAAATACGCCGTGCAGATCACCGTCGCCGATGTGCGTGACGGGGCCTGTTCATCCTCTACGCTTCAGGAAGCTGCGAGCTGGGGCAAAGTGTCGACTGTTCACGAACAGATGGTGTTTGCGGAAGCGACGTCGGTGGCGCCGCTGATCGTTTCCGACGCCTGGCATCGGGCGGGGTGGAAAAAGCGTGAAGCGCGCAACTGGGCTAAATTGTTCACCGCCTAGTGTCGTCTTCAGTAAAATTTAACAAAGCCTAACGGTTTGACGCCAGCGCAAAAAATTAATGCGCTGGCGTCATGCGTTTCTGTGGCAATTTGGCCCGCTCGGTTAACCAGATGTTTTCCGCGCGCGGCCAAACTCCTCTCCCAACCGGCGCAGTTGGCGTTTGTATCTGGCGGGAGAGTTATGTCATTGGCGGCGCGCCGTATTGGGACGGCATTAAGCACTCATTCAAGAAAACGGGTCGCCGAATTGCGGGCGTATCCGACCATTGAAACATGGATGAATCCCGTGACGCGCGGTCTCGCCCGCCGCTTGGCCAATTTGGAGTGGCAGAAGACCCTCGCTGAAATCGATTTTGAGTACCGGCTAACGGATGTCGAAATCGCAGGAACGCCCTGTGTTGAATACGAAACCGCTGGCCCACGCCGCGAAGATCTCGTCATTCTTTATGTTCACGGCGGCGCCTTTGTTAGCGGCTCTCCCCATTTCAATGCTTCAATGATTTTGCCGGCGGTGCATTTAACCGGCGCAAAGACCATCGGCGCTTCCTATCCGTTGCTGCCGGAAGGGCGTTACCCGGCGCCGCTCGAAGCCATTGACCGCGTCTATAGGGCGATCCTGGAAGAATATGCCGACCGGCGCATCGTAATGTTCGCCGACTCTATTGGTGGTGCGATCACACTCTCGAATCTGCTGCGCTGGCGCGACGGGGGGCTGCGTCTTCCTGAACGCGTGGTGTTTGCTTCACCTGCCCTTGATGGCGCCGGCGCCAGCGACACACACAAGACGCTTGATGGTCATGACCCGCTAATCCGGTCCAATCGCGGCCGCAATGCACAGAAGCTGTTCCAGTTTTACGCACCCGGAAAAGATGTAAAGGATCCTATGATTTCGCCAATCTATGGCGACTTCACCGGCTTGCCGCCAATGCTGATCCATGTGGGTTCGCGCGAAGTGCTGCTCGGAGACGCCGCACGCCTCGCCGAAGCGACGCGTCAGTGCGGCGTTGAGAGCACGCTGCGTGTGTTTGACGGCATGTTTCATCTGTTCCACATGCACTGGTCGCTGGCGGAAGCCAAATCCGCCCACGATGACGTGGCCAAATTCATCCGTACACAATAATCGTCGCTTATTAGAACCAGGCGTATCACCCCTACTTCTGTATGACTTTTACACTTGGTCCCAAGATGGTATGTTTATCTTGGGGAGGGGTATTGAGGGCGTTGCGACATGACAGAGATGACATCCTATTCCGGATCGCCGGGGGAATGGCTAACCGCTGAAGCGCGGCGGGAAGTGACGCACAAATCCACCGTAAAAGCCTGGTTAATTCTATCCCTGCACGTTGCATTTTACTTGACGACTCTTGCTGGCGCGATTGCGCCTTTGCCGCTCTTTATCAACATTGTCTTTGCGATCCTAAATGGCTTCGCCATTGGCCTGCTGTTCGCCATCGGCCATGACTGCATCCACAAGGCTTTCGCGCCCGACCGTATCACCAATCAGGTCATGGCGCGCGTTTCGTTTCTTCCCTGCGCCCATTCGGCGAGTCAGTGGGAAGTCGTTCACAATAAAAACCACCACGGCAATACGAATTTAAAAGGCGTCGACTATGTCTGGGCGCCCATGAGCAAAGCCGAGTTCGACGCCGCCTCACCGCTTCGCCGTTTCATGGAACGCATTTACCGGAGTATTGGCGGGTCCGGGATTTATTACCTGATCGATTTCTGGCTGCGCCGGCTTGTTGTTCCAGTCACGCATGAGATGCGCACGCAATGGCGCAAGCATCTGCCGGACTCGATATTTGTTGTCGCAACGCTGGCGCTGACGATTTTCCTGATTTTGATGATCGGAAAGGCGTGGAATCCGGATCGCAACTATTTGACAATTTTTCTTGTGGGCTGGGCAGCGCCCTATCTGTTGTGGAATTATCTGGTTGGCATCAGCGTCTATCTCCAGCATACGCATCCGGAAATCCATTGGAGCAACGACCCGGCGGTATGGACGTTTTACAATGGCGCAATCGCAGGCACCACTCATGTTGAGATTCCGTTCAAATGGGCCTGGTTGTTCTTCGACGGTATGGCGCACACGGCCCATCATGCGCTGCCATCCATTCCGATCTACAACATCAAAAGCGCGCAGGACGTATTGATGGAGCGCTATGGCGATGAAGTGGTTCGCTACAAATTCACCATCAGCAATTACCAGCGTACGCTGGCGGCCTGCAAACTTTATGATTTTGAGCGCCATTGCTGGACTGATTTCAACGGAACGCCCACTGGGCCGGCGCGAGCGGAGAGTTTGGCGTAGTGAGCGCATCGCCTGAGTTGGCAATTACTGATCTGAAGGCCCTGCAACGCTGCGCTGACAACGAAATCGGCGGGTTGGCCTGGCCAACGATCATGCTGTCCAGTCTCGCCATTGCTGGCTTCGCCGCAGCGACTGCGGGCGCCGCCATGGGCGCGCTACCCCTATGGATCGCGGCGCTTGTGAACATTCCCTGCTACTTCATTGCTTATACCGGCCTGCATGAGGCAACGCATCGGAATTTCCATGGCCGAAACACCGCCTTTCGATGGTTGAACCCGCTTTACGGAACAATCATCGGCGCGATCATGTTCTATCCATATTCCATGCATGACTATCTGCATCTCAGCCATCACGCGCACACCAATAACCCAGACAAGGATCCCGATCACTGGATGTCCGGCGCCAGCGCAGGCGAAGTCGCTCTGCGTGCTGGAACTTTACCTTGGCGGTACTGGTCGTTTACTATTCGCACCAAGATGAAATCCGTCAACGGCGGCAAATTCTTCCGCCGAATCGCGTTTGAGATGATTCCCACATACGCAGCGCTCGCTGCACTGATCATCTTTGGTCAATGGAAGGTGGCGCTCTTTGTCTGGTTTATTCCGCTGCTGCTTGGCGTTGCGCTGCTTGGCGTGTGCTTTGACTGGATTGTGCATCACCCTCATCAACAAAGAAATCTATTCGCCGCCACACGAGTCCTGACCTCTGAAAATCGTTTAAAGAGGCGCATACTGAATACTGTTTTGCTGGGTCAGAATCTTCATATCATCCACCACATTTATCCGCGCGTTCCCTTCTATCGATACGAAAAGGTTTACGAGCGCAGCGAAGCATTCCTTCGCGCGCAGAACGTAAATATTATTGAATTTGACGGCCAAGCGGTTTTCGAACGGCTATGCCGGCGTTAAGCCCGCCTGATCCGGCCCTCATCATTAGTGACAGCGATGCGAAACAGGGCGCAGGCGCAAATGTAAGCAAGCTCCAGATCAAAAGCGCGATTCAAGACGAACTTCTCCCAGAACACATCGCCGGTGTTGAAGAATGTCCCCACATGAAAAATTGCCAGCACGCCGTGCGTGAAACATAACGGCGCCGGAAACCAGCGTTGATGCGACATGCGAAAAAAGAAAAACGCCGTAACAAGGTCGATCAATGCGAATGAGATTGTGAGGTACGCGCCTTCAAGCACAAGCCAGCATTGCAGAGCGACAACCCAATTGGCGAAGGCGATGCGCGCGGCCGCTGCAATTTGCGGCGACCGCGACTTCAAGGCGAGAAATATAGTGACGCCGATGAGAAAGGTGTAAAAACTGATGGTTATCCAAGCCCAAGAATTGATCGGACCGCCTCGCTAGGTTCGAACTTGGGAAGGCCCCCGCCGGCGGCCTTGAATAAGGTCGCGCCCGCCTCCAACGCCTTCGCGTTCAATGCTTCATGGGCTTTGCCTGTGACTTCCGCGAGATTAACCAGTGCGGTCTGGATTTCGGCATAAGCCTCTGCCCCCTGCGATGCATGAAGTTTGCCATCAACACCCTTCGCAGCAACCGCACTTGCAGCCAGAACCGCGGCCAGGCCCGCAATTTGCTTCTCAAAACGCAACAACACCAACTGTTCTTTACGGAGATCTTTCATCTCTTATCCTCGCAAGTAAAAAGTGTGGTACTCATAGGAACTGCACAACCATAGTGGGAGTCAGGGTGAAATCCAGATAAAATTACAACTGTTGAGAGAATCTGAGTTTGACTATAGATGAGGACAATTACGCCGCCCGGATCGGCCGCACCATGTGGCGGGTGGCGAAACGGCGCGCTCAGGAGGTCCGGATCGGTGATCCAGCCCAGCCTGCGGCGATCGCTATGATTGCTGAAGGGCGCGCGCCTGAAAATAAAGCTCGGCCGCAAGTTCAGCGCCGCGCTCCAAGGCCGACGGCGCCGGAGCGCCCCCTGTCTCTTTCAGAATTTCTTCGAGGACTGGCCGCAGAGCTTGCGCGAGACGAGCCGGACCCTGACGGGTCGTAAGCCGGGCAAGCGCAGCATAGGTGTTGACTGCCGCTTCCGCCGCCACCGCCAACATTTCGTTGCCAACCGGTGCGCTATCTTCCGCGCGCAGATGGTTAATCACCACTGCAATGGCCAGCCGCAGACGCTCGCTGTCGAGCAGGGGCTCATCTTCATGGGCATGGAACCCAATGATTTCCGCTGAGCTCGGCGCCTCGCCGCCATAGAGCATGTCGAGCGTCACCGCCCCGCCCGTCGCCTCCACAATACGCCGCGCCAGCATCGGCTTCGGGGCCTGAACGCCTGAGAAAATCCGGTACAGCGTTTGACGCGACGCCCCGACTCGCTCGGCAAAATCCTGCACCCGCTCTTGAACGTCTGTAAGATAGTGCTTCAACGGATGCATGGCCGTATTCCGGTTTTTTCTCGATAGCCCGCCAAAAAATTTGTCACGAGACTCGCAACATTCCGTAAAGAATTGCTGCGGCGCGAAAGACCTTCTAAGACCCCGCCCATGAGCACCTTGTTGTTAACTCTGTCCGGGATCAACCTCACTTTTGGCGGCGCCGCGCTGTTTGAAGGCGCAAACATCAATGTCGCCGAACGCGCGCGCATTGCACTGGTCGGCCGCAACGGCTCCGGCAAGTCAACATTAATGAAAATCGCGGCAGGCAGCGTTGAGCCCGATAGCGGAGAACGATTCCTGCATCCGGGCGTCACTGTTCGTTATCTGCAGCAGGAGCCTGACGCTTCAAGCTTCGCCACGATCGGTGACTTCGCCAGCGCCGGACTCGATGAAACCGGCAAGACCCACGAAGCGGAAAAAATGTTGTGCGAGCTGGGGCTTGATCCGTCCCTGTCGCCGCTGAAGCTTTCAGGCGGCGAGTTGCGCCGCGCCGCCATCGCGCAAGCGCTTGCCGCTGAACCCGATGTGCTGTTGCTGGATGAGCCGACCAATCACCTCGATCTGCCGGCCATCGCCTGGCTCGAGGAAAAGCTGCGCACGCTGTCATCGGCAATTGTGTTGATTAGTCATGACCGGCGTTTTCTCGAAGCGGTCACCAACGACACGGTGTGGATCGATCGCGGCGCCACCCGCGCCACCGGGCAGGGTTTCAAAACCTTCGAAGCCTGGCGCGATAAATTTCTCGAAGAAGAAGAAGCCAGCCTGCACAAGCTTGGCCGCAAGATCGTGGCGGAAGAACACTGGATTCGTTACGGCGTCACCGCGCGCCGCAAACGCAATATGCGCCGGGTCGGCGAGCTCCAGACCATGCGCAAGACTTTGCGCGAGGCGCGCCGCGTGCAAGGCGCAGCCGCCATGACCGTGCAATCGGGCGGTGCGTCAGGCAAGCGGGCAATTGTTGCTGAAAGCATTTCCAAATCATTCGGCGGCAAAAAGATTGTTGACGGATTTTCCGTTGAAATCGCGCGCGGCGACCGCATCGGCCTTGTCGGTCCCAACGGCGCCGGCAAAACAACGCTGATCAATTTGCTGACCGGCGTGCTCGCGCCGGACGAAGGCAAGATTACGCTCGGGACCAATCTTGAAATCGTGTCGCTCGATCAGCGCCGCGACCGGTTGAAGCCCGACATACGCGTCGCCGACGCCGTCAATGACGGAACCGGCGACTGGGTCGAAATCAATGGCGAGAAGCGTCACATCGCCACTTATCTCAAGGACTTTCTGTTCGGCCCTGAGCAATGGCGCCAGCCAGTGAACGCGCTGTCCGGCGGCGAGCGCGGCCGCCTTGTCCTCGCCGCAGCATTGGCGCGCCCGGCGAATTTGTTGGTCCTCGACGAACCGACCAATGATCTCGACCTTGAAACACTCGAAATGCTCGAAGAGCAATTATCGGCCTTCACGGGAACGCTGCTCTTGATCTCTCATGATCGTGCGTTTCTCGATCATCTCGTCACCAGCGTTATCACCACTGATCCTGACAAGCCGGGACGCTGGATCCGGTATGCTGGCGGCTATGACGATATGGTGAGCCAGCGCGGCAGCGCGCCCGGCCTTGAAGGCGCCGCGCCGAAACAAAAATCGAAACAAACGGCGCCGGCTGAAAAACCAAAGCCCGCCGCAAAATCCAAGCTCTCCTATAAAGAGCAATACGCGCTTGAGAATTTGCCGGACGAAATCGACAAATTAATGCGTGAAGCGGCTTCACTGCAACAGCAACTCGACGATCCGTCGCTGTTCTCACGCGACGCAGCGCTGTTCGATAAGACCGCCAAGGCGCTCGCCTCAACGCAAGAAAAGCTCGCCGCAAAAGAAGAAGAATGGCTCGCGCTGGAGATGAAACGCGAAGAACTGCAAGGCTAAGGTCAGCGCGCCTCGATCAGATCCCACTTATTGCCGTAGAGATCGCGAAAGACGACAACCTTTCCATACGGCTCGCTCCGGGGCGTTTCGAGAAACTCGACGCCAGCCAGATTTAACCGCGCATAGTCTGCATCGAAATTATTCGTATGCAGGAAAAGCGCGACACGTCCGCCTGTCTGGTTGCCGATAGCGGCCCGCTGTGCATCATCCGCCGCTTTCGCCAGCAAAAGTTTGGCGCCGCCTTCGCCGGGCGAGACAACGACCCAGCGTTTTTCAGCTGATTGCTGCGTGTCTTCGATCAAGTTGAAACCGATCACGCCGCAATAATAAGCAATGGCTTCATCATAATCGCGAACGACAAGCGTAATCAGCGCAAGCATGAGAGTCTCTCAATCAAAAATCGCCACGGACTGTCGCCCGGCGATCACCAGTTCCATATCCGCGTTCCAGACCAGCATATCCTGACTGGAATAGCCATTGCCCGCATGTTCGGCGCGCGATTGCAACAGCCACCAGCCGTCACGTGTTTTCGGTTCTTCGCACAACACATTCACCATCCAAGTCATGGAGCTTAGCGGCGCCATCTGCGAAAACATCGGCGCAATCGCCGGCGGCGGCATGTCGGCCAGCGCCAGCAAAGCGACAAGGTTGTCAGCATTTTCGTCGCGATGGCGCACCCAGATAAAATGGTCGTGCTCTTTCGATCCCGTGCCCGGCCTTCCGCCTTTCGCCAGCCTGCCGTCGAATTGTTTTGCGAATGACGGGCCCATTCCTTCGGGGATGAATATGTCGCATTGCTCGGGCGGCGGCATGACGGGCGCTGGCGTGAAGGTTTTGTTCCATTTGGACTCGCGCGCGCCGCCAAACGCAAACGCGCAGCGTGTAGCGATGCCTTTTTCCCCGCTAATGGCCGCTTCAACAAACATGACGGATTTGCCTTGCCGCAACAGCTTCGCGCGGCCCGTCACCGCGCCGCCAGCCGGGCCAATAAATGACACCAGCGCCGAGCGCAAAGGCGGCGCATCGGGAAAAACGCGCTGCGCAGTTTCCAGACACAGCGCGGCTGAAAGCCCGCCATAGGTCGTGCGCCCCTGCATCCATTCGTCAGGGATGGTCACCGAAAGCGCGCCGTCCTTGAACGACGCGCTGTTGATCAGTTCAATAAAATTCACTGGCTGCGCTCCAGAGTTGCAACTTAAGGCTAGATAGTCGCCTCGCCTGCCCGCGCCAATCACCATTCGCAGTTGGCGCGCAGCGCGGCGCGCGATAAGCTCCACCACCTGCTGCCCGGGGAGAGAAAATATGTTTCGATCGATAGCGCTGCTATGCCTATTGCTTTCAGCCGCCTGCATAAAAAATCCCGAGCCGCCGCAAGCCATCGACCTGATCGTGACAGGCGGCGTAGTCATTCATACGGACTCGGACGCACCGCCCATCATAGAAGACATTGCAATCGCAGACGGACGCATTGTCGCCGTCGGCGCCGATCTCGCTAAACAATACGCCGCGAAACAAACCTATGACGCGAGCGGACGCTATATCATTCCCGGTCTTGCCGACATGCATTCGCATTTTGGTAATGGCATTCTTGAAGGCGATGCCGACGACACGGCGCAAGTGCTGTCGCGCCATCTTTATTTTGGCAACACGACGATCCTCAATCTCGGCTCGGCGCAAGGCTGGCCGAACCGCATTGACGAATTGCGCGCAAGCATGGCGTCAGGCGAGATCGCCGGACCGCGCCTGCTCGCGGTTGGCGCCTTGATCACCGTGCCCGGTTCGCATCCGGTATCGACGATTTATTCGCAGGCGCTGCAAGAACAGATCGCGGATCTGCTTTCGCGCATCCGCACATCCGGCGCCATCGATTTGTCGCCAATCCGCGCTACGACGCTTGCCACGTCGCCAGAAAATATCGCCTCGGAAGTACGCAGGGTCGGCGACTGGGGCGCTGATGCAATCAAAATCACGGTCGAGTCCGGTCCCGATGATTTCGGCGACAATCATCCGCAAATGCCGCCGGAGATGATCCGCGCCGCAAGCGACGCCGCAAAAGCCTATGGCATTCCGGTTCTGTGTCATATTTCGTCGCTCGATGAGGTCGAGGACTGTCTCAACAACGGCGCGTCGGGAATTGTCCACGCGATGACGCCGGAAGAAGCCCTGCCTGACGATATCGAACAACGTTTGGCCGACGCGGCGTTTGTGATAATCCCCACCGCCTCGTTGTTCGACGGCTGGCGGCGTTATGGCGATGAACCTGCATTGCTCGACCGGCCAGTGCTCGCCGGCGTGTTGAGCGAGTACGAACATGGCTGGCTTGCTGCGCCGCATATGCAGGAAATTTTCGGCGGCAGTCCGGAATGGAGCGCCTCGATTGACCGGATGGCGCAGCACCTGAAAAAGTTTCACGATTTTGGCGGCATGATCATCGCCGGCACCGACACCGGCAATCCCTATCGCATCGCCGGTGTCGCCCTGCATGAAGAACTCGCTTTCTATGTCGAAGCAGTGGGCCTCACCCCGCGCGAAGCGCTGGCGACGGCGACAGTCAACGCCGCGCGGCTAGTCGGCGATCAAAACGAATGGGGCGCCCTCCGCGAGGG
>BQJG01000024.1 GCA_021604585.1 Hyphococcus sp.
CTTAATCAAATCCGCCGCTTTTTCCGCGATCATGATCGTCGGGGCGTTGGTGTTGCCGGAAATCAGGTTGGGCATGATCGATGCGTCGACGACGCGCAACCCCTCGACGCCATTCACGCGACATTGCGTATCCACCACGGCGCCGGCGTCCGATCCCATGCGGCATGTGCCGACCGGGTGATAAATGGTGTCGGAGCGCGCGCGAATATCGGCCTCCAGCGCCGCATCGTCCGCCGGTTCGTCGAGATAGAGGCGTTTGCCGCGCGCGGACTGCATGGCGGGCGCGTCGAAAATACGCTCGACAATTCGCGCGCCTTTTTTCAATCGCTGCAAATCGTCATCATGCGACAGGAAATTTGGATCAATCGCCGGCGCCGCCATTGGGTCGGCAGAACCGAGGCGCACCGTCCCCCGCGATTTCGGCCGCAACACGCAAACATGACAGGAAACCCCGGCGCCGAAATGTTTCTTGCGGCCATGATCATCCACAAGGCCGGGAACGAAGTGAAGCTGAACATCGGTTTCCGGCTCGCTTGCGTCGGTTTTCACAAAGCCGCCGCACTCCGCGAGATTGCTGGTGAACGGGCCTTCGCGTTTCTTGCGATAGGCGGAGAGTGCGGGCAGGGCGCGCATGGCCATGGCGAAATGCATCCCCACTGCGTCAGACGATTTTGATTTATAGAGCGCCGTCCAGTCGAGATGGTCTTGCAGGTTCTCACCGACCTGCGCACGATCGGCGATGACCTCTATGCCATGTTCGCGCAGATGCGCCGCCGGGCCAACGCCCGAAAGCTGCAAGAGCTGCGGCGACTGAAACGCGCCGGCCGAGAGAATAACTTCGCGTTTCGCGGATGCTGTTTTGGGCGCGCCCTTGTGCGTGAGCTCAACACCGACGGCTCGCTTGCCGTCAAACGCAACGCGTTCGCTATGGGCGTCAGTGACGACAGTGACATTTTCACGCGCCATGGCCGGGTGGAGATAAGCCCGCGCGGCGGAGCATCGCTGGCCGTCTCTCTGAGTGACCTGGTAGAATCCAAATCCGTCCTGACGTTCGCCGTTAAAGTCTGCATTGGCTGGAAATTGCAATTGCGACGCCGCTTCAAGAAACTGTTGCGAAAGGGGGTTTTTGAACCGCAAATCGGAAACGCCCAATGGACCGCCGACGCTGTGATGGGCGTCAGAGCCGCGCGCATTGTCTTCGGCCTTCAGGAAATAGGGAAAAACATTATCCCACGACCACCCGATCGCGCCTTGCGCGGCCCATCGGTCATAATCGGCGTGACTGCCGCGAATATAGATCATCGCATTGATCGAACTTGACCCGCCCAACGTGCGCCCGCGCGGCTGGTGACCCTGGCGCCCGTTCAAATGTTTTTGCGGCGTGGTGTCAAAACGCCAATTGAGCGGAGACTTGTCGCCGAAAAAAGCAAAGCCGATTGGGGCGTGTATCAACGGATTGTCGTCAGGTCCGCCCGCTTCCAGCACACAGACGGAGACGGAAGGATCTTCTGACAAGCGCGCGGCGAGCGTGCATCCGGCCGAACCGGCGCCGACAATCACATAATCA
Organism: Hyphococcus sp.; assembly: GCA_021604585.1. Lineage (GTDB taxonomy): Bacteria > Pseudomonadota > Alphaproteobacteria > Caulobacterales > Parvularculaceae > Hyphococcus. Next base: position 1,568 of record BQJG01000024.1, read on the forward strand.
AACTCGCCAATCTTTTCGCGGCCATTCATTTTGATATTCATATGCGCCTATAGAATTTTGCGGACGAAGGAGAGGACTTTGTCGGTCTTCGCCGTATAGGGCGGGTGCATGATGGAGGCACTGGCAAACCGGCTCTGATAAAACACCGGTTTCAAGTGTGAGAATGTATTGAACCCCGCTTCACCGTGATAGGCGCCGACGCCGCTTTTGCCGACGCCGCCAAAGGGAAGATTTTCCTGTGCTACATGCCAGAGCGTGTCATTGACGGTCACGCCGCCGGAAACAGTATTTTGTAAAACCCGATCGCGCGCGGAATCATCATCGCCATACCAGTATAGCGCAAGCGGCCGGTCGCGCTGATTGACGAAGGAGATCGCCTCATCGGAGGACGCGATGGGCAGGATGGGCAAAACGGGGCCGAAAATTTCTTCCTGCATCACTCCCGAATCCTGCGGCGGGTCGATGACGAGCGTCAGCGGCATCTTCCGTTGCGGATGCAGCGCGTTGGAAGAACCGACTTCGATAATGCGCGCCCCGCGATCGCGCGCATCTTCAACAAGCGATTTCAATCGCGCGAAGTGACGGTCTGAAACAATCGACGTGTAGTCATTGGTCGTGTCGATGGATGGAAACAAGGTTCGCGCCGCGTTGGAAATCGCTTGCGCAGTGGCGTCAATCTGATCGCGTGGCGACAAAACATAATCCGGCGCCACACAGGTTTGTCCGGCATTCATCATCTTGCCATAGGCGATGGATTTCGCGGCGTCGTCGATATCAGCGCTTCGGTCGATGATGGCTGGCGATTTGCCGCCAAGCTCCAGCGTCACCGGTGTCAGGTTCTTCGCCGCTGCTTGCGCAACACGCATGCCGACGGGCGTTGAGCCAGTGAAGAACAGATGATCGAATGGCGTTTCCGTGAAGGCCTGTCCGGTTTCGACGCCGCCGGTCACAACCGCGCAAACACTTTCATCGAATTCAGAAGCGATTGCCGCGCGCATGGTTTCGGCAAGCCTCGGCGCCAATTCGCTGGGTTTGATCAAGACGCGATTGCCAGCCGCCAATGCGGCAAGCGCCGGCGCAAACGCCAGCTGCAACGGATAATTCCATGGCGACACAATGCCGACGACGCCGAGCGGTTGCGGTTCTATCCGGCTGCGCGCCGGCAACATATGCAAGGGCGTCGGCACGCCGCGCGGGCGCATCCATTTTTTGAGTTGCTTTTTCGTTTGTTTGGCGCCGGAAACCGTAACAATGATTTCCGCGATCACTGTTTCCTGGCGGGCGCGATTGCCAAAATCCGCGCTGATCGCTGAGATAAATAGTTCTTCGTTCGCTTCGGTTAACCGGATGATCCGGTCGAGATTATCGATGCGTTCTTCATAAGAGGGAAAGGGGGCGGCGGCGTAGGCGGCCTTTTGAACAACGAAAAGGCGCTGGAGTTCCCGCACGCCTTCTGTTTCGCCAATTTCCGGCGTGTGGGCGGTGTCTGCGGCCATGGCGCGCTCCTTGATGCTATTTAAGTGTGATTCTAGATCAAGCCGCGCCTATGTCCACCAGCATTGGCGCCCGCCTTGTGGCGGAAGAGGCGACGTTTGGCGTTTCAGGCGCCGGACATAGCAATAATTTGCACCTGAACGCCGCCGACTGGTTTGACCGCGCGAATGAGTGAGCGTTGGCGCGGTTCCCGCCGCCATAAACTTGGTCGACACCTAAAGAGTGGTGGAGCTGAGGGGAATCGAACCCCTGACCTCGTCATTGCGAACGACGCGCTCTCCCAACTGAGCTACAGCCCCGACTGATGGCCGGACGGGCCCGAAAACCCGTTTGGGAAACGGCGTCTTACGTCCGCATTTGTCCGCCTGTCAATTGTGCGCTGCGCCGTAAAACCGCCGCGCCACTCGTTCCGCGAAGCCGCGTGCGCTGGCCATTTCACCGGCGCGCGGTTAGGCTCGGTTCGTTGGCATTGGCCAAGCTTTGGAAGGAACATAATCGATGTTGATGCTGTTGCTCGCGGCGCTCGTTTCCTCCTCCAAATCGGAAATTCCGCCCGACATATGGGACTGCTCCAATGATGTGGAGGTCTGGTGCTCTGTGGATGGCTGCGCCGCAAATGCGGAGGGCGAATCCACGCCGATGGCGATTTCGGCACGCCGCAGTGGCGAATTTTCCGTCTGCGCCTATACGGGCTGCTGGGAGGGAAAAGCGGATGTCGCGGATATTGCGGGGCGGCTTGTCTGGGCTTCTGACGGCGCCGCGTTTTCCACCAATCCGGACGACTTTTTCGCCGACATTACCTTGCTGATCGTGGAGAAGGAGGGCGTCGGATTTGTCCGCGCCGGCGGCATCGCCAGCCCGCTTCTTTGCGCCAGACGGCCGGTGGACCGGGATGGCGCCGAATAGCCGCGTTTACTTGCATGGCCGGGCGACACTCCTTAAGTGCGGAAGGCCGATGGACAGGAGCCCCGCGCGCCCATGATTCCCATGCCGTTTTTCTCGCTGATCGACGCGATCCTGTCGATTTATTCGCTGGTCGTCTTCATCATGGTGATCATGTCGTGGCTGATCAGTTTTAATGTCATCAATCGCCACAATCAGTTCGTCGATATGGTCTGGCGCACCGTGGTTGCGCTAACCGAGCCGGCGCTGGGGCCGATCCGCCGTGCGATGCCTAACCTGGGCGGCATCGACCTTTCCCCGATCGTGCTGTTGCTCGGCGTGTTTTTCCTGCGCCAGATGAACTGGTGGATTGCCGGGCGCGTCGGGTTGAGTTGATCCGCTGGCGGCGGGCTGCGTGAATTTTTTTGAACCGACGGAAGAGGGGCGCCGCATTTTTCTGCGCGTCACGCCGGGCGCGAAATCGAACTGCATTTCAGGTCTGTGGACTGGCGCGGATGGCGAGCAGCGGCTGGCCGTCAAGGTCACTGCGCCACCTGACAAGGGCAAAGCCAACGCCGCAGTGATCAAACTTCTCGCGCGCGCTCTAAATCTTCCAAAATCGGCCCTGAGTGTTGCTTCTGGCGAGACTTCGCGCTTGAAGACTATCGCCATCGTCTCGACCGGGACGGACCTAGCAGCTGCGCTCAACGCGCTCGCCGGAGAAAATTCATGACCGTCATCATCGATGGAAAGACTTTCGCGGAAACCGTGCGCGAAAAAGTCGGGCGCGCCGTCGCGACGCTTCAGGAAAAGCATGGCATTCGACCGGCGCTGGCAGTGGTGCTGGTCGGCGAAGACCCCGCGAGCCAAGTCTATGTGCGCAATAAGGGCGTTGCGACGGAAAAATCCGGCATGCGTTCGATTGAGCACAAACTGCCGGAAACAGTGAGCGAAGAAGAGGTTGTCACGCTGGTCCGCAAGCTCAACGACGATGATGCGGTGGACGGCATCTTGGTGCAGTTGCCGCTGCCCAAACATATTGCGTCGGAGCGGGTGATTAATGAAATCCATCCTGACAAGGATGTCGACGGCCTGACCGAAGTGAACGCCGGGCGGCTGATCCTTGGCAAGCCGGGGCTTGTTCCGTGTACGCCGCAAGGCTCTGTGATGCTGGCGAAGTCGGGGAAGGAAAATTTGTCGGGCCTTAACGCGGTGGTGGTTGGTCGCTCGATCCTGGTGGGCAAGCCGTTGTCGATGCTGTTGCTGGCGGAAAACTGTACCGTCACCATGGCGCATTCACGCACCAAAGATCTGGCCGCTGTCTGCCGCGATGCTGACATTCTCTGTGCAGCGGTTGGCATTCCGCGATTGATCAAAGGCGACTGGATCAAGAAAGGCGCAATCGTCGTCGATGTGGGCATCAACCGCATTGAAGAGAACGGCAAGAATAAGCTCGTGGGCGATGTAGACTTTGCAGCCGCAAAGGAAAGTGCGGGCGCGATTACGCCCGTTCCCGGTGGTGTCGGGCCGATGACCATCGCCTGCCTGCTGCGCAATACGGTGATCGCCGCATCCCGGCGGCGCGGTCTGGGCGAGGTTGCGCTTTAGTCTTCAAGCCGTTTGAATCGAATCGTTGAAAGCGCCTCGCCGGGCGCCCATCTAAAGACCTCATGCGACCGGAGGTCACTGTGAACAAAGTTGAGAAGAAGTTTGGCAAGGGCAAAGCGGCGCTGATGGCGGCGGCATCGCTGCTTGCGGCGAGCGCGGCGCTTTCGCCCGCGACCGCCAGCACCATGGACCCGGCGGCGCATCCGGCGATTGTCTCGGTTGAGGCGACCGCGCCCATCGCCCATGCCGGCGATCACGCCAGTGAAAACAAGCCGCTCAGCCCGAAAAAATGGGCGCTATTGGCGGTGGCCGCTGGCGCGCTTGGATGGCTCATCAAGCTGATTGGCGCGCGCCGCGTAGCCGACGCCGTTGCAGAAGGCGCGGTTAAAACTGCGCGTGTGGCCGCCAGCGCCGCCTCAGGCGCGCTAAAAGTCGTTGGCCGCACATTCGCTTCGCCGCTGCGGTTTCTAGGCGTGATGTTCGGACTGGCCCTTTTCGCCCTCACGGGCGTTGGCCTTTTCGATGCTGAGTGGATCGGCGGGCTGATCTCCGGCGCCGCTCTCATGGGCGCAGGCCTTTATGGTGTGCTGAAGACCCGCAAGGCCTTGATCCCGGTGAAAACCAAAGCCAGGACACGCCCGGAGCCAAATATGGATAACGAAAATTAACCAGTAAAAACAGTAATTTGGACACAATTGGGGGGAAACCGTCTTAGTTTCGCCCCATTCCAAGCCTATCACGTAGGCCATAGGCGTTCACCCAAACGCTAAAGAGCAAAATCCCGATGCTCGCCCTGACGCCCTTTGCAACGCACCACCACCCCAGAAAGCCCCGCCAGAAAGGCGGGGTTTTTCTTTGTGAATTATGCGTTCATGGGGATGATTTCGGGCCCGTCCTTATTGCGCGCCAATAGCGCATCACGATACCTGAACCTATGAGCCGAGTTCTGATCGCCCCTTCCATTTTGTCCGCTGATTTCGCCCGTCTGGGCGAAGAGATCGCCGCAGTGGCGGTGGCGGGCGCCGACTTCATTCATGTGGATGTCATGGACGGTCACTTCGTGCCGAACCTGACCATTGGGCCGATGGTGGTCAAAGCGCTGCGCGGCGCGACGGACCTGCCGTTTGATGTGCATCTCATGATCTCGCCGGTCGACGCTTACATCAATGAATTCGCGGCGGCAGGCGCCAATATTCTGACTGTTCATCCTGAGGCCGGTCCGCATCTGCATCGCACGATCCAGTTGATCAAAAGCGCCGGCGTAAAAGCCGGGGCGGCGCTCAACCCGGCGACGCCCGCAAGCGCGATTGAGGCGGTGATCGACGATCTTGATTTGGTGCTGGTGATGTCTGTCAATCCTGGCTTTGGCGGCCAGAAATTCATTTCTTCGCAGCTCCGAAAGATTGAGACGATCCGCAAGATGATCGACCGAACGGGGCGCGATATTCATCTGGAAGTCGATGGCGGCGTTGATCCGCAAACGGCGCCGCGAGCGATCAGCGCTGGCGCCAATGTTCTTGTCGCGGGCTCTGCCGTGTTTCGCGGCGGCGATGGCAATTATGCTGCGAATATCGCAGCCCTTCGCCCGAAAGATTGATGATGGCGCGTCCGGCTCGACATTCAAACAATGCTTCTCGCGATGTGATCTCCCGCGTCCGAAAGGCATGGGGCGAGAGTCCGTTTTATCAGGCGCAGCTAAAAGGCCCGGCGCCGGACCGGCTGTTGTTTCGCCCAGATGATCCGTACACACCGGATAAGGCCGTCGCCCTCGCGTTGACCCGGGGACGCATTGCGCTGGGCAATGAGTCCATCGATTGCGAAGAAGAACTCGACAAGCTTTGGGATCTGCCGGTCCATGACGGCGCGCTGTTCGCTTATCTGCAGGAATTTTCTTGGCTGCGTCATTTCTCGGCCCTCGGCGATGACGGGCGCGCGCCGGCCCGGGCGATGATGCGGTCATGGCTGGATCGATACGAAGGCTGGTCAGCGGAAAGCTGGGAGCCATATTACGTCTCGGAACGGCTGGTTCAGCTATGCGCGCACCATCCCTTGCTCCTTTCAGGAACGGACGCATTGTGGCGCAGCCGGGTTTTGTCATGCATGGCGCGGCAAACGCGGCATCTGGCACGCTCTGCGCATCGTGCGGCCAATGGTTTTGACCGGCTGATGACGGCGCTGGGCCTAAGCATCGCCGGTTATGCTTTGCCCGGTTGCGAAGGCCCCGCGGAGCGCGGGCTTGAAATGGCGCGGCGCGAATTGCGTCTGCAATTGCGACCCGATGGCGGTCATGTTAGCCGCAACCCTTCGCGCCAGTTAAAGCTGGCGCTGCGGTTGCAAACCTTGATCAAGGCGATCGAGTCGCGCGGATTTCAACCGCCGGGGTTCTTGCGTCATCAGGTGCAGCGCGCCAGCGCCATGGCGGTGTTCTTTCGTTGCCCTGATGGAAAGCTCGCTGTGTTCAATGGCGGCTATGAAGATGACTCCAAAGCGCTGGTCGCCGTGCTAACTGGTTCGGGCGCCGATATGGGTCCAACTGATTTTGCGCGCCATTCGGGCTATCACAAAATTACGGCCTCGCGCGCATTGCTCATCGTTGACACCGCCGACGATAGCAGCGGCGGATTTAAAAGTTCCGGCGCATTGCATTTTTCATCAGGCCGCAGCCGCATTCTTGTGAATTGCGGCAATGGCGCGCATCGCGGCGCAGACTGGCGCAAGGCGTTTGAACGGCGCAGCGCGCATACGGCGCTGTCATTTCTTGACGGCCCGACAAAGCCTGTATTTGGTGAAACATCGCATCGGCGCGGTGAAGAAACGAGCGGGCATCTGCTGGAATTTGAACGCCGCATTGTGACCTCTAATCCAGAAGGCGCCTCTTATTTGCGTCGGCTTTATATCAACGCTGCCGGCTCAGATTTGCGCGGCGAAGAAATGCTCGCCGGCTGTGCAGGCGACGAGATTGACCGCGCGATTTGGCGCTTTCATTTGCACCCTGGCGCTAGAGCCTCGCTGGCGCGCGACAAAAAATCTGTGATTTTGCTGCTGCCCAACAAAGAGGGGTGGCGATTTAAAGCAAATTGTTCCGAATTGCTGTTGGACAAGAGTGTTTATTGCGGCGCGGGCGGCGCGCCAGCGGCATGTGAACAAATTGTCATTCGCGCCAGCGCCTTTGACCGGCGCGATGAAACGGCGATCAACGTAAAATGGGCGTTGCAGCGCCAGGATGCTGTCTGACGCCTTGCGGCTGCGCGAAGTTGTGATGGGCCCGCTGGCGCGGACGCATTGGATGTGCATAATCGACAGGAGTAACGTGGCGCGAGCATGTCGGGGATTTTTAAAACGTTGAAGGCGTTCGTCAGGCCGGGCCGCACCCGTGTGCGTCCGGCGGCGCAAATTGATCTCGAAAAACTGCTGCCGCGCGCGCCACGCAAGATCGATTTGCGTGCGGCGCGAAAAATGATGGCGGGCAAAAACATTCTCGTCACCGGCGCTGGCGGTACGATTGGCTCCGAACTTTGCCGTCAGATCATCGGATTTGAGCCCGCCAAGCTGACCTTGGTCGATAATTCCGAACTGGCGCTCTATCAGATTGACATGGAGCTGAAAGACGCCGGTCATGGCGGGAGCATTCATTCCGAACTCACCGACGTATGCCGGATGGAGCATCTCGACCGCGTATTCCGCCGGGCCGAACCGGATGTCGTGCTGCACGCGGCGGCGTTCAAACATGTACCGATCGTTGAAGAGAACCGTTGCGCCGGGGCGCTGACCAATGTGCTTGGCGCGAAAAACGTCTTCGACGCCGCCATCGATCATGGCGCAGAATCCGTGGTGTTCATCTCGACCGACAAGGCGGTGAACCCCACCAGTTTTATGGGCGCCACGAAACGCATCGCGGAACTTTATGCGCAGGCGCTGGATGTCGCTCAGAACGACTCGCGTTTTGTCACCGTCCGCTTCGGCAATGTGTTGGGGTCAACCGGCTCCGTGGCGCCGCTCTTTACATGCCAGATAGAGCGTGGCGGCCCGGTTACGGTCACCCATCCTGAGATCATCCGGTTTTTTATGACGACCCGTGAGGCGGTGCAGCTTGTTCTGCTCGCCTCCAGCCTTGATGTGGCGGAGGAAACCATTGTCACTCATGATGGGCGGGTGTTCGTTTTGGATATGGGCGATCCAGTGAAAATTCTCGATTTCGCCAAACGGATGATCGAGGCCTATGGCCTGACGCCGGGCAAGGATATTGAGATCAAGTTCACCGGGCTCCGGCCGGGTGAGAAACTGTTTGAGGAAATCTTCCTCGATACCGACGCGCTGATCAAAACTGGCGCAGAGGGCGTTTTGCTGGCCTCGCCCGCAATGATCGACCTGCCTCTGTTGAGCCCGCGCCTGAGTGATGTGATTGACGCCGCCCTGCGCGGCGATCAGCCTGTTCTTGATGAGGCCGTGCATCATCTGGTGCCGGAGTTCAGCGCCAACGCCAGCGCCGCGTCGCGTGCGTCCAATAAATCGAATCGCTAGAATCTTGTTGTCTCGCCTTGCCTGTGCGGCCTTCGGAGGTTAAGGCGGCGCCAGACAAATAAGGGTTCGTTATGACTGACCAAACGCCGGTGCGCCGCGCGCTTATTTCCGTTTCCGACAAGACTGGCATCGTCGATTTCGCCCGGCGGCTGGCCGCCGCAAAGGTCGACCTCGTTTCCACGGGAGGAACGGCGAAGGCGCTGCGCGAAGCGGGGCTTGAGGTCAAAGACGTTTCCGACATCACCGAGTTTCCGGAGATGATGGACGGGCGCATTAAGACGCTCCACCCACGCGTTCATGGCGGATTGCTGGCCTTGCGCGATGATTCAGGCCATCGCCAATCCATGAGCGATCACGGCATTGACGGCATCGAATTGCTGGTGGTCAATTTATATCCGTTTGAGGAAACGGTGGCCAAGGGCAGTGACGTCGCAGAGTGCATCGAAAATATCGACATTGGCGGACCGGCCATGATCCGCGCTGCGGCGAAGAATCATCGCTTTGTCGGCGTCGTTACTGATCCGGCGGATTACGAAATGGTGCTGAGCGAAATTGAATCGAGCGGCGCGCTGGCCGATGAAACCAGGAAACGGCTTTCTGCGAAAGCGTTTGCGAAAACCGCTGCGTATGATTCTGCCGTTTCCGCCTGGTTTGCAAAACAGAACGGCGAGGTTTTCCCGAAAGACTATACGCTCGCCGGGCGTCTCGATGCTGTGTTGCGTTACGGCGAGAACCCGCATCAGCAGGCAGCCTATTACCGGTCGGGCGCCAACCGATATGGCGTTGCAACCGCGCGGCAGCTTCAGGGCAAAGAGCTCTCATATAACAATCTCAATGACACGGATGCTGCATTTGAACTCATCGCCGAGTTTGGCGCGGATCGTCCCGCGGTCGCGATTATCAAACACGCCAATCCGTGCGGCGTCGCTATGGGTGAGGCTATGCTCGACGCATACTTAAGGGCGCTGCGTTGCGATCCGGTGTCGGCGTTCGGCGGCATTGTCGCGCTCAACCAGAGGCTGACTGGACCCGTTGCAGCGGAAATCGTCAAGACATTCACTGAAGTTGTCATTGCTCCGGATGCCGATGACGCGGCGGCAGCGGCATTTGCGGCCAAGAAGAATTTGCGCTTGCTTTTAACCGGCGGCGTTCCGGCGTCCGACTCGGACGGCATGGTGATCAAACCGCTGGCGGGGGGATTCCTGTTGCAGTCACGCGATGCGAGAACCGTGCGCGAGGACGAATTGAAAGTCGTCACCAAGCGCAGCCCGAGCGCGCAGGAACTTTCCGACATGCTGTTCGCCTTCAAAGTCGCCAAGCATGTAAAGTCAAATGCGATTGTTTATGTGAAAGACGGCGCAACGGTGGGGATTGGCGCAGGCCAGATGAGCCGACTTGATTCAAGCCGCATCGCGGCGCGCAAGGCGCAGGATGCAGCCGACGCCTGCGGCGCCAAAGAGTCGCTGGCCATCGGGTCAGTCGTGGCTTCAGACGCCTTCTTTCCGTTTGCAGACGGATTGCTCGCGGCGGCGGAGGCCGGCGCTACGGCGATCATTCAGCCCGGCGGTTCCATGCGCGACGATGACGTCATCAAGGCGGCGGATGAGGTGGGCCTAGCCATGGTCTTCACCGGGGCCCGCCATTTCCGGCATTAGGGCTTAGCGCGTAGCCTCGTTCGTCAGATCGTCGAGTTTGCGCGTAAACAAAGTGAACTTGCCGACGCTGACATTGCCGGTGAGATCGAGTTCGGCGGCGACTTCCTCAAACTCAGCGATTGCGTCTTCCGCGCCTGCACGCCATTTATCGATGACTTTCTCGGTCCATTTCGCCGGCGCGCCTTTGGGTTCTGCGCCGGCAGCTGCAATCACGCGCGTGGTCAGCAAGCGTTGGCGCGCGGTCAGATCCTCGATGATCTGGCGGATGGCGATCTTGTCGAAATGATCTGCGGGTGGTTCGGCCCGCGCTTTTTCGCGCACCGCATCGATGTCGAACATGCGGCCGACAGCAAAGAAAATGCCGCCGACGCCAGGGTTCGACCAGCCGGTTTCGCGCGCGAGGTTGACGATGTCGAAGGCAAATTCAAGCGCCGGAATGGACGCAGCATCGCGGGCGATTGTTTCCGGCGCGGCATCATCAATCCAGCCCTGACAACGTTCAGCGAGCGCGGCAGCGGCATCCGCGGGCAAGATGTCGGGCAGGGCGGTTTTGAATTCCGCAACCGGGCCTTGATATTGTTCGACCACGGCTTTCAGGCCGCGGCGCGACAGGCGCTCGCGCGCATCTGCATCACCCAACAAGTGAAAGGTTTGCTCGCCGAGCAAACGCGACGCTTCAAGATAGAGCGAGGTTTGAAGCGAAGCGGGCGCTGCGTTGTCCAGTTGGTCAACCGCAGCGGCGAAGTCATGCAAATTGTAAATGCGCCGCACCGCTTCATAGGCAAGCGCAATGGTGGCGAAGTCGACGCCCGTTGTCTCCGCTGCGCGCTGAACAAAGCTGACGCCGCATGTATCAACGATTTCATTCGACAAACGCGTCGCGATGATCTCGCGGCGCAACTGGTGTGTGACAATCGACTGATTGAATTGATGCAACGCGTCCGGGAAGTAGGCGACCAGTTCGCGCTCGAACAGAGGGTCGTCCATGGCTTCGGATTTGGCCAATTCGTCAAACAGCCACATCTTTGCGTAAGCAAGCAATACTGCGAGATCTGGTCTCGTCGGCCCGAGACCGGCATGACGCATGGTGGCGAGCCGCTCAGCGTCAGGCAGGTTTTCAATCGCGCGGTCGAGACGGCCTTCGCGCTCGAGCGTCGACATGAATCGCGCATAAACGCCGAGATCAGCAGGCGCGCTCATCTCCATCTGCGAGATGGCGCGCGTCTGGTCGTAATTGTGACGCAACACATGCTCCGCTACTTCTTCGGTCATGGAGGCGAGCAGGGCGTTTCTGTCCGCGCTCTTTAATTCGCCATGCTCGATCGCGTTGGACAACAAGATCTTGATGTTGACTTCGTGGTCTGAGGAATCAACGCCGGCGGAGTTGTCGATCGCGTCGGTGTTGATGCGCCCGCCATTTCGCGCATATTCAATGCGCGCAAGTTGCGTGAAGCCGAGATTGGCGCCTTCGCCGATGACGCTGGCGCCGATTTCGTCAGCATTGATGCGCACAGCGTCATTGGCACGGTCGCCAACGCGCCAATTTTCTTCGTCCTCGGCTTTGAAATAGGTGCCGATGCCGCCAAGCCAAAATAATTCCACCGGCGCTTTCAAGATCGCTTGGATAAGTTCGGCCGGCGGAAGTTCTTTCGCGGTGATGTTCAGCGCCGCGCGGATTTCCGGCGTCAGCGCGATTGACTTGGCGCTGCGCGGGAAGACGCCTCCGCCTTTGGAGATCAGTTTCTTGTCGTAATCCGCCCAGGAACTGCGTGGCAGTTCAAACATCCGCTTGCGTTCTTTATAGGATTTTGCAGGATCAGGGTTTGGATCGATGAAGATGTCGCGGTGATCGAAGGCCGCCACCAGCTTGGTTTGTTCTGACAACAGCATGCCGTTGCCGAAGACATCGCCGGACATGTCGCCGACACCGGCGGCGGTAAAGGGTTCGGTTTGAATGTCTTTGCCCATTTCGCGGAAGTGACGTTTCACCGCCTCCCACGCACCGCGCGCGGTAATGCCCATGACTTTGTGGTCGTAGCCGACGGAGCCGCCGGACGCGAACGCATCGCCGAGCCAGAAGCCGTATTCTTCAGAGATCGCATTGGCGGTGTCGGAGAAGGCAGCGGTGCCCTTATCGGCGGCGACAACAAGATAGGGGTCTACATCATCCCAGCGTACAATCTTGGCCGGCGTTTTCGTTTCGCCCTGAACGATATTGTCAGTGAGATCGAGAAGCCCGCGAATGAATATCTTGTAGGCCTCGCGCCCTTCTTCATAGATTGCAGCGCGATCGCCGGTCGCCGGAAGGTGCTTCGGATAAAACCCGCCTTTTGAACCGGTCGGCACGATCACGGCGTTCTTGACGCGTTGGGCTTTCACCAGGCCCAGCACTTCCGTGCGGAAATCTTCACGCCGGTCCGACCAGCGCAAGCCGCCGCGCGCAACCGGTCCGAAGCGCAAATGCACGCCGTCGACGCGCGGGCCGCAGACGAAAATTTCGCGATAGGGTTTGGGCTCAGGAATCTCGGCGACCTTGTGGCTGTCGACCTTGAATGAGATATAGGTTTTGACCGAGCCATCGGGCAGGCGCTGATAATAGTTGGTGCGCATGATCGCTGCGAACAATGTGCGGAAGCGGCGGATGATGCGGTCTTCATCGAGACTGGCGACGGCGTTGAGCGCTTCTTCGATGGCGTCGTCAGCCGCCTTCACATCTTTGATACGATCATCGGCATTGGCCGGGCCATCAGGATTGAACCGCGCATGGAATGCGGCGATCAACAATCGGGCAATAGACGGATGATTGGAAAGCGCTTCTTCGATGTAAGATTGCGAGTAAGCAAAGCCGGCTTGCATGTGATGCTTGGCGGCGGCGCGCAACAACCACGCCTCACGCCAGTTGATCCCAGCCGTCAAAACGAGATTGTTGAAGCTGTCATCTTCGGTGCGGCCTTCAAGAACCGCGAGGATCGTCTCCTCAAAGGCTTCCTTGACGTCGCCAAGCGCAACGGGTTGCCCGTCTTTTTGTTCGGTTGTGAAATCGTGAATCCACAACGCATCCTTGCCGTCGCCGAACGGAGAAACCTGATAGCTCGCTTCCTGCAGCACGCTAAGGCCAAGATTCTCAATCGTTGGGATCAGTTTTGAGAGCGTCATCGGCGCGCCGCTCTTGTAGATTTTGATATGAACCGTTTGCTCGCTGTCTTTCGGTTTGCGATAGGCGCGCACAACCATCGGCGCGTCGCTTAATTGTTCGAGGGCGGCGATGTCCGCGAGCGTATCAGCCGGCGAGGTGCGCTCACGATAGCCAGCATCGAAGGCGCGCTCGTATTTGTCGAGCAAGGAGGCTGGCGTGGCGCCGTCATGGGCTTCACGCATGGCTTCGAGCAAGCCATCATTCCAGTTGCGGCAGATTTCGCGAACAGCGCGAGTCAGTTCCGTCAGGCCCGGGCCTTGCGGCGCGCCGGGTTTGATGCCGATGACGTAATGCACGCGCACGAGGGATGCATCGCCGAAGAATGGCGCGAAGGAATGAATGCGTCCGTCGAATGTGTCAGCAAGCAATTTTCCGGTGCGCTCTCGAATGTCGGAATTGAACCGGTCACGCGGCACAAAGATCATTGCTGAAATGAACCGGTCGAAACGGTCGCGCCGCAGGAACAGCTTTACGCGCGGACGCTTATAAAGCCGCAGGATGCCGAGACATGTTTCGCAAAGCGTATCCACATCCGCCTGGAACAACTCATCGCGAGGATAAGATTCGAGTATGTTGATCAGCGCTTTTTCATTGTGGCCGCCAGGCGTAAAGGCGGTTTTCTCCAGTACGGCGTCTACCTTGGCGCGCACCAGCGGAATGTCGGACACGGGGCGGTTATAGGCATCCGCGGTGAACAGGCCGACAAACAGTTCTTCGCCATTGGCGATGCCGTTTTGTCCGAAGCTCTTGACCGCCACATAATCCATATAGGCGCGGCGGTGGGTCAGCGATTTCGTGCTCGACTTGGCGATGATGATCGGTTCGCTTGAGTCGAAAAACGCAGCCACCGCAGGGGTTAACTTGCCGTCGGGCTGAAAGGTGGATTTCAGAACATCACGTCCTGGAGCGCTGAGAATGCCGAGGTCTTTATCCTTGTCGACGACCAGTTGCAGATCGGAGCCTTCGCCAACGAAATTAAAGTGGCGCGCGCCAAGAAACGCGAACCGGTTGTCCCAAAGCCATTTCAGAAATTGCACGGCTTCTCGCTGTTCATCGGCTTTGACGCCGGGCAGGCGAGAGCGTTCGAGCTGCGCGATACAGGCGCCGAGGCGCGCGCGCATGTCTTCCCAGTCATCGACGGCGATGGTGACATCGCGCATGACCGCTTCGATTTCTTTCTGCAGCGCTTCAAGTTCGTTTTCGATAACAGGCGGATCCATTTCGATATGGATCATGGATTCGCGAATGCCGGATTGTTGCTGGCCTTGTTCGCGCTTGCCCGATGTGTTGCGGGTGACGGCGACGACGGCGTTTGAGAAAAAGCTCACCGGCTTGCCGGCGTCAGCAAGCGCAGCGGAAACGCTGTCAACGAGAAACGGTTTGTCGTCAGTGACGATATCGAGAACCATGCGCCGTTCGATGAGGCCTTTGCCTTCTTCGATGCGCAGCGAAATTTTGCTCTGGCCGGGCTTTCGGGTCAGCGCATGTTTCCAGGCGGCCGCCGCGCGGCTCAGCAGCGACTGCGGCTCATCCCAGATTTGGTCTTCGCCCGTGGCGTAGAGCACAAGCTGTTCGAGATAGCTGCGGAACGCCGGCGTAACGACGCCGTTTTCATCTAGATCGCCAACCTTCTTTTTTTGCGCCAGCGCAACAACGTCTTCTAGAATTTGACCGTCTGTGTCGGTGAGAAAGCCCTCAGGCATATCGCTTCCTTTGCGATTGTGATTGTTGGCGCCGTCATAACGTAAAGGCTTTGAAAAAGTCTAATAAAATGAAGGCAAAGTGCGCGCCCATCGGGCTGACGCACAGACTTGAAGCTAAATCGCTGCAATTGCCGGTAAGGGAGAGGAATCAGGCCCCGTAGGCTTGGGAAGAGGCGGTTTCTACGCCAACCGATGGCGTCTTGCGGCGTTCGACTTCGCGGCGCAGCAGTGACATGCGCGGATAGCGCGCAGCGGCGGACTTTTCGAGTATCCGGTTGGCCAGAAACAAACCGCAAACCGCCAGCAGGGATGCGGCGAGGCCCGCTGTCAGCAATCCCGAATCGGCCGCGCGAAAGCCCGCAAGCAGGGCAAAGGCGGCGCCCGGCAAGGCCAGCGCAGCAGCGCTCGGCAGATGGGCGGCCAGCAAGATTGCCGTGACGAAGGAGGCGATCACTGAAAGCGCGAGGATTTGCACGCCAAAGGCCGCCGGCGCGACGGTGGGAGCAAGCAGGATCGGCGCGCTGGCGAGAATGACGCCGAGCACGGAGAGACTGGCGGTAAAGGATGCGCGCCAGCGAAACGGACGCGAGGTCAGGCGGCGGCCAGACCGGAACTGGCTGCGCAAGCGGCGGCAGGTCCAAAGCGCCCCCAGCATCATCAGCGCCCAGGCGGCGGCGCGCCCCGGATAGGCGCGGCCTGCGACAATGGCGAGATAGATTGAAACACCCGCAATCAGAGCGAGGCCCGGCCCGCTCCAGCGAGAGAGAATGTCGATGAGATGCAGTCTTGCTGCGCGCGAAAGAGGCGCGTTTCGGCGTTGCCGGCGCGGGGCTTGCGCTTCTTTTGCAAGCTGTTCCTGCAATTCGCGGGCGGTTTTGCCGTGCAGTGATGCGCTAGTCATGGCGCTAATCCCTTTTGCCGATGTGCCGGGGCGTTTCCGAGAAAAAGTGGTTCCCGGTTTTGCGTCCGGAAACGCCCTATTATTAGATTCTAGCGCATTTCCGATCGGAAAACCGCGTCACACTTTTCCGGAAATGCGCTAGGGCATCGGAGGATGCAATCCTTAACCAACCGTTAACATCGACGCTTTGGGGTGATTTCCCGCGCCCGTCGAGCCTCTTTTAAGTTCGGCTGAACCTATTGTTGAGGAGGCTCGAAGAAAACGTCGATGGTGACGCCTGTTTGCGCAAGCTCACCGCGCAGCACAAGCGCATCGATATTGACCGGATCGAGTGAAAGCGCTGCGACCACATCATTGGCGGCGGACTCGTAGGCGCCGACTGCAAAACGCCCGCGCCCGCGCAACACAAATGTCTCTGCACTGACGGCGCCGCCTTCTTCGGCGTTGTTCACCGCGGTGATGACATCCTGCCAGCGTTCCTGAGCGGCATAGACTTTCGCCGCGGTCAGATAGAGTTCAGCACTGTCCGGAACGAGCGCCAGCGCCTGATCGAGCGCGGCCTCGGCTTGTGTTGTTTCATTGGCTGCGAGCCAGGCCTGCGCGGCCTGCGACAACAGGCGGGCGCGCACATAATCGTCGCCCGCATCGTTGCGCTGGGCAATTTCTTCAAGGCGTAGCGCGGCGAGTTTCGGAAAGCCGGCCCGCAGATCGGCGACCGCGAGACAGTGACGCGCTTCCGCGCCGCCGCCTTCGCCGACCCATTGCTGTGCGGCGATGCGGCCGAGTTCGAGATCGGCGTCGACCAGTTGAACACAATCCGCGTAGCGCGGATCAACCGTTTCGGCGGCGGCAAGCACCGCAAGGACAGGCAACAAGAACATGGCCGCACCTTAGCGCGCTAGCTGAACTAGAGGAAACAGCTATTTTGCGTTATTCAGCGGCTTGCGGACGCGACGTCGGGTCTTCGCCCTTCGTCGCCGCTTTAGCGCGGCGGCGTTTCGCAGGTTTCTTAGTCGCCTTGGCGTCGGTTTTCGCGGAAGGCTTTTCCTCGCTGGCCGGCGCAGCTTCTGCTGCGGAGACGGGTTCGGGCAGAAAACAGGTGATGGTCGCGCCCTGACCCTCATGGGAGTCCATGCGGACCCAGCCATTGTGCAGTTTCACGAAGCGCTCAACCAGCGCAAGACCAAGGCCGGCGCCAGCGCTGGGTCCGCGGCTTTCAAACGCATCGAAGGCGCGCGCCTGATCCGTGGGAGACAATCCGCGCCCGGTGTCGGCGACCCAGATTTTGACGGCTTTGCCGACCCGGCGTGCGCCGATCGTCACTGTGCCGCCGGCTCCGGTATAGGCGAAAGCATTGGACAAAAGATTGAACAGCACCTGCTTGATGCGTTTGTCGTCAATCTGCGCTTCGCCAATATCTTTCGGGCAGTCGACTTTCAGGGTGACTTGCGTGTCTTCGGCTTTGAGGGCGGCGAAGGTTGCGGCGCTCTCAAGCAATTTGCGAATATCGGTCTGACGCAAGGTGACATCCATCTGCCCGGCATCAATGGCGGCGAGATCGATAATGTCGTTGATCAGGTCACGCAAATGGTAGGACGCGGAACAGATGCTGGCGACATAGTCTTTCTGGCGGTCGTTCAGCATGCCGAACATCTGGCCGTCGAGCATTTCTGAAAAACCAATAATGGTCGAAAGCGGCGTGCGCAACTGATAGGAAACGTGATCGACAAATTTTGACTTCAGGCGATCCGCATTTTCCAGCACCGCATTGCGGTCTTTCAGTTCTTTCTCGCGTTCTTTGGAGTCGGTGACGTCGATGAAATGCGCCAGCGTCGCGCCATCGGGCAGGGGTTCGGTGCCGATCGCCAGCGTGCGGCCGTCGGCGAGACGAATTTCCCGCAGCTCAAGCGGCTGGCGGTCTTCATGGGATTTCGAGGCAACGCATCGGCGCAGGGCGTCGAAGGATGCATCCGCATCGCGGGCAAGTTTCTTGAGATTGTCGACGATGCCGTCCACATGCGGTTTCGCATCGAGATGGCGCTGATCAAGCCGCCATAATTTCTGGAACGCCTTGTTATAAAGCCGCAGCGTGCCGTCGCTAGCGAACACTGCAACACCTTCGGCGAGATTATTGAGCGTCGCTTTCTGGACTTTGATCTGCGTGTTGAACTGCGCTTCGAGCGTTATCTTTTCAGTGATGTTTTCAAATGCGAGCATGACGCCGCCCAGCGGATGACGAAGGCGCGCGACGCGCAACGTCCGTCCGTCCGGAAGATGCCATGTTTCATCGGGCGCCCCGCCAAGCCGCTCAGAGCCCGGTTCGGCCAAGCCTTCAGTATAAAGCGCGAGCTGATGCTCTTTCCACTCATCAAAGTCAGACGGCTCGGGCAAGCGCCCCTTAAGACGCAAATGATCGAGGACTTCGCCGTGATAGACGCGGCCCGAAAGCACAGCGTCATCGAGCGACCACAATTCCTGGAATGCGCGGTTGTAGTAAATGAGATTTTGACTGGCGCCGAAAATTGCAACGGCGGTCTGGATCTGATCCAGCGTGCGCTGGTTTGCGTCGATCTGTTGCTTGAGATCGCTGCGCGCCTTGTCGAGTTCGGTCACATCAAGCGCCACGCCGCCAAGCGCCGCATCGCCGGAGCCATGCAGCGGCGTTTCGACGATCCGGAAGACGCGCCGTTCGCCGCGTGAGTTGATGATGGCGCGGCCTTCATTGGCTTTGCGCTCACTTGCCGCCGACGCTGCTAGTTTTTTGATCGAATTGTCGAGTTCTATCTGTTGTTTGATGACATCAGTTGCGCTGGGCGCTTCGACCACATCGGCATAAGCTCGATTGACCCAGACGAGTTCGAGATTGGCGTTGCGCCGCCAGGCGGGAACGGGCGAGCGTTCAAGCAGCGCGTGAGCGCCATGCAAATCCACAGCACGTTCGCGAAAGGCGCCGATGACCGCGCCGTCTTCGGCCATGCGCACAGCCGGGTCGGTGATCCATAAGGCAACCTGTCCGCCGGCGACGCGTCCGTCGACCTCGATGGAGCGTCCGTCTGGCGTGACGACATTGCCGGAAAACGCAACGCCGTGGGCGCGCAGGTTTTTCACTTTCTCACGGAGGGTTTCCGGCTTTTCCGCATCGTCATCTTGCAACGGTAAGGCGCCGAGCGCGTTCAACAGCCGGTCAACCGGCGCGGTTTTCGTTTCGGAATCCTCTTTGGAAAAAGAGAGCAGCGACGCAAGCGCAGCCGGTCCGCCAAGAATTTTCGGCGCGCCCCAGCCGGTGGAGAGGGAATCCGTATCGTCTTCCCAGACGAGAACGAGTCCGGGGTGAGCGGAAAGCACGGAGTCTGACTTTTCCAGCCGCGCTTCCATTTCAGCCAGCTTGTCCGACCAGTGCAGCGATTGGTGACGGGTGGCGGCGGAAACCCGGAACGCCCAGACCACGGCTGCGACAGCGAGAGCAACGGCGCCGGCCGCGCCGGCGAGGTAGGGGTCAATGCCCGCGCCCGTCAGCGCTTCCGTCGCGGGAGAGGGTTGTGCGAGGGCGGGTGCTGCGTAAATCGCATTCCCAAGGCCCGCCAGAAACGAACCAGACATCAAAGTTTTTGCGTGAAGCCGCATCCCGAGCATCCTGTCCGCGCCAGTTTATTTCGCGCCTATGCTCTCCCCAATCAATGGATAGGCAGATTCGCGATATTTTGTGTCACCGGCTCTTGAACTGCACAATATGTACTGTGTTCGTTGGGCGCGGCTAGGGCAAAAGAGATGATTGGGGCCGCCAGTTGTGTGAATTTTTCAACAGTTTTGCGGCCCCTAAGCGCTTATTCTTCCAGCTGAAAACTGAATCGTTCGACGACGCCATAACGCATGCCGCCGCTGCTGGCGGGGGAATATTTCCAGTTGGAGACCGCCTTGAGGATGGGCCGGTTAAAGCAGGCGTTCGGCGAGTCGACGATCCGCGGATTGACCACATTGCCCTCGGGCGTCACGTCGAACTGAACCACGACCAGCCCTTCAATGCCGCGGGTCCGGCAGTTTTCCGGATAGGGTGGGGCGACACGGATGGTTGGGCCGACGACGACGCCGGGATCCGTGGGAGGATTGCGTTCTATTTGGAACGGTTCAGGATCGATCGTCGGACCACCGGTTCGATCGACCGGGGGAAATTCAAACTCGGTTTCCGGCGGCTTCTGCTTAAGCCTTTCGATGGGCGGTTTGGGACCCTCATCGGGGCTGTCCGTTTTTTGCGCCGTGATTTTGATGTCCAAGCGCTCGGTCGGCTGAGGTAAGTCGACCATCTTTTCCCGTATCAAAAACGCCATCATCAAAAACAGACCGGCCGTAATCAGCGCCGCAACAGGCGCCCCAACAATCCAGCGAAACAATGTCATAGAGTGTTCCTTTCAAGTGAAGGCACAAGCTGTTCAGGTGAAGCCTGAGTCTTGGACCGCGCAGCCGGAAGGCGCTTTTCGGAACGCAAACTGGGAGCACGCCCCCGTGCTACAGTAGTCGCACTGTAATGTATTGTTACAGATGTAGCAAGAGGGTGTGAAGTGGTGGCGGCCCTAGCTTTCGGCCCTTTGAGCCGATCACGCCCTCCGCGAGCCTTTCACGAGTTCGAGCTGTCGCGCTCATTATTGCGGCGATACGTCCTCACTAGTTTCAATCGTTCAAGGAGAAAGTGATGCTGAAAGTTGCATCGATCGTCATTGTGTTTGGGGGGCTGGCGGCCGGACAAGCTGCCGCAGAAGATAAAGGCTCGTGGTACGCCTCCGGCCAATTCGGTGTTCGCGCAGTCGAACAAGAAGAGTTTAGCGCCCCGGGACTCGCCGCAGAATTTGAACTGCATAACGGAATTTACGCTTCGGGGGCCATCGGCCGGTCGTTCAATGCGGGCGGGATTAACCTCCGCCTTGAGGGTGAAACAGCGTGGCGTGGCGGCGGCGACGTCCGCAACTACACCGTGAACGGCGGCGGTGTTCCGGTTGCCGGAAACGGTATTTCCGCGCTGAGTTTCATGGCGAACGGGTTTGTAGATTTTGAAAACGCATCCAGGTTTACGCCATATATCGGCGCTGGTGTCGGGGTTGCCAAATTGTCTTCAGACATCTCAGACGGGGCGAACTCGTTAAACGACAGCGCTACCAGTTTTGCAGCTCAAGGTGTGGTCGGGATTGATGTCGCAGTCTCTGAACGCGTGTCGGTGTTTACAGATCTTCGTTATTTCAAAGCGTCTGGTACAACGATGACGCTCCAGGGGTCCGCTGGATCCGGAGATGTAAATGTTGACTATGACGCCTACACTGTCGGGCTGGGTCTGAAGCTTAACTTTTAGCGCTTTAGTCTGGAGCTAAATTAGCCGTTCTCGTATTTCTTTGTAGCGAGAACGGCTGACCGGCAGCTGTTGCCCAGTTTTCAAACGGACATAATATCTGCTGCCAACTTGTGTTTCGATTGATTGAATCTGGTCCCACCTCACGATGTGGGACTTGTGAATTCGTTCAAAATTGCTTGGAAGCGACTGCTCTAGTTGTTGCAGAGACTTGTCGTGAAGCAACGTTTCACCCGATTTCAAAGTGACTTCAGAGTACTTATCCGCCCCGGTAACTGAGACCACTTGGTCTAGCGGTGCGACAGTCGTTTGACCGCGACTGCGAAACGATAAAAATCGCGGGAAGAACTTCCTGTTCGAAGCGTCGAAGAAACGTTCATATGCCAAGGCTAATCTAGCCTGGTCGAAAGGCTTTGCAACAAAGTCAACGACTCCGTAGTCAAATGCGAGTGCGGCTTTTTCTTTATATGCCGAGACGATGATGGTTTGTCCCGCGTAAGACGTGAACGTTCTTAAAAACTCAAACCCATCAGCTCCATGAAGGTTTAGATCGAGCAAATATAGATCAAACTCGCTTACTCCGTCATGAGCGAGCGCTTCATCAACCGATTCAAATGCTTTGAACAAAGTGAGTTTGTCCCCGAGCAACGCCGTTGTTAGGCGTTTCAGGCGCGCGATGATGACGGGCTCGTCTTCGATAGAAAGTACCTTCATTCAGCGACTATATCGCTATTGCTTCGCAATGCGAATATCTGTGATCCACGCACCTCCCTCACTGTATGAATTCAAGGTCCATCGCTGCGAAAAGCTCTCCTCAAGCCGGGAGCGCACGTAACGCAGGCCCGCACCTGTGGACGAGTGGGCGTGCCCTGTGCTTTTTCCGAGGGGAGCCCTAAATTCGTACTGAATGCCGTTTTTGTCTGCTCGTCTGGTGAGTGAGAAAATTACCAGATCATCGGTGTACCGGTTGTGAGAGAAGGCGTTCTCAATGAGCGTGTGAAATAATCCCGGTGGCGAAGGCTCATTTTCATCGAGCCCCTCTGTGAGAAGTTCAAAATTGCGGCCATGGCGCATCCCCATCAATTCAAGATGAGTACGGCACAATGACAATTCGTCTTGCAAGGGTATCAGTTTTTTTTCTGAGTGAGTGGCGAGAAGACGAAATTCTTTCGCGAGCCCTTCGATAAACGCCAGGGCGGATGAGGGGCTGGTTTCAATCCATTCGCTGACCACAGTGAGGGAGTTCATCAAGAAATGAGGTTGAATATTTCGCCGTATGAGATCTGCTTCAAGTCTCGCCGCCGTGACTTCGGCTTGTTTGGCCTGCAATTCCTGGGTGCGCAGATGATCAACCAAGCTTGCGGACAGGAATACGGCCAGCATGACAAGGAATACATACAGATTTTGTGGGTCGACAAAGATTCCAATAAAGCAGATCGTGAAAGTGACGGCGAATATGCTTCTCTGGCGAAATGTTGAGCCCTTTGCTGTGAGGCACATAGCGATGCATAACACGCACAAGCTTAAAAACGCGCGTGCGTCATGGTCGAACGAAGTAATGTTCCATGGAATTAGTGATAGCACGAGTAGCAAGCATGCGCCTAAGAGCCACCTTATTTTTCGCTTCAAGTTCAGGCGCAAGAGCACCGTTGCGGGAAGCGCAAAGTATATCGCCAATGCCGACAGCTGGGCGATGACGTCGCTTGCAAGAGCTTGTGTGTAATCGGTAAAGCCTGCTTGATAGGACGCCTCCGTTGTCGCGAGGAGGGTGGTGGCAATCGCTACGCATAATGCTGCAAGTGAGCTCGCGCGTTGCCGAACAGACGGCAAGGCGAACAAAAAATAGAGCAATAGAATTGCCGACGCTGCTCCAGAAAACCCCAGCAAGAGCATGCTGAAAATTATGGAGCCCATATAGTCGTCGCTGTTTTTTAGATTGCAGGTTAGTCGAAAGTCTGCCGGTGACGAAAGTTTTGCAGCGGATGCGCGAAGGGCGACCACATGCACTCCTGTCGTCAGGAATGGCTGTGGAACGCTGACCGCAAACTTTAGGGAACCAGGAGTTTCAACAGCGGTCACGTTGGCAACCCGTCCGGAAGAGCCCAGCAACGCACCGTCGAAATAGACGTCGAAGGCGCCAGTCCCGCTGCAGTCGAGGACCATATTGGCTGGATTTTCTGTGTTGGTGTCGAAGCCAAGGTCTAGGTAATACCTTATCCAGAATGCGCCGCTTGGCGCGCTCTGAAACTCACTAAAATCCGCCCAATCCGAATCGTCCAGCTCCGGCGACGACCATTCCGCCAAATCCCCTATTCGCCATTTTGCGTCACGAGCGTGCGAAGGCATCCCTATTTGCAAGCAAATTAAGAGGAGCATTATTATTAGGACTCGCCGCCAGGGCGATGTTGCGTCCTCGATGCTTGATCGCTGACCCATAGGTGTGAAATCATACTGACTGTTGCCAGTATGAAAATAGGGGAGGCGCCTCGAATGAACGTCAACGCTATTAATGGCTTTGAATGACATAGGCGGGTTCTTTGTCTTTACCGTATCGTCAAAAACGACGTGGGAAAAGCAAAGCTAGTTTTCGCCAAATGCTCATGGGAGCCGTCACCGGCATGGGTGTCGACACAAGGCACGCACAAGAATAGTTATTTGCCGGTGAATTGTGAACCAGCGGGCGCGGAGTGCGCCCAGCTGATCCAAAACTCGAACACCCGCGGAAAGCGGTTGGAAATTTAGTAGCGGTACTGGTCGGATTTGAACGGACCGTTGACCGGCACGCCAATGTAATCGGCTTGTTCTTCGGTGAGCTGGCTCAGCATCGCGCCGACTTTGTCGAGATGCAGCTTGGCAACTTTCTCGTCGAGATGCTTGGGCAATACATAAACTTCGTTTTTGTACTGATCGCCCTTGGTCCACAGTTCAATCTGCGCCAGCGTCTGGTTGGTGAACGACGCGGACATCACGAAAGACGGGTGGCCGGTGGCGTTGCCGAGGTTCAGCAAACGACCCTGAGACAGCAGCAACATGCGCTTTCCATCGGGGAAAGTGATCATGTCGACCTGATCTTTGACATTCGCCCATTTGAAATTCTTGAGGCCCTCGACCTGAATTTCATTGTCGAAGTGGCCGATATTTCCGACGATCGCCATGTCTTTCAGCAACCGCATGTGATCAACGGTCAGGACGTCTTTGTTGCCAGTCGAGGTGATGACGATGTCGGCGCGCGGCGCGCCTTGTTCCATGGTCACGACTTCAAAGCCGTCCATGGCCGCCTGCAGCGCGCAGATCGGATCGACTTCGGTCACCATGACGCGGGCGCCGGCGCCGCGAAGCGATGCCGCAGACCCCTTGCCCACATCGCCATAGCCGGCGACAAGGGCGAGTTTGCCGGCCATCATCACGTCAGTGCCGCGGCGGATGCCGTCAACCAGCGATTCCTTACAGCCATATTTATTGTCGAATTTCGATTTGGTGACAGAGTCGTTGACGTTGATCGCCGGGAAGGGAAGCGTGCCTTTTTTCTGGCGCTGATAAAGACGCAGAACGCCGGTCGTCGTTTCTTCGGTGACGCCTTTGATGTTGGCTTTGACGGTCGAATACCAGTTCGGCTGTTTGGCCAAGCGGCGCTTGATGGTGTTGAAAAGCGCGGTCTCTTCTTCGTTCGATGGATTGTCGAGCAGGGACGGGTCTTTCTCCGCATCGGCGCCGAGCAAGATAAGGAGCGTCGCGTCGCCGCCATCGTCGAGGATCATGTTGGCGGTTTCGCCGTTCGGCCATTCAAAAATCTTGTCGGCGAGATCCCAATATTCCTCGAGGCTTTCGCCCTTGAACGCAAAGACCGGCGTGCCGGCGGCGGCGATGGCGGCGGCGGCATGGTCCTGGGTCGAATAGATATTGCACGAGGCCCAGCGCACGTCGGCGCCGAGGGCCTGCAGGGTTTCGATCAGAACGGCGGTCTGGATTGTCATATGCAGCGAGCCGGAGATTCGCGCGCCTTTCAGCGGCTGGGCTTTGCCATATTCCTCACGCGTCGCCATCAGGCCCGGCATCTCGGTTTCGGCAATCTCAATTTCGCGGCGGCCATAATCGGCGAGATTTATGTCTTTGACGAAATAATCGTTCTGGGCGGTCATGAAGTGTGTCCTTTATCGAATGAAACGAATAGGGCGGCGTATAACAGGGGGGTCTCGCGGCGCCAATAGGCATATAAAGATTTCTTTATGTGGTTTCCATACGGGCATTAAAGGCCGCATAAACACTGGTGTTCACACTGATCTGACTGGTCAGGATTACGGGAATGTGTAGGCCGCCCGCAGTCGGGATGTGCTAGAATCCGCCATGCTGGGCGCGAGAAAGGAATTGAAGATGTTGAAGAGGGTATCGTTTATCGCCGCCGCCGGTCTGGGTGCGGCCCTGTTTAGCGCAACCGGATTCGCGAAAGAACCTGAGGGCGCGAACGCCGACCCGCGCATTGGCGAGGAAGTCCGCAATATCTGCTTCGGACAAAGCATCAATGGCTGGAAAGGTCTTAAGGGCGAAGATGATGTCGTCCTGCTCAAGCGCAGTGTCAGTGATTGGTATCGCGTCGAATTGGCGGGCGCTTGCGACTACCGGCTGTTCCGTTCGGCGATGGCGATCGGCATCGACAGCCGCCCCGCGGGCGGATGCGTGTCGCGCGGCGATGTGATCATCGTGAAAGACACGCCTGGCTTTGACCGCCGCTGCGTCATCACCCGCATTCAGAAGTGGGATGAAGACGCCGCCGCAGCGCCGGATGACGAAGGCGATTCCGAAATGGCGGATGATGAAAGCTAATTCGCTTTCGGTTCGTTCGCGAGAATGGAAGCAAGACCTTCGCGATATGTCGGGAATTGCAAGGCGAAGCCTAGCGCCTGCTTCATACGTGCGTTGGAGACGCGTTTGTTGTCCGTATAGAAACTTTTTGCCATTTCTGAAAGGTTGGCGTCTTCAAACGGCATGAGCGGCGGCGGATCGACATTCATGAGGCTGCAAGCATACTCGACAACGTCTTGCGGCGGCGCGGGTTCGTCGTCAGCGAGATTATAAAGATTGTGCGCGCGAGGATTGTTCATGCTGGCCGTTAGCGCGGAAGCAATGTCATCAACATGCATGCGTGAAAACACTTGGCCGGGCTTCACGATGCGCTTTGCGGTTCCTGCGCGAACGCTGTCGATCGCAGAACGGCCCGGTCCATAAATCCCCGGCAGGCGGAACACGATCAGCGGTAAATCATATTGCGCCGCGAGAACCAGCCATTTGCGTTCCGCGCGTATGCGCCGCAAAGCGCGCGGAGAGGCGCCGCGCAATTCGCTGTCTTCATCGACCCAGGCGCCGCCATGATCGCCATAAACGCCATTGGTTGAGAGGTAGCCAATCCACCTAAATTGCTTGGCGCGCTTTGCGATGGTCTTTGACGCGGCTTTGTATGCCGGGCAGTTTTGTGGGCCGGGCGGCGTTGAAATCAACACGGCGCCGACGCTGTCAAAAACCGAATCGGCAAGGTCGCCGCCATCCCACAGATGCGCATTGACGCCGTCGGCGATCATCGCTTGTTGTTTGCCGCCCGACTTTGTTGTGCCCGTGATGCGCCAACCCTGCGCGCGGAGCGTCTCGGCGAAGACGCGGGCGGTATAGCCGAAACCGAGGCAGAAAAGTTGTGGTGCAGCGGTCAATGTATCTTCCCAATTTCGATTTGCGCGCGAATGCTGCTAGATTGAAGTCAATAAAACAACTGCGCAGAAACGCCATGCACCGCTTATTCGTCGCTCTGGAAATTCCTGAAATTGTCGCCGATGCGCTCTCGACGATCCAATATGGGGTTGAGGGTGCGCGATGGCGGCCGGTCGATAATTTTCACTTGACGCTTGCTTTTATCGGCGAGGCCGACCGGCATGGCTATTCGGCTGCGGTGGATGCGCTATCAGCGATCAATCTGCCGCCGTTTGAATTGCGCCTGTCAGGCATCGGCTCGTTTGGCGATAAGAAACCGCACGCATTATGGGTTGGCGCTGATGCATCGCCTGAGCTTGCACATTTGCAGGCGAAGGTTGAAACAGGGCTGCGGCGCAGCGGCTTTGCACTTGAGAAACGAAAATTCGCACCGCATGTGACGCTCGCTTATTTGCGCGGCGCCAGTCAGGACGCGGTCATGCAATACTGCGCCATGCACGGATTGTTTTCCTGCGGGCCGTTTCCGGTCAATGAATTTCATCTCTATTCATCGCGCCTGGGCAATGAAGCGAGCGCTTATGAGATAGAAGCCAGCTATTCGCTCTCATCTTCGATGTGATCGAGAAACCCTTCAGCACCGGCTTCGATAAGGTCCAGCACGCGCTCGAATCCATCGCCGCCGCCATAGTAGGGATCGGGCATTTCACGCACGTCTCCATCGGCAAAGTCGAGAAACAAACGAATGTCGCACGTCCGGTTTGGCGGCGCCAGATCAAGCAGATCCGAATGGTTCGACAAGTCCATCGCCAGCAAATAATCGAACTGATAAAAATCGGAGAGATCAACTTGCCGCGCGCGTTGATAGGAAATGTCGATCCCGCGTTTCGCCGCTGACTTGATCATGCGCGCATCGGGCGGATTGCCAGCGTGCCAGCCGCCCGTTCCGGCCGACTCAATCGTAAGTCGCAAACCGCGCTCTTTCGCTTTCGCGCGCAGAATCCCTTCTGCCGCCGGCGAACGACAGATATTGCCGAGGCAGACCAGAAGCACTTTCTTTTTTTCGGGCGTCTTTGTCATCGAAGCGTCACACCGGATAGATCACTTTTTCCATCAAACTGTCATCGGCTCTTGATGCTGGCAATGTCAAATCCGATCTTTCGCGCTACCGGCCATAAAAATGGCCATGAAAAGGAGAGACCCATGAGCTTACCCCTATCTGCAATTGCAAGAACTGCGACCGGCCAGATGTTTGGCGGGCTGGAAAGAACACTCAAAAAAGGCGCCGTTTACGCTAAGAGCAAAGATGTCGCCGAAAGCGTGTTTCTGGAATGGCGGCTGGCGCCGGATATGCACCCGCTGAAAAAGCAGGTTCAGTTCGCCACTGAAATTTCGGCGCGCGGTCTTTCACGCCTCGCGGACGCAGAAATTCCAACTTTCGACGACAAGGAGGCGAGCTTTTCAGAATTGTATGACCGTGTCGAGCGCGCCCAGAAAATTATCGCGGGACTATCGGATGCGGATTTAGACAAAGACCCGCAAGGCAACATCACCGTGCCGATGGGCCCCCGTGAAATGACCTTTACTCGTGCGGGGTATCTGCAGACTTTCGTATTGCCTAATCTGTATTTCCACACAACAGCCGCCTATCTCATTATTCGCCATCTCGGCGGTGATGTGGGCAAGCTCGACTTTATGAACGCGCCGGCGATGTAAATCATATCGTGTCGCCGCCGCGCAATATTGTCATCCTGACTGGCTCCGGCATTTCCGCCGAATCCGGCGTTGCAACGTTTCGCGACAAGGATGGTGTGTGGGCGAAATACGATTATCGCGACGTGGCGACACCGGCAGGGTTCGCCGCCAATCCCGCGCTGGTGCATGATTTTTATAATCAGCGCCGGCGCGGTTTGCCGAACGCAAAGCCAAACGCCGCGCATGTCGCTTTAGCGAAACTCGAAAAAGAGCTCGCTGCGTTGGGCGGCGCGCTGACGCTCATCACCCAGAATGTCGATGATCTGCATGAACGCGGCGGCTCGCAAAACGTTCTGCATATGCACGGCGAATTGTTGAAAGCCGAATGTGCGCTTTGTGACCAGATTTGCATATGCTGTCATGATCTTTCTGTTGAATCGAAGTGTGCAGCCTGTGGGCGGACCGGCGCCATGCGCCCGCATGTCGTTTGGTTTGGCGAAATGCCGCGGCATATGGACGACGCTGCGGATGCGATCATGGCGGCGGAATTATTCGTTTCCATTGGAACGTCGGGTTCAGTTTATCCTGCTGCGGGATTTGCCGCAGAAGCGCGGGCCTTGAACGTGCCTACAATCGAGCTCAACCTTGAACCCTCCGAAAATGCATATTTGTTTTCCGATGCGCGTTACGGCCCGGCCTCCAGAATCGTGCCTGCCTGGGTTGATGACATTCTGGCGTTCAAATCAGGTGATCGCCCCTGCTAGGCTTGTAGCGTTGGGGTTTTGCACATTAGGCTCACCCCAGAGGGAATCATCCGGGGTTTAAATCCATGAAAAAATCATTTGGCCTGCTGGCCTTTTTGGCGTTCGCGCCTGCTTCCGTTTTTGCACAAGATGACGCCGCAACAGATGGCGCTGAGAAAAAAGAAGAAAAATGGGATGTGGCGGCGCCGCCATTGCCGACGCGCGACGTCAATATTGATGTTCGCGAAGGCACATGGATGAGTCTGGATGTCAGTCCGGATGGGCGGACTATCGCGTTCGATCTGCTCGGCGACATTTACACCATGCCGATCAGCGGCGGCGAAGCGCACGCCATCGCTAGCGGCATCCCCTGGGAAATGCAGCCGCGGTTTTCGCCAGACGGATCGAAATTGGCGTTCACCTCAGATCGTGGCGGCGGTGACAATATCTGGATTATGAACGCCGACGGTTCCGACATGCGGCAGGTTACAAAGGAAAAATTCCGCCTGTTGAACAATGCGACATGGTCGCCGAATGGGGAGTATCTCGCGGCGCGCAAGCACTTCACCACGCAGCGTTCACTCGGTGTTGGCGAAATCTGGCTGTATCATATTTCTGGCGGCGATGGCGTGCAGCTCGTGAAGCGCCCGAGTGAAACTCACCAGAAGGAACTAGGCGAGCCGATTTATTCGGCCGATGGAAAATACATTTATTATTCGCAAAACATCACGCCGGGCGCGACGTTTCAATATGCGCAGGATTCAAATGGCGATCTGTTCCACATCAATCGCTATGAGCTGGCGACCGGAGACATTGAAACCGCCGCATCTGGTCTTGGCGGCGCGGTGCGGCCGACTCCATCGCCTGACGGCAAATATCTCGCTTTTGTCCGCCGCGAACGCGCCAAGTCAAAACTCTATCTGAAGGACTTGCACTCAGGCGAAACCCGCAAGCTCTATGATGATGTTGATCAAGACATGCAGGAGACTTGGGCGGTGCAGGGCGCCTATCCAAATATGGATTGGATGCCGGATTCAAAAACCATCGTGTTCTGGGCGGGCGGCAAAATTCATCGCCTGAACATCACCAGCGGCGCCGTGCAGGAAATTCCATTTCATGTCGCCGACACACGCGCGGTGATTGATCCGCCACGGCCGCAAGTTGATGTAGCTCCCGATAGTTTCAAGACCACCATGCCGCGCTTCGCGTCGACCTCACCGGACGGCAAGCGCGCCGTGTTTGAATCGCTCGGCAAACTCTATGTGAAGACATTGCCCAATGGCGCGCCGCGCCGGCTGACCAATGCGCGCGAAGGCTTCGAGCTGTTTCCATCATGGTCGTATGATGGCGGGCGCATTGCCTTTGTCTCCTGGACGGATGCGGAGC
Source organism: Hyphococcus sp. (assembly GCA_021604585.1). Lineage (GTDB taxonomy): Bacteria > Pseudomonadota > Alphaproteobacteria > Caulobacterales > Parvularculaceae > Hyphococcus. Next base: position 32,381 of record BQJG01000024.1, read on the forward strand.
TCGGAACCATTCGCGTTGTTGGCGCTGGCGGCGGGTCCGCGCGCGCTGTCACCAAAGAACCGGGCCATTATCGCCGTCCACGCTTTTCGCCTGACGGTCGCACGATCACTTTTGAAAAAGGAACCGGCGGTTATCTGACGGGCGCTGACTGGTCGGAAGCGCCGGGGATTTACACCATCTCGTCCGGGGGCGGGGCCATGTCGCGGGTTACCGATGACGGTTCTAACCCGCATTTTGCCGTTGGCAATGATCGCGTGTTCATGACGCGGTTCGACGGCGATACGGCGTCGCTGGTGAGCGTCAACCTTGCTGGAGACGATCTGCGCACACACGCATCTGGTGACCTCATCACCGAGTTTCAGGCGGCGCCAGACGGGCGCAATCTGGCCTTCGTTGAAAACTATGCAGCCTTTGTCATGCCCATGACGCCGGGACCGCAGAAAGCCGGCGCCGGGCGTTCCGGTTCAGCACTGCCGGTGACGAAAGCGAGTGGCGATGGCGCCACCTACATCAATTGGTCGAGAGGTCAGTTGAACTGGTCGCTCGGCCCAACGCTTTTCTCGGCGCGCGTAGCGGATATGACGCCGACGGCGCCGAAAGCCGAGGATGATGAGTCTAAAGGCTATGAGCCACCGACAGAAGGTGCAGATCTTTCGCTTACCTTTAATGCTGATAAGCCAACAGGCACGGTTGCGCTTACCGGCGCGCGGATCATTACCATGGCGGGCGAAGATGGCGGCGTGATCGAAAACGGCGTCATCCTGATCGAGAATAATCGCATCAGCGCCATTGGCTCGGCGGCTTCGATGACCTATCCGGCGAACACGCCTTCCGTCGATCTTTCCGGCAAGACGATCATGCCGGGGCTTGTCGACGCGCACGCGCACGGACCGCAAGGGACGGACGACATTATCCCGCAACAAAACTGGTCGGCGCATTCAAATCTCGCGCTGGGCGTTACGACGATCCACGACCCGTCCAATCAGGCGAGTCACATTTTCTCCGCATCGGAATATCAACGCGCGGGCGAGATACTTGCACCGCGCCTCTATTCTTCCGGCGAGGTTGTTTACGGCGCCAAGGCGGCGAGCGTTTATGCGGTGATCGACAGCTATGAAGATGCGCTGGCCCATGTGCGCCGTCTCAAAAAACAGGGCGCGCATTCGATCAAGAACTACAACCAGCCGCGCCGCGAACAGCGCCAGCAGGTCGCCGTCGCTGCGAATAATGAAGGCATCGAGGTGGTGCCCGAGGGCGGCTCGCTGTTCCATATGGACATGTCGCTCATTGCTGACGGCAATTCGTCAGTGGAGCACAACATCCCGCAGGCGAAACTTTATGAGGATGTGCTGAGCTTTTACAGCCAGACTCACGTCGCCTACACGCCGACGCTGGTCGTCACCTATGGCGGGCCGGCTGGCGATCCCTATTGGCGGCAAGCGACCGATGTATGGAAGCATCCGTTGCTTTCCAAGCACGCGCCTCCGGGCCGGCTTGCCGCAGACTCCGCACGCCGCGAAAAAGCGCCCGAGGAAGATTATGTCGATCAAGTAAACGCCATGAACGCAAAAATGCTTGCAGATCGCGGCGTGATGGTTTCCATCGGCGCGCACGGTCAGCAGGATGGAATCGCCGCCCATTGGGAGATGTGGTCGTTTGCGCGCGGCGGCATGAGCCCGCTGGAAGCGATCAAGGCGGCGACGATTACGCCGGCGACGCATCTCGGATTTTCAAAAGATATCGGATCGCTTGAGCCCGGCAAGCTGGCTGACCTGATTGTTCTCAACGCAAATCCGCTTGATGACATCGCGAATACGGATGAAATCAGCAAGGTGATGCTAAACGGGCGTCTCTATGACGCCGCGACGTTGAACGAAGAGGTCACCGGTAACCATCAGCGGCCGCCATATTGGTGGGAGTAACGAACTTTCGATCGCAACGAGAAAGCCGGGCTTCGCGCCCGGCTTTTTTGTCAAATTTTGCTGCGTTAGATCGATCCGTGGCAGTGTTTGTATTTTTTGCCCGAACCACAGGGGCAGGGACCATTGCGCGGCACGCGGCCCCAGGTTTCCGGATTGTTTGCATCGACGCTTTGCGTCCGCGCGAGGCCCTTTAAGGTGCCGATGCCGGCCGAAAGTCGCGAACGGGGAAGCTCGGCGGTTCTTTCGTTCTCGCCGGTGTTCGGATTCACATGGGTCTCGGTCATAGGAATTTCGCGGCGTTGCGGGACCGCCTGTTCAGGCGCGCGCACCTGAACCTGCATCAATAGCCGGGTGACGTCGCGGCGCAGCCCGTCCAGCAAATCTTGAAACAGCGCGAAGGATTCCGTTTTGAATTCATTGACTGGATCGCGCTGGCCGTGACTACGCAGCCAGATCACCGAGCGCAAATGGTCTAGCATCTGCAAATGCTCACGCCAGTTGGTGTCGAGCACATTCAGGAGGATTGCTTTTTCGATCCGGCGCATCATGTCCGGGCCAATTTCTGCGGCGCGAGCGGCGGCAGCCTTGTCGGTTTCTTCGATAAGCCGTTCAGCGATTTCGGTATCCGCGACGCCTTCTTCCTTGGCCCACTCATCGACGGGGAACTCGCGAGCGAAGACTTCCTTAAGCTCGGATTTTAGCCCATCAACATCCCATTGCTCGGCGTAAGATTTTGCGGGTAGATGTGCGGCGACGAGATCGTCGACCAACTGCTGACGCATATCACCGATAATATCATCAACAGTATTGGTCGACATGAACTCGATGCGTTGGTCGAAAATTGCGCGGCGCTGATCGTTGATCACGTCATCGAATTTGAGCACGTTTTTGCGCATGTCGAAATTGCGTTGTTCAACTTTTTTCTGCGCCGTTTCGACAGCCTTTGTGAACCACGGATGTTCGATGGATTCATCAGCGCGGATGCCGAAGCGCTTCAGCATTTTCTCCATGCCGTCGCCAAAAATCCGCATGAGGTCATCTTCGACAGAGATGAAGAATTTTGTCGTACCGGGATCGCCCTGACGGCCAGAACGGCCGCGCAACTGGTTGTCGATACGCCGGCTCTCGTGGCGTTCTGTGGCGAGGACGAAAAGGCCGCCCGCCGCGAGGGACTTTTGCTTGTCAGCAGCGATTTTCGTTTCGATTTCCGTGCGTTTTCGCTTGATGGTCGCTTCGTCGTCGCCTTCTTCGAGCGATTGCATCAACTGCATGTCCACCGAACCGCCGAGTTGGATGTCGGTGCCACGGCCGGCCATATTGGTGGCGATGGTGACAGCACCTGGCGCGCCGGCATGAGCGACAATTTCCGCTTCTTGCTCGTGATAACGTGCGTTCAGAACGTTATGCGGGATGGGCTCTTTTTTGTCGCCCAGTTCAGACAGGTAATTTGCCTGATCTTCGAGCTTATTCTTGAGGTCGGCTTCCTTGTCTTTCAATTCCTTCGCACGTTCGCGAAGGGTTTTGGCCAGGTCTTTGTAAAACTTCTTGTCGCTTAAAAGCGCCGAGAGGTGCTCCGACTTTTCGATAGAGACTGTGCCGACGAGCACGGGCTGGCCGCGCTTGACGCAATCAGCAATCTGTAGCGCGATGGCTTTGTATTTCTCCTCAGCCGTCATGTAGAGCTCGTCGTCCATGTCTTCCCGGGCGATCGGCCGGTTGGTTGGGATCTCAAAGACGTTGAGTTTGTAGATGTCGACGAATTCGGCCTCTTCGGTCATAGCTGTGCCGGTCATGCCAGCGAGCTTTTCGTAGAGACGGAAATAGTTCTGGAAGGTAATCGACGCGAGAGTTTGGTTTTCGGGCTGGATCTGCGCTTTTTCTTTCGCTTCCACCGCTTGGTGCAGGCCATCGGACCAGCGCCGCCCTTCCATCATACGGCCGGTAAATTCGTCAATGATTGTCACTTTGTCATTGCGAACAATGTAGTCCTTGTCGCGCTGAAAAACCTTGTGCGCCTTAAGCGCCTGGTTGACGTGGTGAACGATTGAGATGTTGACCGAGTCGTAGAGGTTTTCACCTTGCAGCAAGCCGGCTTCTTTCAGCAGCCCCTCGATTTTTTCATTGCCTTCTTCGGTGAGGGCGATCGATCGCTGTTTCTCGTCAATTTCGTAGTCTTCGTCGGTGAGCTGCGGGATGAACCCGTCGATCGTCATATAGAGTTCGGACTTGTCGTCTGTCGGGCCAGAAATAATCAGCGGCGTTCTGGCTTCGTCGATCAGGATTGAGTCGACTTCGTCGACGATGGCGTAATGATGTCCGCGCTGCACCATTTGTTCGAGCGAGGATTTCATATTGTCGCGCAGATAGTCGAAGCCAAATTCGTTGTTGGTGCCGTAGGTAATGTCACAGGCATAGGCTGCGCGCCGTTCTTCGTCATTGAGGCCGTGAACGATGCAGCCCGTAGTCAAACCCAATTGGCTGTAGACCCGGCCCATCCATTCCGCGTCTCGGCTGGCGAGGTAATCGTTAACGGTCACGACGTGGACGCCGCGGCCGGTGAGGGCGTTCAAATAGACAGGCAGGGTGGCGACCAGGGTTTTGCCTTCACCCGTCTTCATTTCAGCGATATCGCCAAAATGGAGCACCATGCCGCCAACCATCTGGACGTCGTAATGGCGCTGGCCGAGGGCTCGCTTGGCGCCCTCGCGGACCGTCGCGAAGGCCTCCTCCAGCAATTTGTCCAGAGATTCGCCTTCCTTAAAGCGCTGCTTTAACTTTTCAGTTTGAGCAATCAGGCCATCATCGGTCAGCTTGGCGAGATCGGCTTCGAATGCATTGATCGCCTCCACGCGGCGGAATAAAGGCTTGAGGTGACGATCATTGGATGAGCCAAAGATTTTACGTGCGATACCGAGTAACGCCATGAGGACTTATGCCTTCGTGCTGCGATGAAAATGATGGCGACCCCTCGTCAAACCAGCGCGGGGCGCGCCTCTCATCGGCCGGTTGGGAAATGTAGCGCCCCGATAGGGGCGTGGGAGAGATAGTAAGCGCCTAAGGCCCTGTCAACGAACGCGGAAAATGTCGCATACAGCGAATGGAACATGATGGAAACGCCAAAGCCTGATCAAGGCGGCAAGGATGCGGATGGAGCCAAAGCGCCAGCTCGATGGCGCGCTTTTGCCGGATTCCTGCTGTCTGGCGCTTCCGCCTTGGGGCGGTTCATCTGGGCCGGAATTGTCTTCGCAGCCCGGGCGCTGGGGAAGTTTTCCATCACCACGTGGCGGGTGGCGGCGGCCCTTGATTCAGCCCTTTGGCGCGCTGTTAAACTGCTAACGCGACAGGCGCTGGCTGGGCTCGCCTATGTAGGTCAGATCGCCGTCATCGCCTTTCGTGGGCTGATCGCATGGCTGCCGACCCGGACCGGGCGGGCCTACAGCGCCTTGTCAGGCGCGTTTCTGGTTATTGCCGGTTTGTGGATCATCGACGTATTGCGCACAGCGCCATCGCTTGATGGGACGGGATCGTCTGTCGCCAGGGCCCCGGTTGATGAAGATGACCCGATCCTGGCCCGAATTGACGGGCGTTATGTGCATTTGTCGGAAATCGAGGCGACTGCACGGGCAGGCGGATTGCTCCGCCCCGATGAAGTACTGACTGCACGCACGGCGTTTGAGCGAAATTTGGTCGAATCCTATGTCGAGCAGCGTCTCCTCGCGCGGGCTGCATTGGATGACGGCATGCAGCGCAGCCCGAGCGTCGCCCGGCGCGTGAATGCAGCTCGAGACCGGGTGCTGGCGTCGGCCTATATGGACGCGCAAGTCAAACAGAGCGTTACGCCGAGCACTGTTGAACGGCTCTATAAGGCGCAAGCCGATGTCACGGTTCTTGGTGACGAAGTGCGCGCGCGACACATTGTGGTGCGAACCGGTGAAGAGGCGACGGAGATTTTGGATTTGCTTGCTGGCGGCGCTGATTTTGCCGTCCTCGCCCGGGAGCGCTCGATTGATCGAGCAACGGCGCCGCTTGGAGGCGAGGTTGGCTGGTTTACCCGGGCGATGATGACGCCTGTTTTCTCGCGCATTGCATTCTCGACCACGCCAGGCGAGCTGGCGCCGCCTTTTGAAACGGAGTTCGGCTGGCACATCCTCGAAGTGCTGGACCGCCGCTCAACGAAAGCGGTGCCTTTGAGTCAGGTTCGCGCGCCGATCGAGCACTTTCTCCGCATGCGCACCATCGATAATTCGTTGCGCGAGCTTGAGGAGAAAAGTCAGGTTGTGTATTTCCGGCCAAGTGCAGAACAGGCGCCCTCCAGCGCTGCGCCGCCGGATCTTTCTGATCCAGACTTATCAGATCCGAACTTTGTGTTGCCCGATGCCGACGCAGGCTCTGTTCGGGTTGAGGAAGATACATTGCGGTAGAGGATGGTTAACCGCACCTTACCCAAACTTGAAACATTTTAAAGGAAAAGCCAGTCCTCTGTTAAAGAGTGCGGCGTAGAAATTAAGGCGAGATTGTGGCGAAGCTTTTGTTCGTAGCGGCTTGTGCGCTGATAGACCGGGATGGGAAGGTTTTGTTGGCGCGCCGGCCTGAAGGAAAAGCCCACGCGGGTTTGTGGGAATTTCCAGGCGGTAAGCTCGCAGAGGGCGAGACACCGGAAGCGGCTTTGGTGCGTGAGTTAAAGGAAGAGCTCGCCATTGATACGGAGGCGTCATGCTTGGCGCCGGCGGCCTTTGCGTCCGAGGATTTAGGGGACTTTCATCTTTTGATGCCCTTATTTGTCTGCCGGAAATGGAAGGGCGTACCGGTTTCGATGGAAGGGCAGGAGCTTCGCTGGGTCAGGCCGGATGGCTTGATCAAGATGGAGATGCCGCCAGCAGATCGGCCGTTGGCGGCGCAGCTAAGGGACTTGTTGTGATGGTGTTGGACAAAACATTCAGTACGCTGCGAAGGCGCCTCTCCGCTTGCGTAAATAGTTTTCGCGACGATGAATCGGGTGCGACCTCCATCGAATACGGTCTGATCGTCTCGCTGATCTTTTTAGCGATCATTGCATCGGTTAGGGCTTTCACGAATACGACCAGCGAGATGTACGGCACGATCGACGAAGCAATGCAGAACAACTAGGCGCAACCATGCTTTGCATCGTCAGGATGCGCCCTTAATTGCATCTCTCAGGGGCGTAATTCCGGAACCTGGGGCCAGCGGTTTCTGCTGGCTTTCATGCGGGGCCCAGCCGGTTAGATAAACAATATCAAAATGTTCAATTCCGCCGGATTCGGCAAACCGGTTCATAGTCCTCATCAACACCTCTCGGCGTAATGGCGCTGCTTTCTGTTTCAATGCGCGGGTCTCTCCCATACCGCGTAAATCCGCAAATAATTTCAGGGGCTGGTCATACGTCACTGTGATTTTGTCTATGTCGGCCACAGGCAGTGCGAAGCCCGCGCGTTGCAGAGCTGCGCCATATTCGCGGACGCCTGCAAAAGGAGCGATGCGTGCCGAGACCCCGCCGGTCAATTCCGTTTCCGCAGAATAGAGCGTGTGTCGAAGGGTAGAGAGCGTGTCTTCACCAAAAATGGCGGCGATAAAAAGCCCGTCTGGCTTCAGCGCCATGCGCGCCTGTGCGAGAGCGCCAATCAGATCGTTCGCTGTATGCAGCGTCAGCATGCTAACGAAAAGATCGAGGCTTTGCGCTTTAATGGGAAGGGCTTCCAGATCGGCTCGCAGGCGCCAGCCCCGCTTCGGCAGTCGCTGGGCTGCGCAATCCAGAGAGAGCGCCGTGTCAACGCCGCAGGCTGGCGTCAACTGGGAGATCAGCTCTCCGGCGCCGTCAAACACCGCAAAAGGGAATCTGCGATTCACCGATTCCAGCCGGTCAATGACGTCCTCCATCACTCTGCGATGCAGAAAATCATGCGCCGCGAAGGCCTTCGCCGCTCGTGCACGGCGGCGGGCATAGAGCTTGCGGTCAAAAATTTCGGGCGGCGCGGTCATAAGGCTGGGTGGCTGTTTTGCTGTGGCGGCGTTAGTCTATCGCGAATGAAATCGCAAATCGTCAGCCGATTACATGAATGGGGGGCGGAGGCAGGGCGCATGGCGCTCGATCTCGCAATGCCGCCACATTGCCCTGTGACGCGTGAAGAGGTTGCGGTTTCCGGCGCGCTGAGCGCAAGCGCATGGAGCGCAGCGCACTTTATTGACGATCCCTGCTGTCGGCGTTGCGGCGTGCCATTTGCGGCTGAATATGGCGTTGAGGTTGAATGCCCGGCCTGCATCGCCTATCCGCCAGACTTTGATCGCGCCCGCGCGGCGGTGGTTTATGATGACGCCAGTCATCATATGATTGTCGGGTTCAAGCACGGTGATCGAACAGAATTGGCCGCCATGTTCGGCGCCTGGATGGCGCGGGCCGGCGCGCCCATGGTGACGAAATCTTCAATCTTGGCGCCGATACCGCTGCATCCCAAACGGCTGCGCTCGCGCCGGTTCAATCAATCTTTATTGCTTGCGCGCAGCGTCGCTTCACAATTGGGAACAGGGCTGTCGATTGACGGCCTTGTCCGCCGTCGCGAAACACCGCCGCAAAAAGATCTGTCTGCCGAGGCGCGCCGCCGCAACGTGTCTGGGGCCTTTGGTATCCGAAACGAAACTGCGCAAAAAGAGGTCAAAGGGGCTCACATCGTGTTGATCGATGATGTGCTGACAACTGGAGCGACCTTGTCGGCCGCCGCGCGTGCGTTGAAGCGCGCCGGCGCGGCCCAAGTCGACGCCTTGGTGCTGGCGCGCGTTGTAAAAGGCGGGATTGGCGCCATATAGCGCGCCAGGAACAAACCGGAGTTATAAATGAAGAAAGTCGTCGTCTACACCAAGCCTTTGTGCCCTTATTGTTTCAGGGCGCTGGCGCTGTTCGACAAGAAGGGCGTAAAGGCGACGGAGATCTCTGCGGCCTATGACAAAGGCAAACGCGAAGAAATGCTGGCAAAGTCTAACGGAAAAACGACGTACCCGCAGATCTTCATCGGAGACAATCATGTGGGCGGTTTTGACGATCTCGCGGCGCTGGATCGCGCCGGCAAGTTGGATGCGTTGTTGAATGGCTAAAGACGATTCATTTCTGGCGGCCTGCGTCCAGATGCGTTCCGGCATCAACCGGTCGCGCAATGTCGCCGATGCATGCGCGTTGATCGCGGAAGCGGCAGGCATTGGGGCGACTTTCATTGCGACGCCCGAGATGACTAATGTTATCGACCGTAAAGCCGACCGCATGTTCGAGACGCTGCCGGAAGAATCCGGGCTTGAAGAGATCAAGGCGTTTTCCGCCGCCGCGCTAAAGCATCGCATATGGCTGCTGATCGGCTCCATGGCGGTGAAAATCGGCGACCGCCGCGCCGCCAATCGCGGCTTTCTCTTCGCCCCGGATGGAAAGATCGCAGCCCGTTATGACAAGCTGCATATGTTTGACGTTGAGCTTCCCAATGGCGAAAGCTGGAAGGAATCGAATGTCTACAAGCCCGGCGAAGGCGCCGTGCTAATTGAGACGCCGTTTGCGAAGATCGGCCTAAGCATATGCTACGATGTACGGTTCCCGGCGCTGTATCGGAGGCTGGCGCAAGCGGGGGCGCAAATGCTTTGTGTGCCGGCGGCCTTTACGCGACAAACTGGCGAGGCCCATTGGAAAACCCTGCTTACCGCTCGCGCAATTGAGAATGGGGCCTTTGTCCTGGCGCCGGCTCAAGGCGGAACCCACGAGGATGGACGCGAGACCTACGGCCATTCATTGATTATTGGCCCTTGGGGCGAGATACTCGCTGAAGCCCCGGCTGACGAGCCCGGCCTCGTTTTTGCACCGATCAATATCGCCGCTGTGCGTGAGGTCCGCTCACGCATTCCCAATCTCGCCCTTGAACAATCCTGCAAAGTAACCATTGTATCCCCATGATTAAGTACCGTTTGTTGTGCGATGCCGACCACGAATTTGAAGGCTGGTTTCGCGATAGCGCCGACTATGATTCTCAGTCTGAAAAAGGACTGATCGATTGTCCGTCTTGCGGCTCAGACGAAGTGCGCAAAGCTGTCATGGCGCCCGCTGTCGCCCGCCGCGATGGCTCACGCAAGGAGCGTCTGGCCTCCATCCAGCAGGATATGGCGCGCGCCGTTCTGCGCGCACGCGACTATGTCGAAAAGAACTTCGATTATGTGGGCGAGAAGTTTCCTGAAGAGGCGCGCAAGATCCATTATGGCGAAACCCAGGAGCGCGCCATTTACGGCGAAGCGTCTGGCAGGGAAGTGAAAGCCCTGATCGATGAAGGCGTAGAAGTCGCGCCTGTGCCCGGCGTTCAGAAGAAAACTGACAAGGCCGGAGAGCCTAAAACGGCGCCCGTCGAGACAAAGAAACTAAATTAAGCTGGCGGGAGGAGGCGCCGCTGGCGCGCCATTCCAAACCCCGCTAGACATCGCGCATATATGGATGACATTCGCGCGCGCCTTCGCAATCTTCCTTTTTTCGCCGGGCTTGGCGCAGAAACCCTCAACGCCATTGCCGAGGCGAGCCAATGGCAATCGTTGGCTGGCGGCTGGGAAGTGTTCACCCAAGGCGCGACCTCGGATGCGCTTCATATCAATCTGACGGGCCGGTTGATTGTCGTTCGCGAAGGCGTCGATGGCGCTGACGATGAAGTGGTCGGTTATGTTCGGGCGGGAGAACCCGTGGGCGAAATGTCGTTGCTCTCCGGGGAACCGCACTCGGCCAGCGTCTTTGCCTTGCGGGACACGGAATTGCTGACTATCCCGCGAAAAGAAGTTGACCGGCTGATTAACGAACATGGCGATTTCGCCGCTGCGCTGGCGCGGATTGTGCTGTCGCGCTCGCGCCACCCGAAAGACAGCTTTAAAAAGTCGGCGCCGCGAATTTTTGCGCTGGTTGCAACATCGCCGTCGATCGATGTGGATGCGCGGGTCAGGGAACTCGCCAAGCGCATTGCGCAGTATAAAGTCAATGTCACGTCATACCCCTGCATGGACGAGCCGCCGTCGACCAGCGCCTTCGATCAGGTTGAAAACGCTCACGATGTTGTACTGCTGGCGACCCGCCTGGACGGCAGCCCCTGGTATCGTTTTGTCACGCGCCATGCGGACAGGTTTCTGGTGCTGGCCCGCCGTGACGCACGGCCCTCAAAACCGTTTCCGCTTGCCTCTGAAGACGGCGCCCGGGCCCGCAAGTTTCGGCTGGTCGATCTCGTCATGCTGCATGAGGGCGCCCATTCTGGCCGCACGGCGGAATGGATGGAAGCCATTGGAGCCGCGCGCGTTATCAACATACGCAATGACGAATGCGTTGACCGGCTGGCGCGGATTATTTCCGGCAAGTCTGTCGGATTGGTTCTTTCTGGCGGCGGCGCCCGCGCCTACGCGCATATCGGCGCCGTGCGCGCCCTGCGCGAAGCAGGCGTGCCGATAGATTTTTTATGCGGCGCCTCCATGGGCGGCGTGGTCGCCGCCTGTATCGCCATGGGTTGGGGGCAAGATGAAATGGATGCGCGCATTCGCGATGCGTTCGTTTCGTCAAACCCGCTCGGCGACCATGTGTTGCCCGTGGTGGCGCTGACCCGGGGCGGGCGGGTCGAAACACGGCTTGAACATCACTTCGGCGATCAGCTCATCGAGAACATGTCGATACCGTTCTTTTGCGTGTCTTCCGATATCGTCAACGGCATGGCGCGAATTCACAATCGCGGGCTGGTGCGCAATGCCCTGCGCGCGTCGATTGCGCTGCCGGGGATTTTGCCGCCAGTGATTGACGATCATGCGCTATTGGTCGATGGCGCGGTGGTCAACAATTTTCCAACGGACATCATGACGACGACCCATCGCGGCCTCACCATCGGCGTTGACGTGGCGCGCGAGGGCGTCATCGATATTGAGGCGTTTCGCAATCCGCCGGGATTTTTCTCGTGGGTCGCCAATAATGGTTTTGGCGCTGCGCCGCCAATCATTTCTCTTCTGATGCGCTCAGCCACCGCGCGCCGCGAACATGTGGTGGCGCCGCGACCGGCGGACATCATGATTGCGCCGGACGTGCCCGGCGTCGAATTGCGCGACTGGAAGAAATATGATGAGGCCGTCGCTGACGGCTATCGCGCCACGAAAGCCGCGTTAGAGGAACATTGGCCGACGCTGGCGCCGATTATTGCGGGCGCTAATAGGTAATGAGCTCACGTTCGGATTAAGCGTCAGCAGCCATAATTATAAGAGTAGGTCAGCAGGAACCATTTTGTAATCTTCGATACGCAACATCTCGTTATGCTTGCGTTCCCAACTGCGTGCAGCTTCAGGAATAAGATCGGTGCTCACAGCTAGTTTTTTCCATATTGCTGACGGAAATTCATCGCGCCGTTGCGTCAAAAGCATAAACAGACGCGAGGCTATATCAAAGAATTTATTGTGTCCATTTCGGCGTATATATGGCCATATCAACATGCCCAATTCTCTGTTGGAACCAAGCTGATCGCGAAAAACGCTGATTGGTGCGAAAACATCGCTGTTAGTATCAGCGAGAGTTTTGTTTCTCATGTCAATCAACAAAGCTAACACTACACCGGCGTCTGCTTCGGAAAGTTTCTCGACCTTTCGCTTAAGCTGCCAATCAAAAAGCAATTGATACGGTCTCATGCACGTCGAATTTAACTTCGACAAGGCGTTCAGTATGCTCAAAGCGAAAAACTTGTCCCGCAGCCGCACGCCGCCGTCGCGTTCGGATTCTCGATTTTGAACGCCGCGCCGATCAGTTCGTCGGAAAAGTCGATCACAGACCCGGCCATATATTCGACCGACATCGTATCGACGAGCACCGAGTATCCATTGGCGTCGAGGACCAGGTCGTCAGAATCCTGATCGCGGACAATGTCGAATTTGTATTGAAAGCCGGAGCAGCCTCCGCCTTCGACCGCGACGCGCAGCTTCGCGCCTTCGGGCTCCTTGGCAAGGATCGCGGCGATGCGCTTGGCGGCGCGGGCGGATACGGTGACGGGCGTGGTCTCTGTGACGGACATTTCAACACTCTACTTCTGAAGTCGTAAACATAAGCGGTCCGATCCGACATTTCGAGGGGCTTGTCTTCCCCCGCTTGCGGGGGAAGTACCGACGAAGCCGGGGATGGGGGTTCTTCGCCTTATAGAACCCCCCCTCCGTCACTTCGTGACACCTCCCCCATTTGCATGGGGGAGGAGATGCTGCATCCCATCCAGGATGAGAGCTTCAAAATTCGCGCAATTCTCGCCAGAACCCCTATATTAGCCCAAGCAATCTTGATGGAATCGGCGGACAAAACGGCCAGCAGGCTAATGCAAATCCCTTGGCGGGGGTGGAGCTTCAAGTGCGACTACAGGGCCAGATCACCGAAAACATGCCGGATTCGGCTTATGCAAAGGCGCCCATGGCGTTTCCGGCGCCGCTGGCGTCTTATGCCGCGCGTACGGAAAAGACCCGAGGGCGGCTCTATCCCGAAGCCGAAAGCGCGACCCGCACGCCATTCCAGCGCGACCGCGACCGGGTGATCCACGCCGTCGCGTTCCGGCGACTGAAGCACAAGACACAGGTATTTATCTCTCACGAGGGGGATCATTACCGCACACGCCTGACCCATTCCCTTGAAGTGGCGCAGATCGCCCGGACCCTCGCGCGCAGCCTGAAGCTCGACGAAGATCTCGCGGAAACGCTGGCGCTGGCCCATGATCTCGGTCATCCGCCGTTCGGTCATACGGGCGAGGACGTGCTGGTGGAGTGCATGGCGCCGTTTGACGGGTTCGATCATAACGCCCAGACTCTGCGGTTGCTGACCAAGCTGGAACGCCGCCACGCGGAATTTGACGGCCTTAATCTCACTTGGGAGACGCTGGAGGGCGTGGTTAAACACAATGGCCCGCTGACCGGCCCCTTGGCGCGAAAGAAAGAACCGCTGCCCGCTGCGATTGTCGAATATGCAGCGGCGCATGATCTCTGGCTCGACACCTATCCCTCGCTCGAGGCGCAAGCCGCCGGGATTGCTGATGACATCGCCTATAACAATCACGACGTCGATGACGGGTTGCGCGCTGGGCTGTTCGATTTTGCGCAAGCCCGGGATTTGCCGCTGGTCGGCCGCGCCATTCGCTCGGCGGAAGCGCGCTGGCCGGATGCGCCGCGCGACATCCTGATCGCCGAAGCGGTGTCTGATCTTATTGGCGCAATGGTCGAGGATGTGCTTGCAGAGACGCGCCGGCGTCTTGCTGCGAACCCGCCCGGCGATGCCGACGCCGTGCGCCGGGCAAAGTCCGCTTACTGCGCGTTTTCCCCAGACATGGAAAAAGACCTGAGCGGTTTGCGGGCGTTCCTGCACGAAAACATGTATCGCCATTACAAGGTCAATCGCGCCCGCAGTCAGGCGAAGCGAATCATTAAATCTTTGTTTGACTTGTTTTTCTCCGAGCCCGAAACATTGCCGCCGGAGTGGCGCGAGCGTTATGAGGGCGCTGGCGAAAGTGGAAACGAGGCCCGTTTGGCGCGGGTTGTCTGTGATTATATCGCCGGGATGACCGACCGTTACGCCATTCGCGAATATCGCCGCCTTTTAAGCGTCGAATTTGACGGGTAACGCTCCGCCTTGCGCCCATAGGGTGCTAGAATGCGCGGACGCACCGATTCGGCGTTGTGGTGCGCGACAAAATTTTGGGCCTGTATTCTGGTTTGTTGCAGGCGTCGTTTGGTAGCCAGCACATCGATTGTTGGCGGGTTGAGAAAATAAGCGGGGAGCGGTTCGGGCGCGCACTCATCAGCGCTTGCGAAGGAGCGAATTAAGATCATGGCAAATGCAGCACAAGAAGAAGCGTTCGAAGAAGACTATCAGGAATATGATGAGTTCGACGACGAAGAAGAGGATCGCGGCCTATCAGGCTTTGCCGTCCTGATTATGGGCATTGTCATGATCGGCGCTTTCGTGTCGGTCGTGTGGATTGCTTACAAGCAAGGCATGAAAGTCGGCCGCGATGGGGGCGCCATTGAAACGCCTTATGTCGCCGCTGACCCCGAGCCGATCAAAATCGAAACCGCCGAGGACGGAACGCCGGTTGTCGAACGCGAAGTCTATGACGCGATCGATGGCCAGAGTGGCGATCCGGTGACGACGCTTGCCGAGGGCCCTGAAGCGCCGGTTGAGCGCAATGTCGGCGACACGATCGGAACGCTCGCGAGCGAGGCCGAACAGGCCGCCGCTGATGTGAGCGATGAGGTCAATGACCGGCTTGCCTCGCTGGCAGAAGAAGACGCCGCTGTGCTCGATAATAATCCGACAGCGGAAGAACCCGCCGATCCGGCTCCAGCCACCGTCAGCGTCAAGCCAAGCAATGTGCGTCCGGCTTCTACCGCCGCAGCCACATCATCCGGCGCTGCAACGTCCGGCACCCATGTGGTTCAGGTTGGCGCATTCCGTTCGAATGACGAAGCCATGGCCCAGTGGTCGCGCATGCAAACCAAGCTTGGTGATTTCCTCGCGGGTAAGGGACCGGATGTTGAGGTTGCCGATCTTGGTGATCGCGGCGTTTATCATCGCCTCCGGATTGGCCCGTTTTCTTCAGCGGACGACGCAAAAACCTATTGCGCCGGTCTGAAGGAGCGCGGACAGGACTGCCTGATTAAAGCACGCTAAAGGCGGGGGCGGAGTTGCGTTATGCCCATCGGCTCACCCAGCTCTGTAATTTTTGACTGCGAAGGCCCGCGCCTCACACCAGAGGAGCGGGCTTTCTTTAAGGATGTTGATCCGTGGGGATTCATCCTGTTTGCGCGCCACTGTGAAAGCGCCGATCACGTCCGCGCGCATTGCGATGAATTGCGCGAATGTGTTGGCCGTGAAGATGCGCCGATCCTGATCGATCAGGAGGGCGGGCGTGTTGCGCGGATGAAGCCGCCGGCTTTTCCAGCCCATCCAGCGCCTGCGGTGTTTGGCGAGCTGTTCAAGCTCGATCCGAAAAAGGCAGGGGAGGCGGCGCGCCTCGACGGGTATCTGCTTGGGCGGCTGGTTTCGGATCTCGGCGTCAATTTGAATTGCGTGCCGATGCTCGACGTGCCGCAGATGGATGCAGACCAACAAGTCATTGGCGACCGCGCGATTTCAAAACATCCTTCGACGATCACATTGCTTGCGCAACAAATGATGGAAGGGTTGATCGAAGGCGGCGCCCTTCCGGTGATCAAACATTTGCCCGGGCATGGTAGATCGCTGTGCGACTCTCATCACGACCTCCCGCGCGTTTCGGCCAGCAAGCGCGATCTGCAATCAACCGACTTTTTGCCGTTCAAGAGTTTGCGCGACGCTGCCATGGGAATGACGGCGCATATTGTCTATGAAGCCTATGATGCGGATCGCCCGGCGACATTGTCGCCAATCGTCATCAATGAAGTCATTCGCGGAGAGATCGGTTTCGACGGTTTGCTGTTCACCGATGATCTCAAAATGAAGGCGCTTGGCGGCGCCATCCCGGACCGCATTTCCGGCGCCTATGACGCGGGCTGCGACATCGCGCTCGCTTGCAATTTTTCGCTCGCGGAAAAGCGCGAAAGCGCGTCCGCTCTGCGCCCGCTCGATGGAAAAACCGCCGCCCGCGCCGGGGCTGCGCTGGCAGGGTTGCAGACCCCCGCCAGAGGCGATACGAGCGAGGCCTATGAACGCCTGAACGCCCTGATAAGACCGG
>BQJG01000025.1 GCA_021604585.1 Hyphococcus sp.
ATCATTCGCGACCCGGAATTCGTTCAATTTCACCCGACGGCGCTCGACATTGGCGTCGACCCGGCGCCGCTCGCCACCGAAGCGCTGCGCGGCGACGGCGCAAAACTCGTCAACAAGAACGGCGATCCCTTCATGGCGCGCTATCACAAGAGTGAAGATTTGGCGCCGCGCGACATTGTCGCTCGCGCGGTGGAAGCCGAAATCAAGGCCGGGCGCGGCGCCTTTCTCGATGCGCGTGGCGCTATCGGTGCGAAATTCCCGAGCGCTTTCCCAACCGTCTTCGCCGCCTGTCAGGGCGCTAAGATCGATCCGCGAACGGAGCTTATGCCCGTCGCACCGGCGGCGCATTATCACATGGGCGGCGTTTTCACCGATCTTGACGGCAAGACCAGCGTCGACGGGCTTTGGGCCGTCGGCGAGGTCGCCTCCACCGGCGTGCATGGCGCCAACCGCCTCGCCTCCAATTCCTTGCTCGAAGCCATCGTCTTTGGCGCGCGCATCGCCGATCATTTGCGCGAGGCGGAGATCGATTCCTCGAACGATGCAGGCGCGCCCGGCCACCGCATGGAGCTGTCGTCAAAACCCGCGCCGGCCGCCGAAATGGCGAAACTGCGTCAGGCCATGAGCGAACATTGCGCCCTGATCCGCGATGCCGACGGCCTTGCTGATTTGATGGACATCATCCACGACATGCAGACGAGCGCGAACATGACCAGCGGCCTCAAAAGCGCGCTCGTCACCGCCGAATTGATCGCGCAAGGCGCGCTGGCGCGTGAAGAATCGCGCGGCGGCCATTTCCGCAGCGATTTTCCGGACAAAGACGAAGAAGCGTTTCATACAGAAATCGCCGCGACGAATATTTATGACGACGAGGATATATAATGAAACTCGCCCGTCCTTCTCCGCTGGTTGTTGAAGACGCCGTTGCGCGCGCGCTGAAAGAGGATTTTGGTGACGCCGGAGACATCACCACGATCGCAACCATTCAGGCGAATGCTACGTCGAAAGCAGTGATTGTGGCGCGCAAACGGGGTATTGTCTCTGGCGTAGATGCAGCGATCGCTGCATTTCGCCTCACCGATCCGGCAATCAACATCAGTATAGAAAAGGACGATGGCGCGCATGTTGCGAGTGGCGATGTGATTCTCTCCATTAGCGGCCCGGCGCGCGGCATTCTTTCCGCGGAGCGCGTGGCGCTCAATTTTATGGGCCATCTATCCGGCGTCGCCACGGCTACCGCTGCGCTTGTTGATGCGGTCAGCGGCACAAACGCAAAAATCGTCTGTACACGCAAGACAACGCCGGGGCTTCGCGCCCTGGAAAAATATGCGGTCCGTTGCGGCGGCGGGCATAATCACCGCTTTGGTCTCTATGACGCAGTGATGATCAAGGACAATCATATTGTTGCAGCGGGCGGCATTTCTAATGCTCTCACGGCTGCGCGCGCTTCGGTCGGCCATATGGTCAAGATCGAAATCGAAGTCGACGGCCTTGCGCAGTTGGAAGAAGCGCTGGCCCATGGCGCCGCTGTGGTTCTGCTCGATAATATGGCGCCAACCGATTTGAAAAAGGCTGTTGCAGTCAATCAGGGCCGCGCCGTCCTCGAAGCGTCGGGCAATGTGACCATTGACACCGTCCGCGCCATCGCAGAGGCCGGTGTCGATGTGATCTCATCAGGCTGGATCACCCATTCCGCGCCCAATCTCGATCTCGGGCTCGACTTCCTATAGGCTGCGTGCTGATGAAACAGCTCTTGTCCTTCGCCGCCATATTGGCCATTGCTTCCTGCGCCCCAGAGGCGCCGAAACAATCGCGCGCACAATGTGATGTTTCGTTATTGGTGCTCGGCGTTGCGCAAGACGCAGGCAAACCGCAGATTGGCAACCCGACTGATCCCGCCTGGGACGATCCATCTTTGCAGCGTCTCGCGACATCGCTGGCGCTGATCGATAAACGCGGTGAAAAACCGCGCCGCTGGCTGTTCGAGGCGACGCCGGACGTGAAATATCAACTGCACCGGCTGAATGAAGTTGCGCCAACGGACAAGCCTGCGCATGTGGACGGGGTGTTTTTAACCCATGCGCATATTGGCCACTACGCAGGCCTGATGATGTTCGGTCACGAAGCCGCCGGGGCGCAAGATATTCAGATTTTCGCCATGCCGCGCATGGCCGACTTTCTCGCGCAGAACGGGCCGTGGTCGCAATTGGTCACCTATCACAATATTTTTCTCGCCATCATGCAAAACGGCGAAGCGGAAGCGTTAGCCGAAAACATTTCTGTGGCGCCGCTGCTGGTTCCGCACCGTCAGGAATTTTCCGAAGTTGCCGGCTTCGTCATCCAGGGTCCGGAAAAATCAGCGCTGTTCATTCCCGATATTGACCGCTGGGAAGATTGGGAGGCGGAGGGAACCCGCATTGAAGACATGATCGCGCAAGTTGACTATGCGTTTCTTGACGCCACTTTTTATTCCGGCGACGAATTGCCCGGCCGCGACATGTCGAAAATTCCGCATCCGACGGTGACGCATTCCATGGAGCGATTTTCGGATTTATCCGCGAGTGAAAAGGCCAAGGTTCATTTCATTCATATGAATCATACGAATCCCCTGCTTTCGCCGAACGCGCCCGAACGCAAAACCGTTGTCAAAGCCGGGTTCAACATCACCGAACAGAATGAAACATACTGCCTTTAACCACACAGAGCCTCAGAGCTTAGTCGTAAGGGAAAGGGTCAGCACATGATTCATATCGTCTTCAGCTGCTGATTTTGGTTTGCACTGATTGAGGTAACCGCCTTCGATTTTTAACATCCTAGACAATCTCGCACCGATGCCTGCCGACAGGCGGGACTCACTAAAGCCGTCGCGAGCCCCCCAATCGGTATCATTCAGCGCAAAAAAGAACTCTCCGGAACCAAACAGATATGTTGACGAGCCATCGCGAATGGGCCTCGTCAACTTTACCCGCTGACGCAAACGCCAGCCCGTGTCGTTTCCTGATTCAAAAAACCGTTCCTCAAGGCGTGTCCGAAACGCCAGCCCGTTCTTATCGCCTGAGTCGATTTTCCAGTTCACCTCTTGCCAAATGCGGTTTTCAGCGATGTCGCCGCCCGGCTTGTTGGCGATCATGTAGCCATACCCCACGCCTGCGGAAAAGGTGCTTGTCAGATCGTAAAGCAATATTCCCTTGAACTGACTGACCTTCATGGTCGATATATCATCGCCGATTCTCGTTTGCGCCTCCAGCACTCCGCCCCAACGATCAGCGAGGTCAATATTGACCGCAGCTGTCAGCCACACCTGACCATCATGATCTGCGGCATGGGCATGCGACATCAACGGCGTGAGCGAGCCTACTCCTGATAAAATCAACGCAGCACTAGCTACGAATTTTGTTTGCATACTGACTGCCTTTATCACATAGCGCACGGTGTGCGTCATCTTAAAGCGCAAGTCAAACAGAACTCGACGGGATGTGAAAGGAGAGCAGCTTCGCGGTCAGCTTACATCGCCGCCGGCGCCGCAGCGACATTGGTGCGGCTGTTGAATTTATAAAACTTATGCGTCCCGATCGTTGCCGTCGGCGTCAGCGAGTCAGCCCAATGCGGCGTCACATAGGTGGCGTGATAGTGGGTCGCGTTACGGCTGACCGGCGCGCGAATGCCGGCAAGAATGGCGCCGGCGAGGTCTTGCGACTCCTGCCATTTGCGCTTGCTCAAACGCGCATGCATGGAACCATCGCAAGTGAAAGAGAACTGACAACCGGTGCGCCGTTCAGACCCCTGAAACACAACACCGCAAACTGTATCCGGATAAACCCGGCTGGCGACACGGTTCAATACAACGTCGGCGACCGCAAGCTGCCCAATCCGCGGTTCTGAGCGCGCTTCATAATAGATTGCTTGCGCCAGACAGGTGCGTTCCGCTGCATCAAGTTTCGCCATGGTCAGCGTTGCAAAATCAAACGAGGCGAGCGCTTCGATTGGATCAGCGGCATCAAGAATCTCGCCGGTTGCTTTTGCCGGCTTGAGACGTGGGCCGTCCAGTGCTTCGCGCGTCGCCGCTGTTTCCGCCGCAAGATAAGTCGCTAGGTCGGCAACCAGGTCCGCTTCCTGTGCGATGGCGGCCTGCGCCTTGCGTTCGTCTTCGGCGCGCCCGGCATTGACCGTAGCGCTCATGGCGCTGGCGACGGCGCAAATCGATAATAGACCTGCCGCAGCGAGGCTGCGCAGAGTCCAGTTGACCTCATGGCTGTTATGTTCGCGTTTCTCGTTCAACGTGTAACCGTCTCTTCGTTTTCGCGCGCCAAACTGTCCTGCCTGGCTTGCGGAGCTGGAATGGCCCGCTTGCGCCATCTCAGCCTAGTTTGTCTTACCAATTCCTAAGACGCAAAAAACGCGCCTCAGTGCGCGTCTCTTGACCGGAATATGGCGCCTGCGAAGGCCTACGGCAAATGAATTCGGCGTGCGTTAACACTTTGTTAACCTTACTGACATGCCGCTAACCAATTGATATGAAACGGATTCTTAATCCGTTACTTTAATGTTAACCCTTTAGGCGGTTGAGCTGCCGCTATTTTTGCTGAGTTTTGCTTGCGCTGCAGCAAGACGGGCGATTGGGGTCCGGTAGGGCGAACAGGACACATAATCGAGCCCCGCCCCCTCTACAAAGTGAATCGAATCCGGGTCGCCGCCATGCTCGCCGCATATCCCGAGCTTGACGTGGGGCCGGGTCGCACGGCCCTTTTCGACGGCGATTTTAATCAGTGCGCCGACCCCGTCAGGGTCAATCGTCACAAACGGATCGCGTTCAAAGATACCCTGACGCAAATAGTCCGGCAGGAACGCCGCCGAGTCGTCGCGCGACAAGCCAAATGTCGTTTGGGTCAGATCGTTGGTGCCGAACGAAAAGAACTCTGCGTCTTTTGCAATTTCATCGGCGGTCAGTGCCGCGCGCGGAAGCTCAATCATCGTGCCGACCAGATAATCGAGCTTGACGTTGTTTTCTTTCAGCACCGCGAGCGCCACCGCGTCAGCGCTATTTTTCAAAATCACAAATTCTTCGCGCTTGGCGATTAGCGGGATCATGATTTCCGGCGTCACCTTCTCGCCGGTTTCCTTGGCGATATTACAGGCGGCTTCCATGATGGCGCGAACCTGCATCTCATAGATCTCCGGATAGGAAACGCCGAGACGGCAACCGCGATGACCGAGCATCGGATTGAACTCGTGCAGCTTGTGGGCACGGTCTTTCAGTTTTTGCGCATCCATACCGGATGACTTCGCCACCTCTTCGATTTCATCATCTGAATGCGGCAGGAATTCATGCAGCGGCGGATCGAGCAGACGGATCGTCACCGGCAAGCCGGTCATCACGCGGAACAGTTCTTCAAAATCGGAACGCTGCATGGGCAAAAGCTTGGCGAGCGCGGCTTCACGGCCCGTCTTGTCTTCCGCCAAAATCATTTCGCGCACAGCGATGATCCGGTCCGCCTCAAAGAACATGTGCTCCGTCCGGCAGAGCCCGATCCCTTCGGCGCCAAAGTCGCGGGCGACGCGCGCATCATGCGGCGTTTCCGCATTGGCGCGCACCTTCATGCGCCGCACCTTGTCCGCCCAGCTCATAAGCTTGGAAAAATCGCCGGAAAGTTCCGGCTGCACCGTCGGCACGGCGCCCGCGAAGACGCGGCCCGCGCCGCCATCTATGGTGATGAGATCGCCTTTTTGAATCTTGCGGCCCGCGACGGAGAAAAACTCCTCGCTCTTGTCGATTTTCAGATCGCCGGCGCCGCAAACGCAAGGCCGGCCCATGCCGCGCGCCACCACCGCCGCGTGGCTGGTCATGCCGCCGCGCGCGGTAATGATGCCCTTCGCCGCATGCATGCCGTGAATGTCTTCGGGGCTGGTCTCGACCCGCACCAGAATGACGGCCTTGCCTTCCTGCGCGAGCCGTTCGGCCTCATCGGAATTAAACACGACTTCACCGGCCGCGGCGCCGGGCGAGGCCGGCAGGCCGGACAGGATCAGATCGCGCGGCGCATCCGGATCAAGCGACGGATGCAGCAATTGATCGAGGGAATGCGGATCGACGCGGCCAATCGCTTCTTCCTCGGTGATCAAGCCTTCCTCACACAGGTCAACGGCGATCTTCAGCGCGGCTTTCGCCGTGCGTTTGCCGTTTCGGGTCTGCAGCATCCAGAGTTTCTCATCCTGAATGGTGAACTCGATGTCTTGCATGTCGCGATAATGCTTTTCGAGTTTTTCAAACACCGCCGCGAGTTCGCCGTAGGCTTTCGGCATCGCCTCTTCCATGGAGGGCGCGTCGTCGCGCATGGTCTCACGGGCGCGTTTGGTCAGCGCCTGCGGCGTGCGGATGCCGGCGACAACGTCTTCGCCCTGCGCATTGATGAGGAATTCGCCGTAATAATGATTGTCGCCGGTCGACGGGTCACGGGTGAACGCAACGCCGGTCGCAGAGGTTTCGCCCATATTGCCGAACACCATGGCCTGAACATTGACCGCCGTGCCCCAGCTTTCCGGAATATGGTGCAACCGGCGATAGGTGTCGGCGCGGTCATTGCGCCAAGAACCGAAGACAGCGTTGATGGCGCCCCAAAGCTGTTCTTGCGGATCTTGCGGAAACGGCTTGCCGAGGGCGGAAGCGACCGCTTTTTTGTATCCGTCGATCACCAACTTCCAGTCCTTGGCGCTCAATTCCGTATCAAGAAAATAATCGTGCTCTTCCTTATAGGTCTCGAGCAATTCCTCGAAAGAATGGTGATCCAGCTCGAGCACCACATTGGAATACATCTGAATGAAACGGCGGTAGCTGTCATAGGCGAAGCGCGGATCGCCGGAAAGTTTCGCAAGGCCTTCGACAGTCTCGTCATTGAGACCTAGATTCAACACCGTGTCCATCATGCCCGGCATGGACGCGCGGGCGCCGGAGCGAACCGACACCAAAAGCGGGCGCTCCTTATCGGCGAACGTCATGCCCACATGCTTGCCTATAGCGGCAAGGGCCGCATCGACTTCTGCTTTCAGACCCGCCGGGTGGGACTTGTTATTGGCGTAAAAAGCGGAACAGACTTCCGTGGTGATTGTAAAGCCCGGCGGCACCGGCAAGCCAAGGCTCGCCATCTCCGCAAGGTTCGCGCCCTTGCCGCCGAGAAGGTTGCGCATGGACGCGTCGCCTTCCGAGCCGCCTGCGCCGAATGAATAAACCCACTTCGTTTTCCCGCTCATGGGAACTCCCGTTTGCTGCTTCTCCGTGTCTGTCCAGGGGACAGGGCCTTGGCTTAGGGCGCCGCAACGCAACATCCAAGCCGGAAATTGCCGCATCTGGCGCATTAGACGTTTCTGACATGCCCGACTATAAGCCCCTCAGAAATCCCGTGGATAACTATTCACCATGTTTTTTTCCATGATAGGCTGGGCGACCAGCACCCGTCCGCGCGCAGAAAGCAGGCGGTGCAACATTGGCGGCCAACGGACGATCTGAGGGGGCTTCATGGGGCGGGCAAACCGCGTAGCTGTGCGGGGGCGCAGTATTTTTCCGATCATGTTGACGATAGCGGCGGCGGGCTTCACTAGAGCCATGGCGCAAGACGGCGTCACGGAGATCGCTGGAATCTCCATGTCAGCCATCGCCGGCGCCAGCGGCGTCATCGCCCTGATGGGTGTCCTGCTGTTCACCGCCCTCACCTCGCGCAGACTGCACGGCTCCTCACTGTTCAACCGGCTCTTCGTGGTTGTCGCCGTCACCGCCGGATTTTTCAGCGCGGTGAGTTCGGCCATTGGCTTCGGCCTCATCACTTCGCAGGAATCGTCAGACTTTTTCCGCAACTCTGTATTGCCGCCAGCCTTCGGCGTCTTTGTCTTTTGCCTTGCGGTGGCCATCTGGGTTGGCGGCGCAGAATTCGTGCGCCATCGCGACTGGTTTCGCGGCATTGGCGACGGCTTCTTCGCCGACATGTTGTTCTTTGTTGAGCGCGCCTTCAAAATTTTCATTGTGGTGCCGGTATTGGCGGCGATTTTGTTTTTTGTCTCCACCTGGACGACGGTGGTCGGCATTGGCGGCGTCGATGCTGTGCGCCACACTTATTCATTTGAGATTGACCGGCTCGCCGGTGAATGCGCAGGAATTACCGCATGGCGCCAGCGCGACTTTCTGTTTCTGGAAGATTTGCGCCTGTCGGTGAACGACGTGACGCGAGTCGCAGATTCAGAACGCGATGGCGGCTCGCAATCGGGCGCGTCCGGCGCTGGCGCGGTCACCGATTATTTCATTGGCATTGCAAGCTGGTATCGCGGCCTTGAAGAAAGCGTCGCCTCGATCATTGAAAGCCCGGACCCGTCGGGCGCTGATCCTTACGATCCGGGTATTTGCACCGATCGCGCAGATTCGCTCAGCAAACTCCTGTCGCGCAACGCCTATGACAATGTCGACCGCTGGAATCGCGAATTTGAAACGGCATTCAATGATTTCGCTTCCGTCCTCAATCGCTGGCGCAGCGACAAGCGCATTGAACGTCTCCTTGATCAACAACTCGACAATTTCGCCCGCGCCAATCCGAAGCCGGTGCGCGTCACGGAACGCCAGCGCACAGCCATTAACGCCTACGCCGCCGATGTTGAGGACGCGCTGCAATCGATGATCCGCAGCCAGAAGCGGCAAAAACCGGAGCCGCCGCTAAAATCCGCCGCCGAGCTTTCACCAGCGCGAGGGCTCGATATTTTCAGCGAGATTTTCAATCCGCCGCCGCCGGCGGAAGAACCGGAGAAAGTTTCCCGCGCACAATCGGTTGTAGACGCTGAATTTATTCCGGCGCTTTCAACCATCACGCCGCGCGATGCGGTGTTGAAACACGCCAACATTTTTTCCGACGTGTGGGCGCTGGCGATCTCATGGGACTACGCGCCCTATATTTTGATGCTGGCGTTCCTGTTCTTCCCAAGTGCGGAACGCGCGCAAGGGTTTAAGGACAACGCTTAAGAGCCGAAGCCTGTCTGGCTTTTAAGATTAAAACCAATTCATCCTTACACGCATTTTATTTGAATTTTAGCGGCCAGACGCGGCATAGTCCGCTCGCGAGGCGTTGACCATTTGCTGAGAAAACAGCGCAGATTGCAAGCGGGGCTGTGTGGGATGCGCATTTCGCATTTGTTGTAACTGTCCGGATCGCGCATGCGATCCAAACGACGCAATTGAAAGGCCCCACGATGACCACACGCATTCTGACTGCAACCGCCCTGCTGGCTCTTTGCGCGAGCATCGCCCACAGCCAGTCCACAGATTTTATCAGCATGGATGCTGACGCTTCCGGCGGCTTATCGCTCGAAGAAATTCAGGCCGTCATTCCCGACGTCAAAGCGGAAGACTTTGGCCGCCACGATGGCGACGCCTCCGGCGAACTCTCGGTTGAAGAATTCGCCGCGTGGATGGCGACCGAAACCGAAATGAATCAATAGCCGGTGATGAGAGCGCTGGCCGGCCTCGCCGTCCAGCGTCTTTCTAGCCTTCGAGTTTTGAAAAATCGGCGACTTTCGCCGTAGCGGCGCGAAGGCGTGCGAGCAGCGCGAGGCGGTTGGCGCGGACATCCTTGTCGTCGGCGTTGACCGTGACTTTTTCAAAGAAGGCGTCAAGCGGCGCGCGCAACTGGCTGAGCGCCGACATGGCGGCGGCGAAATCTTCTTCGGCGACGGCTTTTTCGGCTTTTGCTTCGGCGTCTTTCAGCGCCACATAGAGCGCTTTTTCTTCCGCATCTTTCAAAAGTTTTTCATCGATTGCGTCGGAAGCAGCTGACTTATCCTTTTTCTCTTCTGCTTTAAGAATATTCGCTGCGCGTTTGTACGCCGCCGCGAGATTAGCGCCGTCATCGGTTTTTAAAAATGCGGCGAGCGCTTCGAGCTTGGCGACGATCAGAACGAGATCGTCCTGCAGATTGCCGTCAGCGTCCGTCAGCACCGCATCAATCTGGTCGTGCTTGTGGCCTTTATCGCGGAGATAAACTTTCAGGCGGTCGTGGAAGAACGAAAGAAGATTCGTAGATAACGACGTGACTGCTTCATAGACAAGACCATACGGATCATCGTCTTTGTTATTTTCCTTCTTAAGGACGACGCCTATAATTTCCGGTGAAATCTTAGAGAAAATTTTTGCGCCAGAAAAATTATACAGCACCTCGGCAACGCTGACCACTCGATCCCACAAAATACTGAATTCGTCGCTACCAACTATGTCAGCATCAATAAGCACATCGATAGGACCAGCATCTTTTAAATTCAGATGCTGTAATAAACCTGCATGCTGAAAAGCGACCTTCCAAGGGCGTGATGTTATGAGTTCGTAGGCATCCAAGACTGATGCTTCAGGAGTTCCCTTGCCCATGTTCTGAAGTGCAAGTGCCAGCTCGAAGGAATCATTAGACACTAGGTTTGAGAATACTGGCTCTAAAACAATTTTTAGCTTCATCGAAGCGCTTGTTTTCAAAAGAAGTTCAATCACCCCCAACGCGGCCCGTCGCAACGCAAACGGATCGCTTGAACCGGTCGACTTTTTGTCAATGGCCCAGAACGCCGTCAGCGTGTCGATCTTGTCGGCGAGCGCCACGGCGACGCTAACCGGCGCAGTCGGCACATCATCATCCTGCCCCGCCGGTTTATAATGATCGCGGATGGCGTCGGCGATTTGCAACGCCTCCCGCTCCCCCGCATGCAGGGGAGCTGTCACGCTCGATTTATCCGGCGTGACTGAGGGGGTTTTTGCGCCTTCACCCCCTCCGTCGCCTTCGGCGCCACCTCCCCCGTAAACGGGGGAGGAGGAATGCTGCGCCAAATAATAATACCGCCCCATCACCCCTTGCAGTTCGGGAAATTCATAGACCATGGCCGACACGAGATCGGCCTTCGCCAGCATCGCCGCGCGTTCCGCCGCCGCAGGATCGGCGCCGACGCTGGGCGCAATTTCTTTCGCCAGCGCCGCGATGCGTCGCGCCTTGTCGCCGACGCTGCCGAGCCCTTCAAAAAACGTGACCTTGTCGAGCGCATCGATGCGATCAGCGAGCGGGATTTTCAAATCCTGATTATAAAGATACCAGCCATCGGAAAGCCGCGCAGTCAGCACCCGCTCATAGCCGGTGCGCATGGATTTGCCGCCATCGGCGGCTTCCAAATTCGCCACATAGATAAATTTATTGGCGAGGCGTCCGGTTTTGGGGTCACGCACGGAAAAATATTTCTGGTGCCCGCGCATGGAGGCGGTCAGCACTTCGTCGGGGAGTTTCAAAAACTTTTCGTCGAACGAGCCCATCATGGCGACCGGCCATTCAGCGAGCCCGGCGACTTCGTTCAACAAACCTTGATCCTCGACCAGCTCCAGCCCTTGCGCCTTGCACAAGGTCGCCGCATCGCGCGCGATGATTTCCTTGCGTTCTTCCGCATCGAGAACAACTTTGGCTTTCGATAAGGCGCTCGCATAAGCGTCGAATGATCGCGCCTGAATGTCACCAGACGACATGATCCGGTGGCCTTGCGTCACATCGCCTGCCGCAACGCCGTCAATGTCGAACGGCGCCACTTCGCCATCAAACGTGCAGAGCACCGAATGTAAGGGGCGCACCCACTTCATCTCACCGTCACCCCAGCGCATGGACTTCGGCCAAGCAAAACCGCGCACGATTTCGGGGACAAACTCCGCAATCAGGTCCGCCGTGTCGCGGCCCTTTTGATCGATCACCGCAACCCAATAGGCGCCTTTTTTGTCTTCGCGCTGTTCGCATTGATCGAGAGAGCTCAGCCCGGCGGATTTCAAAAATCCCTCAACCGCCCGTTCAGGCGCGCCGACGCGCGGTCCTTTTTTCTCCTCACGCCGGTCTGGTTGCCGTGCCGGCAGGCCGCTGGCGACCAACGTCAAGCGCCGCGGGCCGGAAAACGCCTTCACTCCTTCGGGCATGAAGCCGGCGTCCAAAAGCGCCTTGTTCACGGCGCGCTCAAGGTCAGACGCCGCCCTGGCTTGCATGCGGGCGGGGATTTCTTCGGAGAATAATTCTAACAATAAATCTGGCATGGGGCCGGGTTCTAAGGGCGGTTTAGAGCGGGAGCAAGCGCCTAGCCCGTCATCCGCCGGACCTGCACCGCGTTCATCCGGACCGCGAGCTTGTCGTCGGCGTTGATGAAATCCGCCTCCACATGGATGAGCGTCGCCGAGGCGTTGGTGACCCGGCCTTTGATAATCGCCAAGGGCAGCATCAGCGGCCGGAAATAATTGGTTTCGAGCTTTGATGTACGGAAGCGTTCTTTGTTGTCGGTCAACACCGTCATCGCGGTCAGCCCCGCGACATGGTCCGCCACCGAAGCGATATGGCCGCCAAACATCACGCCGTCGGGCATGACGAAGCGATCATCTATGTCCCATCGCAAGGTGACCTCGCCCCAGGTCCAATGGCTCAACTCGAAATTGCCAAGCTTTTCTTCGGCCCATTCGTTGAAGCGCGAGCCGCCAGCCTTATAGCCGTTCAAGATGTCGGTATGGCGTTCGGAGGTGGTGCGGGTCATGTCTGCTCTATTCCTTTGCGCCGTAAAAATCTTCGCGCGGGCCAATGAGATCATCAATATCCAGCACAGCGTCAAGCTCGGTCAGCATCTCGTCAAACTGTTCTCGCCCGTCCATGCCGAAACAGCCCTGATAAAGCCGGACAGCGTGAGATAGTTTTTTACCGTTGAAAGATATGCTCACGCTCGGCATGTCGGTCGCCATCTGCGCACAATTTGATCCGTCCTCATTCGGATAGGCTGCATCGTAAGATGCGAAATCATGCGATTTGGCAATGGCAACCAGCCTGTTGAACGCGCCATCGGGCAGGCGCTTGCTGACCGCGCCGCCCGCTTCCGCCACGAAACGCTCCCCTTCAAAAACCAGCAGATCGCGATCATCGACGCTCACTTTATAGACAGGACAAAACCCGAAACAGGCGGTGCGCTGCAGCGTGAACTGGTCATGCTTTGGCGCATTGGGATTCTGCACGCCCGGCGTGGCGTAATAGGGCGTGTAGCCCTGCGTCGAACAGGCGCCGGCAAGCGCGGCCAATATCAACCCGACAACCATTGTGAAGCGCATAGCAAATCCTTTGTGAGCAGCGGCGTGGTGATCCGGTGCAATCATAGACCAATCCAGCCCAAACGACAGCGAAATATGTCAGCCTCCCAATAGCAGACAACCGATAGAAAATATTTATCCGTATACAGATTTATATTAGGATTAAGTCCCTGTAATTCTTTCCATTAATTAATGGCCCGTCGCAAGGACGGGCCATCGGCGCCTTACATTCAACGTATTCACCGCCTATCTCTGGTCTTACTCAAGTTGTGTTCCTTCGCGCCTGAACGGGCGCCGTCCCAAACGGACGCTCACAAGGGGCCATGGCCCCTAATCAAAACAGGAGAGTTTTTATGCTTGGTTGGGCATTGACCTTTTTTATCGTCGCCATCATCGCCGCCTTTTTCGGTTTTGGCGGAATCGCCGGCGCAGCGAGCGGCATCGCACAGGTTCTGTTCTTTATTTTCCTGGTGCTGTTTGTCGTGTCGATTGTGTTTCGGTTGATCCGGCGCTAACGCAGCGCCCCGATGAGATTTGTTACTTTGATTTCAACACACACGCATCCAGCCCATCGCGCCGGACCTGGTTCATTCGCGACCGGACCGTCCCGGCGCGCTGGCGCACATACGGTCCCGGCGGATCAACGCGCCATTTATGCGGGTTCGGCAGAACGCTGGCCAGCAGCGCCGCTTCCTGCGCTGTCAAATGTTTCGCGCTTTTGCCGAACCGCGCTTGCGCTGCGGCTTCCGCGCCGAAATGACCGTCGCCCCATTCGGCGATGTTCAAATAGACTTCCATAATCCGCCGCTTCGGCCAGATCGCTTCGATCACCACTGTCATCCACGCCTCGCCGCCCTTGCGCAGCCAGCCGCCGCCATTCCAGAAGAACGCATTCTTCGCCGTCTGCTGCGAGATGGTCGAAGCGCCGCGCAATTTCTTGCCGTTCTTTGCTTCGGTTAGCGCCTTGTCGATCGCCGTTCTGTCGATGCCGTGATGCAGGCAAAAACGGGTATCCTCCGCAGCGATCACCGCTGTCACGAGATTGGGCGAGATATCCTCAAGCCGAGTCCAGGGATGGTGGATGACGTCGCCGCTCAGCTTTCGCTGCAACATCAACAGCGTGCCCGGCGGCGCGGCCACTGTATAGAACCCGGCCCAGACCAGCGTGCCGAAAAACAACGAAAACGCGCCAATCGCGCCCGCGCGCAAGGCAAGGCGCAGCCGGTTTGGCGCCTTTGTCTTTTTCTTTTTCCGGCGCCTGCGTTTGCGCTTCGGTGCGGTTAGGTCGGAATTCATTTACGCCCCACGAAAAAGGGCGGCGCGTGACGCCGCCCCTCAATCCATGATGTCGCTTTCGACTTATTTTATCAAGCGAAGGATAAGCGCGGAAACAACCCAACCGACCAGCAAATGCGACGCGTCGATCATCAACATGGTCGCATTATGCCCCGGCATATATAGATAGGAGTAGTGACAAAAGGGCAGTGCGATGAAGAACCACAGCACTGCCGCCGTCGTGGCCGCGGCAGTGGGCGTCGCATCGCCTTTCCATTTCAACACCAGACCGAGACCGATGACCTGCAGCAGCGTGATCAAAAAGCCGCCCGCCATCCACACCGGGCTCTCCGCATCCGCCGCTTCCGACGGAATACCTGCAGCGGCCATCCAAGCGTCGGAAAACATGACGCCATACCAAAGATAGCCGACTAAGAAGAACGCAACCGACGCAGCGATTACAGCAATCAGATTCAAACCAAGAATTTTGGGCATGTTCACCCTCCCTATTTATGGCTCGAACGGATTATACCGCGCGCCGCATGAAAGCGGCAACGCGTAAAGTGTTAACATGCTGCAGGTGCGAATTTCTCCGAACCCGGCATTTTACATGGGCTATACGGAGTATTTACGCGAAAGCGCCGAAGCTGCGGAAGCGCTCGACAATGGGTGAATAATCCGCAGGCTGTTCGTCATAGAGCAGATCGTCTTTTTCGAACTTGATCCAGCACTGGGCGCTTTTCACCCATATATGCCCTGCGGGCCTGACCCAGCTTTTGTCGTCGAAGGTTCCGGCGCGAAGACTTAAAACGCCGATCGACGGCGTCTGGCCGTTGGCGATACGGCAGCCGCAATCGCCGCAATAATATCCGTATCGTTTGTTGCCGGCGTCTGAGATCCACTCGGTCTTCGCGGGCTTGCCTTCAGTAAAGGAGAAAGCGCTTTCGACAATGGCGGTAGAGAGCACAAACGCGCTGCCGGTCTGTTTCTGGCAGTTGGCGCAGTGGCAGGCATAGAGCATGATCGGCGCAGCGGAGAGTTCATAACGCAGCTTGCCGCACTGGCATCCGCCTTCGAGGGGGAGTGAAATTGTCATATTTTACGCCTCCGCGTAATCCACGATGCCGGCGCCTTCGCTGCGCCCTTGCGGGCTTTCCAGCCACGCCTCGCAGCAGGCTTTTGAAAGCGTTCTGACGCGCAGAATGTAGGATTGTCGCTCGGTCGCGGAGATCACGCCGCGCGCATCGAGCAGATTGAACAGATGCGAAGCTTTCACGCATTGCTCATAAGCGGGCAATGGATAGGCCTTTCCAGCTTTCTTTCCGGCTTCGATGATGGCCGCGCAATTTTCTTCCGCTTCTCTGAACTGCCGGAACAGAACTTCTGTGTTCGCAAGCTCGAAATTATAGGCCGACTGTTCGACTTCGTTCTGGTGGAACACGTCGCCATAAGTGAAGGGCGATCCGTCCGGCTTTCTGCCGCCATAGACGAGATCGAAACCGTTATCGACGCCCTGCACATACATAGCGAGACGTTCCAGTCCGTAAGTGATTTCACCGGTCACGGGTTTGCAGTCGAAACCGCCAACCTGTTGAAAGTAAGTGAATTGCGACACTTCCATGCCGTCGCACCAGACTTCCCAGCCGAGACCCCAGGCGCCCAAGGTCGGGCTTTCCCAATCATCCTCGACAAAGCGGATGTCATGCACCTTGCGGTCAACGCCGATCGCATCGAGCGAACCGAGATAGAGCTCCTGAATGTTGTCGGGGCTCGGCTTCAGCACCACCTGGAACTGATAATAATGCTGAAAGCGGTTCGGGTTGGCGCCATAGCGGCCATCGGTCGGGCGCCGGCAGGGCTGAACATAGGCGGCGTTCCACGGCTTCGGACCGAGCGAGCGCAAGGTCGTCGCCGGGTGAAACGTCCCCGCTCCCATCTCCATGTCATAGGGCTGCAAGATCACGCAGCCCTGATCGGCCCAGTAATTCTGGAGGGTGAGGATGAGCTCTTGGAAGGACTGTTTTTTCGGTTCTGTCATGGTGCGGCGGACGCTAGGCGGGGTTTTCCAGAGGGTCAAGCGACCTTCGCGCTCGCCTTCGCGCGCTTGGTCCAGAAATAAATCGGCAAGCCAAGCGCCATCAGCACAGCGCCCCACAACATGATTTTGACACCTGAGCCGAGCAGCGCGATCACCGAATAGGTGATGGCGATCATCGCAGCCGCCGCCCAGACGCGTGCACTCCGCCACGAGTATTTGAGATCTGCGCAGGCCGACAGCGTGTAAGCGGCGACAGTCCCAAGCGTTGATATGGAAATCAGAAAAGTAAAAGCGGCAATCAACCCATCGGTGTAGTTGAACACCAGCAAGATCGTCGACAAAACCGACGAGACGATGAGCGCGAATTGCGGCGCGTGGCCCTTGTTGCGGTCCGCGAGAATTTTCGGCGCCACGCCGTCGAGCGCCGCCGCCATGGGCATTTGCCCGCTGATCAAAATATTGGCGTTGGACGAGCCCGCCGTTGAAACGAGCGCGCCAAACGCGATCAGATATCCGCCAATAGGGCCGAGCGCTTTGGCCGCGTCGACAAAGGGCGCCGTTGACGTCGCCAGCACATCGACCGGCACCAGCATCATCACAGCTGCCGTCACCACGATATAGATTACAGTCACGCTCAGCGTGCCGGTGACCACAGCCCGCGGAATGGTGCGCTTCGGATCGACCGTATCGCCAACCGGAATAACGCAGGCTTCAATCCCGAGAAACGCCCACATGGTCAGCAGCGCCGTCGCCGCCAGAGCTGAGCCGGCCGGCAATTGTTGCGGATTAAACGGGGGTATGTTTTCCGTCGATCCGGTGAACACGCCCAACAGGACAATCACCGCCAACGGAATGAGTTTCAGAATTGTCGTGATCAGTTGAAAACTCGCCGCGCCGCCAATGCTGTTGATATTGATGGCCGTTAGCGTCCAGATGAGTGCGGCGGCGACCAGCGCCTGCGTCAACCCATTTGCGCCGAGCACAGGGATGATCGAGCCGGCATAGCCCGCGAAAGCAACCGCCGTCGCCGTCACTGCGAACACAACGCCGAGCCAATAGCCCCACGCGACCAGAAAGCCGACGAGATCGCCAAACGCGTCATGCGCGTAAGCGTATGGCCCGCCAGTGCGATCAGTGCGGCTGGCGAGGCGGCTCAAGATTAACGCGAACAAAATTGCGCCTGCGCTGGTCAGCAGCCAGCCGAGAAAACTGATCGAGCCGTAGGGCGCCAGTACTGCCGGCAACATGAAGACGCCGGAGCCGATCATCATGCCGACCGTGAGCGACCAGCATTTCCAGAAACCGATAGCTGGTTTTGCTGTTTTATATTGCGCTGTCGGGGACTGGCCGGATGTATCCGTTTGATGATTCATGCCGGGAGACTGTGTTTATTTCAGCGCCGGGTCAATGTTGATGGCCGATGGATGATGGCTTAGACGCGCCGCCAGCGCAGCGACATGCACGATAGCCCCGCGTCGATCTTGCCGATCTGCGATGTTGCAAGCGGAACCACTTCATATCCGCTCTTGTCGAGCAATTCGATGGTGCGCGGAAAATCCGAACCCACCATCACCACATCATTGACGCGCAGCGCATTCGCCGCCGCCTCTTCGCCATCGGGAATGAACACTGTTTCAAATTCATCAAACACGCCCGATGCGGCGAGGCGCTTTGTGGTAAGAATGGTTTCCTCATCAAGCATCGAACAATCGGTCTTGAAGTGCAGCACGCCCGGCGGCGTTTCAACGATGCGGCTTTCGCGCCCAAATTTCTCCAGACAAGATTGCAGGCCTTTGGCGCCGTTGAGATCGGTTCGGTCCGACATGCCGATCATCACGGCCTTTGACGTGGTCAGAATATCCCCGCCCTCGGCACATCCTGGCGATGGAAGCTCCAGCACAACCTCGAACATGTCGTGCAATGTCGGCGCAATCTCGCGCACCTCATCAAGACGGCTTGGCGTGCCTGGACGCATCAAGATCGCGCCTTCGGCGAAGACCAGCGCAGGGTCTTCGACAAATATCGAATCCGGAAATTGTTCGAGCGCCGGCAGCACCGTCACTTCGACACCCGCCGCACGAAGGGCCGCCACATACGCGTCATGCTCCGCAGCGACGCCTTGGTAAGTCGGGGCGCCGTGATCGATCGCGCGCAATCCGGCGGTCACCGATTTCGCCGGGCGCCGCACGACGGCGTCAGTGAAATGAAAAGGCGCAATATGACCGCTCATCTATTCTCCGTGTCAGGCGCCGGGCGCCGTTTTCTTGAATCCGTCGAGTCCCATCACGCGATCATTCCAGACCCGGACATTGTCGTATTTTTCCAGCGGCAGCGCAATCGGCACAGCATGGGTGAGACCGGCGCCGACGGCAAAATCAGCAAGCGTCGGCGCATCGCCGACCAGCCAGTCACGTCCTGCAAGCGCTGCATCAAGATAACCTGCCTCGCGATGAAACAGCTCCAGCGTCTTTTCAACCCGTGCCTCATCGGCCGGCCCCATATTCAGCTTTTGCTTGACCAGTTTTTCAAATTGGATCGGCTGATAGGCTGGCGTCCAATGCGCCATATCCCACATCAGCCATTGATTCACTTTGGCGCGCGCCTCTACATCATCAGGATAAAGACTGTTTGGCCTTTTGCCAGCGAGGTGAATCATAATCGCGTTGGACTCAGACAAAATGAATCCATTGTCATCCATCGCCGGGATTCGCCCAGAAGGATTAACCGCCTTGATCGTATCGTCGCCAGGCATGCACACTACGGATTCTACGTCGAGGCCTAAATGATGCGCAACGGCGAGCGGTTTGCGCACATTTTGTGAAGCTGGCAGGCCGATGATTTTGATGGGGTTCGCCATGGGTCTCTCTCCTGTTAACGCTTGATCAGGCTGGACGCGCCGGGACGCTAGGCAGCCCCTGCAACAGGGTCAAGACACGATGGATGAGCGAGAGATAACAATGTCGAGCGGTGGCGAAAAACCTTAAAGCGCGCGCATCGCAGCGACGATGGCGGACGATTCCGCAATGGGCGGCGGCGCATCAAGCGCGTTCTGGAAATACCGCCGGGCAATGCTTTTCTCGCCTGCCTGCAAAGCAATCACCGCGCGCCCGACATAGGCTTCATAATTGTCTGGCGTGTATTCGAGGAGGCGCGACAAGGTTGCATCCGCCTCTTCAACTTTGCCGCTGGCGGCTTCGCAAAGACCGACATTCACCATGGCGTCGAGCGCCCACGGATCGGATTGCAAGGTCGCACGATTTGACGCGCAAAATCCTGGCGTCAGTTTCTTGCCGAGCAGCATCTCGATTTCCGCCGCGTAGTTCAGTTTTTTCGGCGCGGGCGCGGGCAAGGGGCGTTCCTGGCGAATGAGAGGCTTTGCATTCTGCGGCGGCGTTTCAGCAGGATCCCGGACTGGCTGCACGCTGGCGAGGCGCGCGCCCTGCGGCGGGGTCAAACGCTCTGGTGGCGCCAGCGCGGCGAAGCGTGACAACCGTTCCGGCGCGCTTTCACGCAAAGCCGGTTTTGTTTCAGCTTTAGGCGCGAGCGAGGGTGTCGCCAATTGCGCCGCCTTCGCCACCGCATCTGCGAAAAACAGATCGACGCAGGTCGCGCTACGGCCCGAAATCGAGCAAGGCTTGGCGTTGGCGTATTCAAGAATGCGGCGCGTTGAAATGTTGAGCAGACTGCCTTCCGCATCAGGGGTCATCGCGAAGCCGTCAATATTGTGGCTGCGTTCGGAGAGATCGAGCGAAAGCTGAGAAGTAACGCCCCGCAAAAAGAAGGTCGCCGATCCGCGCTTTTCCAGCCCGCATGGACCGTCGCAAATCAGCGCGATCCGCGTCTGCAGGTCTTTCTCGCCAACCTGAACATCCTCCAGCCCTTGCGCATCCGGACCCCAATCATCAGCGCGCGCCATCGCGCCTGTGGGGGCGGCTACGAGCGCAGACCCGGCGAGCGCAAGCCGGAGCAGCGCGAAAAAAGATAGTCGGCGTTTCATCGGACCCAGTGACAGCATGAACGAAGACAAACAAATATGGGCAAATACGGGCGGTTGACCTGCCCTTGTCCACAGAGTCGGGGCGCCCGGTCAATGATCGCGAATCACTGAAGGTTAAAAGTAAACGGGCGCCCTTCCGGCGCCCGTTCTTTGTGCCAAGGCCTAAGGATCAGTAGTCGCGATAGACGCGGCGGCTGCCCGGTTTGATATAACCGTAGCCCCACGGGTCGTAGCAAAGCAGCGCAACCTCTTCATAACGGCGGCCGCGGCGATAAAAGCTCTTCGAGACCACATCGCAATCGCCAATATAGCTGTAGTCGTAGAGATCCCAGCCAAAGCTCACATAGAGCCAGCCAAACGGATCATACCCGTTGCGGTAGTGGAAAATATTGTGGCTGGAACACCAATAGCCGTGGCCCCTATGCGGGCCGTGACCATGGCTGTAGAACCTGCCGCCGTAACGCACGGACGGATGGTGATAAGAACCTTTGCGGCGCTGATGATATTGGTGACGCCCATCGCGCCTGCGGTCATTGCCGCGCGCGTCGCGGCGGCCATCTCGGCGGCCGTCACGATAAGCGTCACGGGAACGGCTGCGGTCACGGGCCCGCTGATCCTGACGGCCGTTGCGATAGGCATCGCGCCGGCCTTGTCCGCGAGCATCACGACGGCGTTGGTCACTGTTGCTGGCCGTCCGGCGACGCTGATCGTTATTGCTTGCAGTTCGGCGGCGCTGATCGTGGTTGCTCGCATCACGACGGCGCTGGTCATTGTTGCTTGCAGTTCGGCGGCGCTGATCGCTGTTGCTGGCTGTCCGACGGCGCTGATCGCTCGCGCCAGCGTCCCTGCGGCGCTGGTTATTGGTGTTTGCGGCTCGGCGGCGTTGTTCGTTACTGCCGGCGTCCCTGCGGCGCTGGTTATTTCCCGATTCTTGCCGATTGCGGCGATTGCCGCCGTCATCGGAACGGCGCTGGCGATCCGCCCTGCGATCACGATCACCGCGATCACCGCTGCGCTCGCTTTGCTGTTCGCGGCTTTCTCTGCGCGAAGAATCACGCCGTCCGCCGCCGTTATTGCGGGCGCCACGTTCACGACCACCGCCGCGGCGGGCGCCATCGCGCCTGCGTTCTTGTTGGACAGCGGCAAGTTGCACCGGCGCCGTGACCTGGGAAATTCCAACCGAAGAAACTGTCTGCGCCGCAGCCGGCGCCGACATGGCGGCCATACCGGCCGCTGTAAGAGCGGCGATCGCCGCCGTTTTGAAAACCGTCGCCGGTTTCATTTCCATCAAGGGCATTCGCCTCTCCTTAGAATATCAGAGCGAGGCCCCACAGCGCCCATGCGCAATTTGCGGGAATGAATTCCTTGCGTCAATCTTAACGTGGTCACAGATTGGAGATTAAGTGCTTGAATTAAGGCGGAAACACGGCAAACGTGACGCAAATAAGGCAAGCTGCAATGCGTATGCGGATGAATGTGGCGGGAATGCGGCGGGACCGAAATTGGGAAAGAAAACATCACAACGATGAGTGAAAAAAAAACGTTCCTAGAATTCTTCGCAGGCGGCGGCATGGCGCGTTTAGGCCTTGGCGATTCGTGGGCGTGTTTGCGCGCGAATGATCGCGATGCGATGAAATGCGCAGCCTATCGCGCAAATTTCGGCGGAAGCGACCTCATCGAAGGCGACATCGCCGATCTTCGCTGTGACCATCTTCCGGGCAAAGCAGCCGATCTCGTCTGGGGCTCGTTTCCCTGTCAGGACTTGTCGCTTGCGGGCGCGCGCGGCGGCATGGACGCGGAACGATCAGGCGCTTTCTTTCCCTTTTGGAAGCTCATGGAAGAGCTCGTCGCCACAGACCGTGCGCCACGGATCATTGCGATTGAGAATGTCGTTGGTCTGTTGACATCGAACGGTGGACGGGATTTTGCGACGGTTGCCGAATATTTGTCGCGCGCCGGATATCGCGTCACTGCCTGCGTGCTCGATGCGAAACAATTCACGCCTCAATCAAGACCGAGGCTTTTCATTCTTGGTTTTGCGCCTGAATTAACGCCGCCCCGGGCAAGCGAGCCGAAAAGCAATGAGCTGTTTCCGGCGGCGCTGTTCAACGCGCAAAACCTATTAAACGATAGGGCAAAAGCCAACTGGTTCTGGCTCGGGGCATCCCCGCGACTGACGCGCAACACCCGCCTTTCCGACATTATTGAATGGGACGCCAACGACTGGCATGCACCGTCGCAAACGAAAAAGCTGATCGCCATGATGGCGCCGGGACAACGCGCGCGAATTGATGCATTGATTTCTCATGGTGCACGCCGCGCCGGCGCAGCCTTCAGACGGACGCGAACAGAAAACGGCGAAACCGTGCAACGCGTCGAAGCACGGTTCGATGGGCTCGCAGGCTGCTTGCGCACGCCTGCCGGCGGCTCGTCGCGGCAGATTGTTTTCGCGATTGAAAATGGCAAGGTGCGCTCACGCTTGCTATCGCCGCGCGAAGCTGCGCGACTGATGGGCCTGCCGGAAGGCTATCTCTTGCCGGAAAGCGCCAACGCCGCACTGAAACTTACTGGCGATGGCGTGTGTGTCCCTGTTGTGCGCTGGCTGGCCGAACAAATCTTCGAGCCTGCGCTTGCCAGCGCCAAGGCGCGTCAGGCCGCGTGACCAAGCGAGCCGACACCGACGTTTTCTCCAAAGAAAAACGTTCGGAAGTCATGCGCGCGGTCAAAGGCAAGGATACCAAGCCAGAGATCGCGCTGCGTAAAAAACTTTTTGCGCTCGGCTTGCGTTATCGGCTCAATGTGAAGGCCCTGCCCGGCAAACCGGACCTCGTTTTCGCCAAGCACAAGACTGTTGTTTTCGTTCATGGCTGTTTTTGGCACGGGCACAACTGCAAGCGCGGACGGCGCAAGCCGAAACAAAACGCCGATTATTGGCGTGATAAAATCGCCCGCAACAAACAGCGGGATAAAACGAACGCAGCCGAGCTAAAAAAGCTCGGCTGGCGTGTCGTGACCGTTTGGGAATGCGAGATCAAATCGCTTGATCCCGCATCCTTAAAGATTGCGCGTTAGGACGCTTTGACGCTTGCGATCCATTCGTCGACGCGGCGCTCGAGAATGTCGAGCGGCAAAGCGCCGCCGCCCAGCACCGTGTCATGGAAGCCTTTGATGTCGAACTTGTCGCCAAGCTCAGCTTTTGCAGCTTCACGCAATTCCAGAATCTTCAGCATACCAACCTTATAGGCTGTCGCCTGGCCTGGCCAAACGATGTAGCGCTGAACCTCGGAGCGAATCTGACCCTCAGCCGCAGGCGAGTTTTCGAGGAAATACGCGACCGCTTCTTCTTCGGTCCACCCTTTTGAGTGAACGCCGGTGTCGATGACGAGACGGATGGCGCGCCAGATCTCCGTCGTCAAACGCCCGAAGTCGGAATAGGGATCCTGATACGCGCCCATTTCCTTCGCGAGGAGTTCGGAATAAAGACCCCAGCCTTCAGAATAAGCGGTGAAGCCCGCCTGCGTGCGGAATTTCGGTACGCTGGTCAGCTCCTGCGCAATCGAGATCTGCATGTGATGACCGGGATTGCCTTCATGATAGGCGATCACTTCCAGCTGCGGGATAGGCATCATGCTCATGTCCGACAGGTGCGCGTAATAGACGCCGTCACGCGACCCATCGGGCGTGCCTGGGAAATAATGCTGCGCCGCGCCCGGCTGTTCGCGGAACGCCTCGACCCGCTTCACCACGAGACCCGCCTTCGGCAGAATGCCGAAATAGTCTGGCAGCTTTGTGTGGATAAAATCGAGATGGGCGGTCGCAGCATCGATATAGGCCTGACGCCCCGCATCCGTATTCGGATAATAGAATTGCGGATCATCGCGAACGAAGGTGAAAAATTCCTGCAGCGTGCCTTCAAATCCAACTTGCTCTTTGATGGCTTCCATCTCGCCCTTGATGCGCGCCACTTCGCTAAGACCTAGCTGGTGCACTTCATCCGGCGTCATGTTGGTCGTGGTCGACGCAGCCAGACGGTCAGCATAATAGGCCTTGCCGTTGGGATTTTTGCCGACGCCGGTTGCGATTTCGTCGCTGTTCGGGCGGTCCTCTTCAAACCAGGCGATCAGCGCCTCATAGGCCGGTCCCCACTGTTCGATCAGCGCAGTTCGGGCGGCGGCTTTCAATTCATCCGCCTTGGCCTGATCAATTTTGCCGTCAGCGAGTAAAGCATCAACCTTCGACTGCGCGTCAGCCCAGACCGGGCTGTCGCCCTCGCCTTCAAAGGGCGCGCCTGTGATCAGTCCGCGCGCCTGTTCGAGAACGCCGTCATAGGCGAAGCGCGGCGGGCGTGAACCAGCCGCTGCGTTCAGTTGAGCCGATTCGAGCAATTGACCGAGTGCGCGAGCGCCGCCGCCAATACGCGCAATGTAGGCTTCCATGTCGGAAGGTTCGTCAACCTTGTGAAACGCGATCAGAAACTGCGCGAGAAATGCCTGTGGGCCCTGCATCTGTGTAAAGACGTAACCATTGCGGCGGAACTTATCAGCCGAAGCCGCGCGCTCATATTGATAGATCCAAACGTCATAAGATGTCTTGGCCTCAAGGGTCAGCTTATTGCGATCGAAGCTGTTCTTCATCTCTTCAACGGTATTTCGCTGCCATTCGAGCTGCGCCGTCTGCGCTTCCTCCGACAGGTCGTCGATCTTGTCATAGTCTTTTTTGTCGCCGAGGAAGGTCCGTGAAATCGGGCTGAAATCGAGTTGTTCTTCAAACTTGGCGTCGAACCATTCGTTGAGGCGCGCCGTCTCCGCCGCGATTTCCTCCGCCGACGCCGGCGCCGTCGCGACAACCGTCGCAGTTTCTTTGTTCGCCGCACCTTGCTGGCCACAAGCCGCAAGCGCTGTCGTTCCCAAAAGCAAAGCTATCATCAAACGCATAAAGCACCCCTATTTGCTGGTATCCGGCGCGGTCACCGGAATTGGCGCGCACTCTATAGGGTTCTCTCTTGCGGGCAATCGCTGAGAGGCGAAATGAAGGAAAAACAAGGTTGATCTGGGCCGGGTAGTTCGGGGCGCCTACGTTTGCAGCGTGTTGAGCACCGCTGACAGCCGCTCCACGACATTGGTCCAGCGGTGCTTTTTCATCACGTGATCCCGGGCCGCCGCGCCATAGCGGGCCAGCCGGTCCGGCGCTTCAAAAAACGCAATGACTTCATCGGCAAGCCCCGCAGCATCGCCAACCTTCACATGCCTGCCTGTAACGCCCGGTTCGATGTTTTCAGCCAGCGCCCATTGGCCGGTGACAATCGCCGCCGCGCCCCATCCCATCGCTTCCAGCGGCGCGATACCGAACGGTTCATAGCGCGACGGCGCCAGAAATAGCGAA
The DNA here is from genome assembly GCA_021604585.1 of Hyphococcus sp. GTDB lineage: Bacteria > Pseudomonadota > Alphaproteobacteria > Caulobacterales > Parvularculaceae > Hyphococcus. The sequence goes on from BQJG01000025.1 coordinate 25,789, forward strand.
CAGTTTGCGAAGAGCGCTTTTTGCCGTGCGGCCTGTTCAGGGTTGCGGCGGCTTAGAAATCCATGAAAGACCAAGCCCGGCGTATTCCTGCAGGCGGCCGGCAATGATGATGGGCCAACAACATGCAAAACCGCGTCAGGAAATTTCTTCCGGACAATGTTGAGCGCGGCAACGGCAACATCTCCGCCCTTGCGCTCAAATTCCTTCCCAATGAATAGCATCTCTTTGGAAGAATAGTCTTTGTTTGGAACAGTTTCTGGAAGCGGTGCATTCACGCCGCAACCAATCGAAACCACCTTTTCCGGCGTCAAGCCATAGCGCTCGATGAATGAACGGCGCAGCCACTCACTCGTCGTGAGCACCTTGTCAGCGTCGTTAGCAATTTTTTTCTCATAGTCGATGCACGCTTCATGAAGCCCGACATTTTGCCGCAAGGCCTCGGGCACAAATGGATTGTTAGCGTATTCGGCGGAATTTCCGTCCTGATAGGTCAGCCACGGACGGTTGGTGTTCAACGCGTCTCGAAGATTTACATAAGCGCCCAACTGTACGATGGGGCAGTCGTCGTGAGACCCGGCCATGGCGGCTGGCAATGCCCGCTCCAAGGCGCGACGATAAGTGATGCTCTTGTATACTTTGCGGCGCCAAACCTCGCGCTGCGGTGAAAATCGCGGAATAGCGATGGCGGCCAGTTGCGCGCGCGTCACATCGACACCGAATGCATGGCGGAGCAGGCCGTTTTCGCGGCACGCATCAAAGAACGCCGCCGAACTGCCCGACCATGAGGAAGGGTCGAACGGATCGGCGCCCATCAATCCGCCCGAGATAAGACCATCAAATTGCATGCCTCCCGTCTATAGCTCAGCAATGCGAGCAATAAAACGGGCGCCTAGCGCGGTGTGCCTTTAGAAAGCCTCTGCCGGGAGCGCCATCATCGCTTCAGCGCCGGTTTTGACCTTCTCGAGATGCGAGGATGTTTCCGGAATAATGCGCTCGACGAAATAGCGTCCGGTAATCAGCTTGTTCTTGTAGAAGTCGTCGCCGCTGTCTTTCTTCTCCAGCGCCGCTTTCGCCGACTGCGCCCAGGCATAAGAAAGGCAGGTCAGCGCAAACAGGCTCAGATAGTCCATGGACGACGCGCCGGCATTGTTGAAGTTCGCCATAGCGTTCGCGCCCATCCATTGTGTGGCTTCGAGCGTGCGGCCTTTGGCCAGCGCAAGCCCGTCGAGGAACGGCTTTAATTCTTCATTACCCTGATTATCGGCGATGAACTCGTCAACCTCGGCGAAATATGACTGCCAGGCGCGGCCGCCATCCTTCATCAGTTTGCGGCCGACGAGATCGAGCGCCTGAATGCCGTTTGCGCCTTCATAGATCATGGCGATGCGCGCATCGCGCACGAACTGCTCCATGCCCCATTCCTGGATATAGCCGTGACCTCCGAGCACTTGCTGGGCGTTCGTGGCGTGGGCGTAGCCCTTGTCGGTAAGGTATGATTTCAGGATCGGCGTCATCAGGCCCATATAATCGTCGGCCTTTTGGCGGGTCGCCTCGTCTTCCGCCTTTGTGTGCAGATCGCCGTGGAGCGCCGACCAGTACATCCATGCACGGGCGCCTTCGGTGAACGCACGCTGATCCATCAACATCCGGCGAACATCAGGGTGAACGATAATCGGGTCGGCAGGTTTTTCAGGCTGCTCTGGCCCAGTAAGCGCCCGCCCCTGCAGGCGGTCCTTGGCGTAGGCGGCGCCGTTTTGATACGCGACTTCGGAAATCGCCATGCCTTGCAAACCAACCCCGAGGCGCGCTTCGTTCATCATCGTGAACATGGCTTTGAGGCCTTTGTTTTCCTCACCCAGAAGCCAGCCGGTCGCCTCATCATAGTTCAATACGCAAGTCGAGTTGGCGTGGATGCCCATCTTCTCTTCGATGGAGCCGCAGGAAACGCCATTGCGCGCACCAAGCGAGCCGTCATCATTGACGATAAATTTTGGCACAATGAACAGGGAAATCCCTTTCACCCCTTCCGGCGCACCTTCAATGCGCGCCAGCACGAGGTGGATAATATTGTCGGTAAGATCGTGCTCGCCCGCGGAGATGAAAATCTTTTGTCCGGAGATTTTGTATGTTCCGTCGCCATTGGGCACGGCCTTTGACTTCAACAGCCCCAGATCAGTGCCGCAATGCGGTTCGGTCAGGTTCATGGTGCCGCCCCATTCGCCGGCGATCATATTGGGAAGGTATTTCTGCTTCTGCTCGTCGGTGCCGTGATGATAGATCGCGTCCGCCGCGCCGCGCGCCAGGCCCGGATACATGCCGAACGCCATATTCGAAGCCGACACCATCTCAGAGACGGCGACCGCGAGGATATAGGGCAGCCCCTGCCCGCCAAATTCGGGATCGAAAGAAAGCCCCTGCCAGCCGCCCTGCTTGTATATCTCATAGGCTTCCTTGAAGCCTTTCGGCGTCGTCACCGACCCGTCCGCATGGCGGGTGCAGCCTTCCTTGTCGCCCGAGTGGTTGATAGGGTGCAGGACATTCGACGCCATTTTCGCGCCTTCTTCGAGAATCGCCGCGACCACATCTTCGCTGGCGTCGGAAAATCCGGGCAGATTCGAATATTTCGATATCTGCAACACCTCGTTGAGAACGAATTGCATGTCTTTAAGCGGGGCGTTGTAGGCTGTCATTGAGGCATCTCCATGCGTTCGGCGGGGCTTGTTTAGGACAATGTAGACATCCGGAGGCGCCAGCGAAAGCACGGGGCGCAGAGCGATGGCGAGCAGAAGTTTTCCCCGATGCGTTTAGCCTGCCCCGAAAAGCCGCGAATCAGCTTTAACGTTTCATTAATAATCAGGGCTTTTTCCTGTCTGATTAAGGCTTTGCGCCTTTTGCGAAGCAGCTTAACGGTGACCTGTTCGGCTTGAGACATGGCGTAATGCGCCGGTCCGGACCGGTGGGAGGGGAAGTCGCCCCGGCGAATAACGGTGGACTGTCATGAAATCGAACGCGCCCTGGAGCGTTAAAGGCATTGAACGCGACGCACGCGAGACGGCGAAAGAGGCCGCTCGACGCGAAGGCATGACCGTTGGCGAATGGCTTAATCAGATGATTTACAGCCAGGCCGATGGCGGTGCGACCGGTGCTCTTGCCGAGACGGAAGTCGAAGGGCTCAGACTTCGCGACATCGTCACCGCCATCGAACATCTGCGCAATCGCGTGGTTGAAGCAGAGTCGAAGCATTCCGCCGCCGTCAATGACCTCACCCGAAATATGGGCGGATTTGTCGAGCGCGTGCAGCGCCTGGAACGCGTTAAACCGACCGAAGGCTCCTATCAAGACGTCGCGCAACGGATCGAAAAACTTGAACGCGCCGGTGGCGACCGCCATCGGATCGAAGCGCTGAAAGCGCTGGAGAAAGCGCTGGCGCAAGTCGCAATCCAATTCAACAACGCGCAGCGCACCACGCTGACCCGGCTCGATTCCGCCGAACAACAATTGCAGGAATTTGCCGAGCGCATTGATCGTGTCGGAAATGCTGATTCCGGCGAAACGGAACTCGGGCCGCTGAAAAGCGCCATTGAAGGCCTCGCCGAACGCGTCACGCGCGCCGAACGCATCGCCGAAGAAGCAACGTCGCTTAAATCCGCGGCCGCCGCCTCTTCCGATCCTGAATTTGTCGAACAGACCGGCGCGCGGTTGCGTGTCCTCGGCGACGAGATCAAACGCGGCGGCGACCAGATCCGCGCGCTTGAAGGCACCATCGTTAAGCTCTCCAGCCAGATTGAGGCGGCTGAAAAGCGCAGCGCAGATGGCGTTCAAAAAGTCGCCGAGACGATCACAGAGGTTCGCGCGCAATTAGCCGCCGAAGGCGATCGTCCCGGCGAGCCCCCTGACGTCGAGGCCATTCTCGCCGCCGCCCGCAATGAGACCGAAGAAAAACTCGTCGCCCTGCAACGCTCGCTCGAAGACATCAATGCGCGCTTTGAAGAACTCGGCCAGGCCGCGACATCACAGCCGGAAGCGGTAGCGCCAACCTTGCAGGAAGCAGATTCGGCTTTTCAGAATGAGGAAGATGTCGAAGCCATCGCTGACGACAATAATGAAGACATCCTCGACCTTCAGCGCGCGACAACTGAAACGAGCTCCACGGCGAAAGAAAATAACAAGCAAGGAGATGACGGCGTTTCACTAGACGACGTCATGGACGAAATCGAAGAAGCCGTCGCCGCGATCGAAGCGCAAGATAGCGACGCCCAAAGCACAGCGGAAGAAGACCCTTTTGCTTTTGCCGACGAGTTCGAAGAGACTCCAGCAGCGCAATCAGACGAGCCGACAGAAGAACTGGAATCTGACGATAATCCGGTCGAAGATTTCAGCTTTCAACTGGATGACGAAAATTCAAACGGCGATGACCGCAGCGACGATGACATCACTGTCAGCGCCGACGAAGACGATGAACCGTTGAATGACGCGCGGGCGCTCTTGGCTGAAGTCAGAAATGCGCTCACCAGCGAAGCCTCGACAACGCCAGAGGAAGCCGAAGAAGAATTAACTCTTGCCGGCGATGAAGACGATGATGACGAACAGGCGCCGAACACTGCGTCGCTTTCTGATTCAACTGCGCTCGAGCTTGAAACCCCACAAGCCGCCGCAATCAAGCCAAAAGAAGATATGGTGCAGGCGGCCCGGCGCCGGGCGCGTGAAGCCGCCGCCCTCAACGCCGAAGAACAGGCGCGGCCGCGCCGCGCGCAATTGAGCGCCAAACAGCGTGCAATTCTAGCGGCTCGTGCACGGCAAAAGCGCGCTGTAAGCGAGGAATCTTCAAAGCACAACGCAAATGCAGATGCGACATCCGAGGCGGCGTCATCTGAGGCGGAAACTCAGTGGCAAACCTTAGAAGCGGACACAGAAGAAAAGCGCGAAGCGATTGGCGGCCGCTTCAGCAAGATTACAGCTGCCCTTTCCGCTGCGCGCGCCCGGCTCGGGCGCAATAAGGCGACGGATGACGATACGCCGGAAGCCATCGCATCCCCCGCGCCTGTGCCAGAAGAAGAACCCACGCCACGCCGCAATGGCGATCGCGCAGCCTTGGAAACACTACGCTCAACGGCGTCCGCCCGTCCTTTGACCATTGCGCTCGGTGCAGCCATTTTGCTTGCTGTCGCCGCGCTTGTTTATCTGGTCAAAGACTTTGTCTTTAAGCCTGACGCGACCCCGCAGCCTGCAGTTTCGACAACACAGAGCCCTGCCGCACTGGAAGAGACTCCGGACGAAACAGATGCGAGTCTCGCCGTGGTGCCGGAAGCGCCATCGATTGATCCGCAGTCGCTCTATATCGACAGCATCGACGCGCTCTCGGCCGCAGGCGACGAAACGGCGGCACGCGCCGCTATCGAAAAATTGCAGGATGCCGCCGCCCTTGGCTATCCGCCGGCGCAATTGCAGCTCGGCGAACTCTACAAAACAGGCCAGGGCGTGGAGCAGGACTTGGGACAAGCTCGCGTTTGGTTCCGCCGGGCGGCCAATGGCGGCAATGTCCTCGCCATGCACCGCATCGGCGTGATGACCGCGCGCGGCGATGGCGGACCGGCGGATGCGCGTGAAGCCATTGCATGGTTTGAACAGGCGGCGAATTTTGGTCTCGTCGATTCACAATACAACCTCGGCGCCATCTATCACCCAAGTGAAACCGGCGCCTCAGCCGTTCAGAACACAAGCGAAGCCTATTACTGGTATTCTCTTGCTGCGCGAAATGGCGATGATCAGGCTCAACCTCTTGCCGCTGGCGTTGCCGCTGCACTGTCTCCACAAGAACGCGCCGCGGTGGATGCGCGCGTGGCCGCCTGGAGCGCAGAAGCTGCAGACGAGGCCGCCAACCTCAACGCCAATACAAATTAAACCCAGCGCTTCTTCGCGATTGCTTGTTTCCAAAGCCCGGGCGCGCCTATAACGCAACCATTCCGTTTGCGTTTCAGGGGCCAGCCGACATCCCATGCAACTTTATCTCCCCATCGCGGAGATGCCCGTCGATCCATTTGTGGTTATCACCATGGGCGCGGCGGTGGGCTTTGTGTCCGGCATGTTTGGCGTCGGCGGCGGATTTCTCATGACGCCGCTTCTGATTTTTTACGGCATTCCTCCGGCGATTGCTGTTGGCACGGAGGCCTCGCAAATCGTCGCCTCTTCTGTTTCAGGCGTGATGGGGCACCTCAAGCGCAAGACCGTTGATTTTCAGATGGGCGGATTTTTGGTGGCTGGCGGGGCCGCCGGCTCCGTATTGGGCGTTTTTATTTTTCGCGCCCTTCGCGCCAGCGGCCAGGTCGAAACACTGATCTCGGTCGCATATGTGCTGTTCCTCGGAATCATTGGCGGACTCATGCTTTGGGAAAGCTTGCGCGCATTGTTGCGGTCGCCGGAAGAAAAACAGCGCAGAGCGCGCAAACGCCGAAGCCCCGCATGGATGGCGTCGTTGCCCTTCGCCATGCGGTTTCGCGCCTCGGGACTTTACATCAGTCCGATCCCGCCGATCATTCTCGGATTTTTTGTCGGCATGCTCGCAGCGACCATGGGCGTCGGCGGCGGCTTCGTCATGGTCCCGGCGATGCTCTATATTCTGAACATGCCGACCAATGTGGTGGTCGGAACATCGCTGTTTCAAATCATTTTCGTCACGGCGATCACAACAGTGCTGCATGCGGCGGCGAACCAGACCGTTGATATTGCACTGGCGTTATTGCTGCTCACCGGCGGCGTTATCGGCGCACAACTTGGCGTGCGCGCGGGCATCCGAATGAGAGCCGAGCATTTGCGGGCTTTGCTGGCCCTGCTGGTGCTCGGCGTCTGCGCACGCTTGCTGATCGGTCTCGCTCTGCCGCCCGGTTCGGAATTTATTGTCGAAGGTGCGCGATGAAAAATTTCGCCATCGCCCTGCTCGCCTTATACAGCGCCCTCGCTTCAGCGGCGGCTCAAAATATTGAAATCGCCCTCACCGATGACCGCGTCGCCGTCGATACAGGGTTTGCCGGCGCGCGGTTGACGCTTTTTGGCGCCGTGACCGGAATAGATGATCCATCGTCCTTTGATATCATTTCGGTCATCCGCGGGCCAGAAGCGCAATTTCATGTGCGCCAAATGAAGAAAGAAAACCTGATCTGGACGCCGGGACCAGCCCATCTCATCGACAATGCGCCTGGCCTTTACATCACTTACGCCACGCGCCCGGTTGACGACATCGCGCCGCTTCCAGATCAGGCGCAGTACCGTCTTGATGCGGATTATCTCGATATCGGCGTTACCGCGCATGCAACTGCGTCAAGCGATGATGCGCAACTGTTCCGCAGCGCATTTTTAAGCGAAGCCGAAGCGCTCGGCCTTTACGGCTCCCGCGTCGGCGGCATCCAATTCAAAAAAGGCGCGCTCTTCACCATCAATGCGCGATTGCCCGCCAATACGCCCGTGGGCGAATATGATGTTGCCGTCTATCTGTTTCGCAATGGCGAAATGATCGACTCTGACAGCACCGCGCTTGGCGTCAACCGGGTTGGCCTAGAGCAGCGCATCTATGATTTCGCGCATCATCGCCCCGTTTCTTACGGCTTTTTCTGCGTGGCGCTAGCGCTGATCGCCGGCTGGCTTGCGAGCCTCGCATTTCGCAAATGAGTTTTTTACTCTATCCTGCCGCCAGTTGCAGCAAGTGGGGCAGACGGGGGCGAGCAATGGCGAAGAACCGGCAAAAAGAACAAATGACCAAATTCGGCTTTTACGCCGTAACGCCGTTTGTTATCGCCGCCGCCGCTTTGTGGCTCAGCCCGGTGGTCATTCCGCAATATATAGCGCTCGATTTTCACCAGATCGCGCTCGTTTATGGCGCCGTATTTGTCGCGTATCTGTCTGGCGCCGGCGCGGGCGCGACGCTCAATCCCGGACAAAAGCTGCGTGAGTCCTTTCTTCCCGGTCAGCTAATTGTACTGTTCGCCTTTATCGCAATCCTTCCAAGCGGCGTCTTCTTTATTTCGATGCCGCCAGTCTGGCGCCACACATTGATTTTGGTGTTGATGGTCTACTTGCTAATGCGCGATCTCAATGCGACTCGTGCGGGACTATTTCCGGCATGGTATGGCGCCTTGCGCACAAGACTCACCTTCTGGGCGGGATTGTCTCTTGTGCTGATCATTAGCCGACTGATGTTTTGGGGTTATTACTAACCCCTCATGGATGTCGCCACCCTTGATCAGCTAACCATCGCCCTGTCTCCATCGTCGCAAGCGATGCTGGCTGGCGCGATCATTATGATGATGTTCGCGATCGCGCTGGGATTGAAGCCGGAACATTTCTCGTTTCTTCGCAGCGACCCGAAACTGTTCTGGGGCGGGTTGGCGGCGCAGTTGATCGGTCTCCCACTCATGACTCTGGCGCTGTTGACGGTCATAGCCCCTCACCCCTCCATTGCACTCGGCATGATTGTCGTCGCCGCTTGTCCCGGCGGCAATGTCTCAAACTTTATGACCTGGAGCGCGCGCGGCGATACGGCCTATTCGGTCTCTCTGACAGCCGGATCGAGCGTGATCGCCGCCATCTGGACTCCGGCGGCGATCCTGTTTTGGTCCGGACTTTATGCGCCGACCGCTGAACTGCTGGATACAATCAATTTCAGCCGCGCATCATTCGTGTTGCAAACAACTTTGATGCTGGCCGCGCCGCTGGCGCTTGGCATGGCGGGCGCGCATTTCTTCCCGCGCGCGGCGGAAACGATCCGCAAACCGCTCGCCATGTTCGGAGGCGGCGTCCTCGGTTTCGTCATCATCAAGGGCGTCGCCGATTTCTGGCCGCTGATTGCTGCCGGTTGGATGCTGATTTACTTACCGGTTGCTCTGCATAACGCTCTCGCCTTCGCGCTAGGGGCAGGAGCGGGCCGCCTGCTCGGCGCTTCACCAGCCCGCCGGCGCACCCTGACTTTCGAGGTCGGCATCCAGAACGCCGGTCTCGCGGTGGTTCTGCTGCTGGCGCAACTCAAGGGCCTTGGCGGCGCGGCGGCGATCGCAGCTGCATGGGGCGTTTGGCACTTCTTTTCCGGCGGGGCTATGATCTTGCTCTACCGATTTCTCGATTCAAGGAAGAAACCATGATGTTCGATTTCAAAATTACTGGCGGGCTCATCTATGACGGCGATGGCGGCGCCCCGGTGAAAACGAATATCGGCGTCAAGGGTGGACGCATCACCGAAATCGGCGCCTGCGGCGGCGATGCCGAACAAACCATCGACGCGCAAGGCGCGATCGTCACGCCGGGCTTTGTCGACTTGCACACCCATTATGACGGCCAGATTTCATGGGACGAGGAGCTAAAACCTTCCGTCAATCACGGCGTCACAACCGTGATTATGGGAAATTGCGGCGTCGGTTTTGCGCCGGTGAAAAAATCCGACCGCGACCGCCTTGTCCGGCTGATGGAAGGGGTTGAGGATATTCCGGGCACGGCGCTGCATGAAGGTCTGACATGGGATTGGGAGACCTTCCCCGAATATATGGACGCCATCGACGCCATGAAGCACACCATCGATTTCGGCGTGATGATCGGCCACGACCCGGTGCGCGTTTATGCCATGGGCGAACGCGCCAGCGCCTTTGAACAGGCGAGTGACGCAGACATCGCCGAGATGCAGCGCATCGTCCGCGAGGCCATGCAGGCGGGCGCCGCCGGGTTCTCCATTGGCCGCACCGACGTTCACCGCACTGCCGATGGCGACTGGACGCCGAGCGCGGAGGCGGCTGAAAAAGAACTGGTGGCGCTGTCTGGCGCGCTGGCTGATCTCGATCATGGCGTGCTGCAAATCGTCAACGACTTTAACTTAGAGCGCGAAGGCGATCAGTTCCACGATGAGTTCAAAATCGTTGAGAGCTTCGTGCGCGCGAGCAATGGCAAGCCCGCGTCAATTTCCCTGATGCAGCGCGACATGGCCTCGAATGACTGGCAGCGGATACTCGATGAGACCGACCGCCTGAATAAGGACGGCGTCGATTTCAACGTGCAGGTCGCGCCGCGCGCTATTGGCGTTTTTCAGGGACTGCAATGCACCTTCCACCCGATCATGGCGCAACCGAGCTATATCGCGATTAAAGACAAGCCGCTGGCCGAACGTGTCGCCATCATGCGCGATCCTGAGTTTAAGAAGAAATGTCTGGCCGAAAAACCGGTGACGCTTGCGGGGCCCGGCTCCTCCGTGCCGCCCATCGCCGACGTGATGATCGCCGCCATTGAAATGGTCGCCAACAAATTTTTCCGTCTCGGCGAACACCCGGACTACGAACAACCGCAGGATAAATCGCTTGGCGCCGAAGCCCAGCGAGACGGCGTCACCGCCATGGAAAAACTCTACGATACGCTGCTCGAGCTTGACGGCAAGCAGCTGATCTATTTCCCGATCTATAATTACACGGACTTCAACTATGAAAATGTCCGGGCCATGCTGACCCATCCCAAAGCCCTGCCCGGCCTTTCCGATGGCGGCGCCCATGTGGGCACGATCTGCGACGCGAGTTTTCCGACTTATCTGCTGACCCATTGGTGCCGCGACCGCGACTGTGGACGAATTGAGTTAGCGCGCGCGATCCAGATGCTCACCGCCGACGGCGCCGATTATCTCGGGCTGAAAGATCGCGGACGGCTGAAGGTCGGCTTGCGCGCCGACATCAACATTATTGACCACGAGAAACTGGCGCTCGGCCCGCCGCGCATGGTGAAAGACCTTCCCGCCGGCGGCCAGCGCCTGCTGCAGCCGGTCTCCGGCTATCGCGCGACCTTCGTCAAAGGCGAACAGGTCATCGCCAATGACGAAGTGACGAAAGCAAGGCCGGGGCGGCTGGTGAGGTTTGGGTAAACGCAAGCCGCAATGAAATCTTCTAACAAAGATACAGGAACCGATATTCGAGCCCAGCTTGTTGAAGCTGGCGTCCCGCAAGCGGTTGCAGAATATGCGGATTCGATGAAACCGTCTGGTTGGGTGTTCCAAGCATTATCCTGGATTTTCATTCTGATCATGGTGCTCGGCTTTATTGGCGGGGCTTTCTTGTGGGCCTATTTCGAAAATATCCTTGATCAGAACGCGCAAAAAGCGGCCGCTAACGCTGGCGCGGTGCTCTATCAACATAACTTTGGCATAGCTGGGTTGTTTGCGCTGTTCGGCTGGATTTTTGCCGCTGCAGTTATCACTGGGCAAATACAGTTGCTCTCCGATAAACTGCTTTCAAGCGCATTTGTTGAAACTATTTTAGATCCAAAAAACAGACTCTATTTAAGCCTCGAAAACTACCTCGACCGGCTTCGCGCATACGAGCACGAACCAAGAGAATATATGAAGCGTGCCTGCCTAGGCTGGATAAATTACATACTTTGGCCGACGGTCATATTATTCTCCTTGGCCGCCGCCACCCTTGAACGAGAACTGCATACTTACGACTACTACACACTAGAAGGTTACGTTGAAAAACCCCTATTTCCGTGGGAATCTGAGAAGGTGGATTACTGGTCTAACGCCAGCTACGCTGAGCTAGGATGTAATCATGTGACCGGCAAGAATGCCAGCGACGACATAATTTATGATGTTACATTCCAAAACGGCAACTCTTTGAGACCAAGTAACGCGTTACCTGTGACCGGCACATGGCTAGATCGGATCGAACAAATTGACCGAGTGCTGGTAAGCGAAGGTACAAAATTCAAACGTTGGAGTTGGCTGAAGAGGAATCCTCTACACCCGTCCTGTATGGCGTCTTATAGGAAAAAGTGGTCCTCAACCAATTACGAACGACTAGAGTCGCTTCTACGGGTAGATGAACTTTAGAGAAATGCGACACTGGCAAGATTTATGAACTTCACCTTCGACACTGTCCCGAACATCATTTTTGAAACCGGCGCGGCGGCGCGGCTCGGCGCGATCGTCAAACCGCGCATGAAGCGGCCTTTCGTTGTCACCGACAAAGGCGTGGTCGGCGCCGGGCTGATCGACGGCGCGCTTAAAGGTCTGGAAAAAGCAGGCCTCGAATACGCGCTGTTCGACGGGGTCGAGGCCGACCCGCCGGCGAAAGTCGTGCGCGGCGCCATCGAGGCTGCACGCGCGCACAAGGCTGACGGCGTCATCGGCTTCGGCGGCGGTTCATCCATGGACACGGCAAAAGTCATCGCCTGCCTGATCAACTCGTCACAAACGCTGGAACAGATCTACGGCATGGATATGGTGAAAGGCGGGCGCGTTCCGCTCGCGCTCCTGCCCACCACTGCCGGCACCGGATCGGAAGTCACCAACATCTCCGTCATCACCAGCGACGACGATCAGAAGATGGGCGTCGTCGCGCGCGAGCTTTACGCTGACACAGCAATTCTCGACGCGGCGCTGACGCTCTCCATGCCGCGCCATGTGACCAACGCCACCGGCATCGACGCCATGGTCCACGCCATTGAGGGCTATACGTCGAAGATCAAAAAAAACCCGCTCTCCGACGCGCTGGCCAAGGAAGCGTTGCGGCTTCTCTCGTCTAACATTGTCCGCGCCTGCGACGAACCCGGCGATATCGCCGCGCGCGAGAACATGCTGCTCGGCGCCATGCTGGCGGGACAAGCCTTCGCCAACGCCCCGGTCGCCGCCGTGCATGCCCTCGCCTATCCGCTCGGCGTTCATTTCCATGTGCCGCATGGCCTCGCCAATTCGCTGATGCTGGCGCCGGTATTGCGGTTCAACTGCTCTGTCGCAGCGCCGCTTTACGCCGAGCTTGGCGATGTGATCGGTGCCAACGATACGGGGGATTTCAATTCGCGCGCTGAGGCTTTTGTCAGCAAGATGCGCGAAACCTGCGCAGCGACCGGCGTGAAAAACCGCCTCTCCGATGTCGGCGTATCGCACAATGTCTTGCCGAAGCTCGCAGAAGACGCCGCGAAGATCGAACGGTTGATGAAAAACAACCCGCGCCCCGTCACCTATGACGACTGCCTCGCGCTTTATACGGAAGTGTTATAGTGGCCGCCTCCACAAGCCGCGCCGACTACAAACATTTCCTGCCGCTGCAAACGCGCTGGGCTGACAATGATATCTACGGCCATGTGAATAATGTCGCCTATTACAGTTATTTCGACACCATCGTGAACGACTACCTCATTGCGGAGGGCGCGCTCGATATGCATGGCGGCGCCGTCATTGGTCTCGTTGTCGAGACGGGTTGCAGATATTTCGCCCCGCTGGAATTTCCGCAGAAACTCGAAGGCGCGCTGCGCGTCGCGAAGATCGGAAATTCATCCGTGCGCTATGAACTCGCAATCTTCAAACAAGGCGACGACGCGCCCGCCGCTGAAGGTTATTTCGTTCATGTCTATGTGGACCGCGAAACACGCCGGCCGGTAAATTTGCCCAACGGGTTACGACGCGCGCTTGAAAAACTCGCCTGACCTCATCGTGACTGTGCTTTGTTACCCGCCTCTATTACGCTAGAGTCGAAGCGGGGTGGAAAAGGAATTCTAACGTGAATTTGTCAGAAGTCGCCTTATGGGCGGATGTCATTCAGGCTGTGGCGGTCGTCGCAACACTGATCTTTGTCGGCTTTCAGGTCCGTCATAACTCGTTGATCGCCCGCATGACTGCGGCGCAAACCAGTGCTCAATTGCTAACGGAAAATCTCGGCCGCGTCATCGATCATCCGCATCTGGCAGATTTATTAACGCGGCCGGATGAGGAATATCATCAGTTGTCGCCTGGCGACCGCCTGCGAATATCGAATTTTCTTGCGGCGAGCTTTCGACACATTGAAGTGTTGCACGCACATCGCCGATACGAAATTTATGAAGAAGAGCTGTGGCAAGGCGCCGCTTCACGCATGAGGGTCATGCTTGAAAACCCGCTCATCCGTGATTGGTGGACAAACAACAAGCCTCATTATGCAAAAAGCTTTCAAGAGCATATGCGCGCTGAGATCGAAACTGTTCTGAAATCGAATTCCATGTCGGCCTGAACGAACCATCTTCTATTGACCGAGAACATGCTACGAATCGCCGGCCGACTAATGCGCTATGTAAATTTCTGAAACTGCGCGACACGTCAATTCGGTCGCGACTTCGACAGGAGAGTTTTTGTTGAAACTAATGTCTATACTAGCGGCTATGTTGCTGCTGGCCGCTGGCGTTGTTCTGCCCATGGCGCTTGGTTCAATGTGGCCGGACTATAATTGGACGGCGAATTATCTGAGCGAACTCGGCGCCACTGGCGCGCCGCACGGGTTCTGGATGACCTATGGCGGCTTCCTGCCGGTTTCGATCTTTTGGACCCTATCGATCGTGCTTTTCTATTTGCGTTCGCCTAAAAGCAGCGCGCTGCTCGCAGGCGTTTGCCTGCTGCTCGGCACGTCGGTTTCCTATTTCGGCGCAGTCCTGTTTCGCTGCGATCTCGGTTGCCCGATAGAAGGCTCGGAGAGTCAGGTGATGCATAACTTATTGGGCGTCATCGGCTATCTCGCCACGCCGCCGGCGCTGATCCTGATCGGCCTGCATTTCAATAAGACCGGTCAGAAATTGCTCGGCAGCCTCACCTTCCTGACGGCTGCGCTGTGCATCGCCGGATTTGTCGGTATGGCTACGCCGGAGAATGCGGACTTTCGCGGGCTGTCCCAGCGCATGGCGGATTTTTCGCTATTCGGTTGGGTGGCGGCAGTCGCGTTTTTATTGAAACAAAAAGCCGCTGCCTAACGCGCGCCAATCGTCGTCCGGTGCAACAACCGCGCATGGCCGTCATAGCCGCCGGTGGCGCGATGCAGGACGGAGCGATTGTCCCACATCACTAGCATGTTCGCCCGCCATTTATGTTTGTAAACAAACTCTTCGCACGATTGCCACGCATATAGTTCCGCGAGCAGCGCCATGCTTTCGGTTTCATTCATGTCGGCAAAACCAGTAATGTAGCCGATGCAACCATAGATGCCTTCGCGCCCCGTCTCCGGATGCTTGGCGATGATCGGATGACGATGCTCCGCGGTCAGCGCTTCGTCCGAGGCGCGAATGTCCATCGAGCGCTTTTTGCGGTCTTGCTCGCCATAGACGCCAGTCTTGGCGTAGGGAACGCGCGCGGAGTGAATGGCGACTTTGCCCTCAAGTTTCGCGCGCAACGCGTCCGGCATTTTTTCGAGCGCCAGATGCTGGTTGGCGAAATGGGTGTCGCCGCCGACCGGCGGAATGGTGATTCCGTAGAGGCACGTTCCCGCAGGCGGGCGAGCCTGAAAGCTCCAGTCCGTGTGCCAGTTTTCTGCGAAGATTGGCGCCGCCTCATTCGCCTCGCGCTTGACGGCGATGATGTGTTTGCGGCCTGGGATCGGCGCAATAAAAGGATCGTCTCCGAACGGACCAAAGCAGAGCGTGAATCGCTCCAGATCGTCGTCGCTCATCTTCTGATCCGGAAAGGAAAGCACGTGATGTTCAAGCCATACGGCGCGAATATCTGCAACGGCAGCATCGGCTAAGGGACGGCTCAAATCGATCCCGGTGACTACGGCCCCACACGCCTCTCCGCTAGGGCGAACCTCCATGCTTCGTCTCCTGTTCCCTTCCTCGTCCGCCTTTGATAGACCGTTCAAAAGCAAAGGGAAACGCCGAAGCACATGCCTGTCCTCCAATCGAAGATCGACCCGCGCTCAGAAGGTTTCGCCGCAAACGCAACTGCGATGCGTAAGCTGGTCGACCAGCTCCACGCCAATGTCGATCGCGTGGCTGAGGGCGGCGGCGCGCGTTACGCCGAGCGCCACAAATCGCGCGGCAAATTGCTGGCGCGCGAACGCATCGCGCGGCTTCTCGACCCAGGCGCGCCGTTTCTTGAGATCGGCCAGTTCGCAGCCTGGGAAATGTATTCAGGCGATGTGATCGCTGCAGGCGTCGTCACGGGCATTGGCCGCATCAACGGCGTTGAGTGCATGATCGTCGCCAATGACCCGACAGTGAAAGGCGGCACCTATCACCCGATGACGGTTAAGAAACATTTGCGCGCGCAGGAGATTGCGTTCGAAAACCGCCTGCCCTGCATTTATCTTGTTGAATCCGGCGGCGCGTTCTTGCCGATGCAGGATGAAGTCTTTCCGGACAAGGACGATTTCGGGCGAATTTTTTATAATCAGGCGCAGCTTTCCTCGCGCGGCATCCCGCAGATCGCGATTGTGCACGGGAGCTGCACCGCCGGCGGCGCCTATGTGCCGGCCATGTCCGACGAAGCGGTGATCGTCAAGAAACAGGGAACGATTTTCCTCGGCGGCCCGCCGCTGGTGAAAGCCGCCACCGGCGAAATTGTCAGCGCGGAAGATCTCGGCGGCGGCGACACGCATACGCGCATTTCCGGCGTCGCCGATCATCTCGCCGAAGACGACGATCATGCACTTGGCCTTGCGCGGAATATTGTCAAACGTCTGAACTGGGTGAAGCTTGGCGAGGCCGTCATGGCCGATCCGGTTCCGCCGCTGTTCGACGCTGAAGAACTTTACGGTGTTGTCGAAGCCGATGCGCGCAAACCCTATGATGCGCGCGAGATTATTGCGCGGCTGGTGGACGGCTCCGACTTCGACGAATTCAAACCGCTTTACGGCTCGACTTTGGTCACGGGCTTTGCGCGCCTGCATGGGTTTCCCGTCGGCATTCTCGCCAATAACGGCATCCTGTTTTCCGAAAGCGCCAAGAAAGGCGCGCATTTCATTGAGCTTTGTTGTCAGCGCAAGATTCCGCTGGTGTTTTTACAGAACATCACCGGCTTCATGGTTGGGCGTTCCGCCGAAGAAGGCGGCATCGCTAAGGACGGCGCCAAACTGGTCACCGCTGTCGCCACCGCCGCCGTACCGAAGTTTACTGTGGTTGTCGGCGGTTCTTACGGCGCCGGCAATTACGGCATGTGCGGACGCGCTTACGGCCCGCGCTTCATGTTCATGTGGCCAAATGCGCGCATCTCGGTCATGGGCGGCGAACAAGCTGCAAGCGTCCTCGCCACGGTCAAACGCGACGGGCTGCGCGACGGCGAAACATGGGAAGCTGCCGATGAAGAAAAATTCAAGGACGGCATTCGCGAGAATTACGACAAGCAGGGCTCGCCCTATTACTCTTCCGCGCGGCTCTGGGATGACGGGATCATCGATCCGGCGCAGACGCGCGATGTGTTGGGGCTTTGTCTCTCAGCGTCGATGAACGCGCCGGTCGAAGAAACGCGCTTTGGCGTGTTTAGGATGTAGGGGACCAATATGGCAGAACAAGCTCTCATCACCACCATCGACCAGCGCGGCGTTGCGCGGCTCACCATGAATCGTCCCGACATTCGCAACGCCTTCAACGAGCAGTTGATCGGCGAAATCTGTGAAGCGATGGGCCGCCTGACCTCGGACGAGAATGTTCGCGCGATTGTTCTGACCGGCGCAGGCAATGCCTTCTCGGCCGGCGCGGACCTCAATATGATGAAGCGCGCCTCAGGATATTCAGCAGCAGAGAATAAAGACGATGCGCGCCGGCTCGCGCATATGCTTGGCTCTATCTATGACTCACCCAAACCAACTGTAGCGCTCGTCAACGGCCCGGCCATGGGCGGCGGGCTTGGCCTGATCGCCGCTTGTGACATCGCCATCGGCGCCGACACCTCTTTTTTCGCGCTGTCGGAAGTGCGTGTCGGGCTGATCCCGGCCGTCATTTCACCGTTCGTGATTCAAGCGATCACCGTGCGCCAGGCGCGGCGTTATTTCTTAAGCGGCGAGCGCTTTGACGCGGCGGAAGCGCGGCGCATCGGCCTTCTGCACAAGATTGTTTCCGCTGATGCGCTCAACGATGAACTCGAAGCGACGCTCAGCGAGCTCCTGGTGTGCGGGCCGAACTCTCAGTCACTTGCCAAAGAACTGATCCGCAAGGTCGCGTACCGCCCATTGAATGAAAGCGTGATGGAAGACACCGCAGGCATGATCGCCAAAACCCGCGCCAGCAAGGAAGGCAAAGAGGGCGTTACGGCGTTTCTTGAAAAGCGCAAGCCGAACTGGCTCAAGGGCGAATGACCGAAACACTCACCATACGGGCGCAAGACGTCAATGATCGCGCCGCTGTCTTGTCTGTATTGCGCGATGCGTTTCGACGCGATGACGAAGCAAGGCTTGTGGAAGCGCTTTGGCGCGAAGACGCCATGATAATCGAACTGGTCGCCGAACAGGATGGCCGTATTGTCGGCTATTGCGCCTTCAGCGAAGTCACCGCAGAGCCTGCACTTGATGGCCTGCTGCTGGGACTGGCGCCGTTGGCTGTCATCAACGTGCAGCAAGGACAAGGTCACGGCAAGGCCCTCGCCATGGCGGGATTGGAATTATGCCGTCAGCGCGGTGCAAAGCTTGTCGTCGTATTGGGTGAACCGGAATATTATAGCCGCTTTGGGTTCACCCCTGCCTCAGATTATATAGTCAGCTGGGCGACAATGGACGTCGGTCGCGTGTTTCAACTGATCGACTTTGGCGGCGTGACCGGCGCGGCGCCCATTCGCATACACTACCACCCTGCCTTCTCGGCCGTTTAAACAGGCATTTGCATGTTCAAGAAAATCCTGATCGCCAATCGTGGAGAGATCGCTGTTCGTGTTGCACGCACCGCACGACGCATGGGCGTTGCGACAATTGCGGTTTATTCCG
Source organism: Hyphococcus sp. (assembly GCA_021604585.1). GTDB lineage: Bacteria > Pseudomonadota > Alphaproteobacteria > Caulobacterales > Parvularculaceae > Hyphococcus. The sequence continues at coordinate 44,451 of BQJG01000025.1, forward strand.
ACGCGGACCTAAACGCACCGCATGTGCGCGCCTGCGATGAGGCCGTTCACATCGGGCCTTCAGCCGCGGCGGAAAGTTATTTGCGCGCCGACAAGATCATTGACGTCTGCAAGAAAACCGGCGCCGAGGCCGTGCACCCTGGTTACGGCTTTCTTTCCGAGAATGCGGCATTCGCTGACGCACTGGAAAAAGCCGGAACCACCTTCATCGGCCCAACCGCCAAGACAATTCGCGCCATGGGATCTAAAGCCGCCGCGAAAGATTTAATGGAAGCGGCGAAAGTGCCGACCACGCCCGGCTATCAAGGCGAGGATCAAGCCGTCGCGACGTTTAAAAAAGAAGCCAAACGCATAGGCTATCCAGTCCTGCTCAAAGCCACCGCTGGCGGCGGCGGCAAAGGCATGCGCATGGTCGAAAAGGAAGCGGACTTGGAAGACGCATTAAAGTCCGCGCAGCGCGAAGCGAAGTCGGCTTTTGGTGATGACCGTTTTCTGATCGAGAAATACGTCACCAAAGCGCGCCATGTGGAAGTGCAAATTTTCGGCGACGGCAAAGGCGGCGTCGTCCACATGTTTGAGCGTGATTGCTCGGTGCAGCGCCGCCATCAGAAAGTCATCGAAGAAGCACCAGCGCCAAACCTACCCGCCAAGACTCGAAGCGCGTTGCTGAAAGCTGGTGTTGATGCAGGCAAAGCGGTCGATTATCGAGGCGCCGGCACGGTTGAGTTTCTGTACGATTCCGGAAACGACGCCGTCTATTTCATGGAGATGAATACGCGGCTGCAGGTTGAGCACCCTGTCTCGGAAGCCATCACCGGGCTCGATTTTGTCGAATGGCAGTTGCGCATCGCCGCTGGTGAAGGTTTGCCTTTGAAACAATCGGAGATCTCTGAAAACGGCCACGCCTTCGAGGCGCGGCTCTATGCGGAAAATCCCAACCAGAATTTTGCACCTTCAATCGGAACACTGGCAACGCTCAATTTACCCGTAGAGATCGCCCGCATCGATTCCGGCGTTGAAGAGCGCCAAGTGATTACGCCGTTCTACGATCCGATGATCGCCAAGATCATCACGCATGGCGCCAGCCGCGATGAAGCTTTGGGTTCCATGCGCGCGGCGCTGGCGGCGACACGCGTGGCGGGACTCGAGACGAATGCGAGATTCCTGCATTCACTCTCTGCTCAAGATGATTTCATCAATGGCGATGTGTCGACCAAGTTCATCGAGGAGCATGAATCGGAATTATTCGACGTATCACAAGCCGGGCCAAAACAATGGGCGGCGTCGGCTTTGTGGCGGCGTGGGCAAACCGCCTCGCAAAGCAATGACCCGTGGAATGTTCTTTCTGGCTTCCGTCTCAATCGCCCGCGCCACGAAGTGACATGGGTTGAGCACGACGGTCAAGCAGCGCTGCTGCGGCTTTCCAAATCTGCAGACGGCTACAATGCCACGCTGGAACCGGACGCTTCCGCCGCCGCACGCCGCGAGGGCCGCGAGCCGGTCGCGCCGGT
>BQJG01000026.1 GCA_021604585.1 Hyphococcus sp.
GCCGCGCGCAAAGCGAACCTGTCGCCTACATCACCGGCGTTAGAGAATTTTGGAGCCTTGAATTTAAGGTGACGCCCGATGTGTTGATCCCGCGCGATGATTCCGGCGTGCTCATCGAAGCGGCATTGGCGCGAAGAAGCAGAGACGAAAAACTTCGCATCGCCGACCTCGGGACCGGATCCGGGTGCCTGCTTTGCGCCTTGTTGACCGAGTTTCCTTCGAGCACCGGCATCGGTGTCGATATCTCTCTGGCTGCGCTGGGCATTGCGCGCGAGAACGCCACCACCTTGGGGTTGGCCGGCCGGGCTCAATTCGCCGCAGGAAATTGGCTGGAGCGGCTGACGGGGGAGTTCGATCTCATCATCGCCAATCCGCCCTATATTCCGGTCGGAGACCGGCAGGGCCTTGCAAGAGATGTTGCCGAGTACGAACCTGAAGGCGCACTGTTTGCGGGCGCAGACGGGCTCGACGCCTATCGGCAGATCATCAAGCAGCTCCCGCTACGGCTCGTAGATGACGGGCTCGTGCTGATGGAATGCGGCGCAGGGCAAGCTGATTCGCTTGCGGCGATGCTAGACGAGATCGCTGGCGGCGTGACGCCGTTTACCATGCGAGACCTGGCCCGCAGACCGCGCGGGGCCGGGTTTGACCGGCGGAAAGCAGCCAATTCACGGCAAAAAAAAGATTGAAATGCTCGATTGGCGCCTTATCATGGGAGGCAAGACAGGGGTTCAACGCCTTCGACTTCGATGAGTCTTTGGCGGCCCAGTCTTAACATCCGACCATCGTCCGGCTTTGGCGTGATCCATTTGGGGATTGCTTTATCCGGAAACAGTCGGGCCCTGACTCACTGGGCGCTTGAGCCGCAGCGTGGCTGCGACGGGAACAAGAATTCGCATGAAGATACTGGCGGCTAAAACGTCGCCATTTGCTCCAAAGATAAAGTTCATCGCGAAAAGCGGAAGCATCTCCGCTTTTCGGAAGAGGGATTATTAAAGGTAACAATATGAAGCGTGGCCGCAACCAACGTCGCCGCCCAGGCGGCGGTTCCAATCCGAATAGAGCGCTCGATTCCAACGGGCCGGATGTCCGCATTCGCGGCACCGCCACGCAGATCTACGATAAATATCAGGCGCTGGCCCGGGATGCGGCCTCATCCGGCGACCGCGTGAAAGCGGAGAGCTATCTTCAGCACGCAGAACACTATTATCGCGTAATCCGCGCGATGCAGCCGGCGCCGGCGCCGACTCAGCAGCCAAGCGGTCAGGACAATGATTCCGATCAGCCCGGCATGGATGATGACGGCGACAACGAGAACCAAAATAACAATCAGCGTGATTCGCGCCCGCCGCGTGAGCAGCGCCCCTCTCGCGACAATGGAGCGGCTGAACAGCACGGCAATACTGATCGTGAAGAAGCAGCGACGACGGCGGCCGACAAGACTATGTCCGCGGCGAGCCCTGAGGCAAATGACGGTGACGCGAATGAAGAGAAAAAGCCGGCCCGCCGGCGACGCGCGCCGCGCCGTCCGGCAGCCGCAAAAGAGGCAGCGGAATCATCAGACAAATCGCCTGCTGCTGCTGAATAAAATCGCCTCACCTCGTTTGGCTGTGCGGGACTCTATGCTCGAAGCGCATCCTCGCTTACCTTCCCACGATATATGGGAGGAAAATTATGAGCGATGGGCCAACTTTATTTGATCTGAAAGGCAAGGTCGCCATTGTCACCGGCGCCTCGCGCGGCATTGGTGAAGCGATCGCCCGGCGTCTTGCACAGCATGGCGCGCAAGTGGTGGTCTCCAGCCGAAAGCCGGACGCCTGTCAGGATGTGGCCGACTCCATCAACAAAGCGCAAGGCCGCAACGCCGCCATGGCGATTGGCTGCAACATTTCTTACAAGGAGGAATTGCAGCGGCTCGTCGATGAGACGAAAGCAAAATTAGGTTCAGCCGATATTCTCGTCGCTAACGCAGCCGTCAATCCGCATTACGGACCGTCCGCGGAAATGACGGATGAACAATTCGACAAGATTCTAACCTGCAATGTAAAGGCGACGCACTGGCTTTCACATATGGTGCTGCCTGATATGCGCGCAAAAAAAGACGGCGTGATCATCATCATTTCGTCCGTCGGCGGGTTTGTTGGTTCCTCGGAAATCGGCGCCTACAATGTGTCGAAGGCGGCGGATCTTGCGCTCGCCCGTAATCTTGCGGTGGAAGCGGGGCCGGACAATGTCCGCGTTAATTGCATTTGCCCGGGCGTGGTCAAGACCTATTTCGCCGAAGCGCTTTGGAAAGATCCTAAAATTGAGAAGCTGATGACTAAGCAATTGCCGCTGCGCCGCTTCGGCGAGGTGGACGATATTGCAGGGGCTGCCGTATTTCTGGCCTCGCCGGCCGGCCGGTGGATGACAGGACAGAGCATGATTATCGATGGCGGCACGATGGTGGGACTGGGCGGCCTTTAGGATCGATCAATGAACGATGCGTCATCCAGTTTTGGCGAGGCGGCGAAAAACTACGCATCGTTTCGCCCATCATATCCGCCGGAAGTTTTTAATTTTTTGACGGGGCATGCGCCAGGACGTTTGCGTGCTGTCGATCTTGGCGCCGGTTCGGGTCAGGCGACACAGGCGCTGTCGAAACTGTTTGAACATGTCGTTGCGGTGGAGCCTGATGCGAGGCTCGCTGGTGAAGCGCGACTGACTGAAAATGTTGATGTTAAGATCACAGCGGCTGAAACAGCATCTTTTGAAGCGAACAGTCTCGATGCTGTAATTTCTGCGACGGCGTTTCATTGGATGGATCAACCGGCCATATGTCGCAATGTGGCGGCTTGGTTGAAACCGCGCGGCGTCTTTTTTCCATTTGCTTTTGATGCATTTCGCATTGATGGCCGGGCGGGAAAATTTTATGATTCTGAGTTTGCAAAATGGGCGCCCTATCGAGATCGCCGGCTCGTCGAGTGTTATGATTACAAGTCCGCTCTTGAAAAGAGCAAGGCCTTCGCAAGGGTTATTCCCTACGCACAGGAAGTCCGCCGTGAGCTTCCATCAGAAATGGCGGCTGGCATTGTCTCGACGTTTTCATTTGTTCGTGCTTATGCGCGCGAGCATGGCGGCGATAAATATCACCAATCACTGAAAGAAACGATGGCGCAATTTGGCGAAACGATTGTGTCAACCGTTCCGATTATTGGCGCTTTGGGCGTAAAGGTCTAAATCGCCCGCGTCGCGTTTTCAAACCAGCCTTTGATTTCGGCAGGAACGAGCGGCGCCAAAGTGCTGCGCACGCGGGCATGATAGTCGTTCAGCCAGTCGCGTTCCTGCACTGTCAACAATTCAACAACCACCAGATCAAGATTGATCGGCGCCAGCGTGATGGTTTCAAACTCCATCATTTCGCGTTCGCCACCGGGAACCGGTTTCGGCGGCGTCACAACGACCAGGTTCTCAATGCGAATGCCGAACTCGCCCGCTTTGTAAAAACCGGGTTCGTTTGAAAGGATCATGCCGGGTTTCAGCGCCTGACTGTTCGGCGCCTTGGCGATGCGCTGTGGGCCTTCATGCACGCCCAGGAATGAACCGACGCCGTGACCAGTGCCGTGATCGTAATCGAGACCCACATCCCAGAGCGGTTTGCGCGCGACCATATCGAGTTGATGGCCTGTAGTCCCGGCCGGAAATTTCATGGTGGCGAGTGCGATATGGCCTTTCAATACGCGGGTGAAGCGGTCGCGCATCTCATCGGTCACATCTCCAACCGGCACAGTGCGCGTAATGTCGGTTGTGCCATCCTGATACTGACCGCCGGAGTCGATAAGAAACAGTGTGCCGCGATCCAGCTTGATGTTAGAGTCTGTCGAGACTTTGTAATGACAAATCGCGCCGTTTGAACCAGCGCCTGAAATCGTGTCGAAGCTGAGATCGCGCAAAGCGTCGGATTGCGCGCGAATTTCCTCCAGCTTTTTAGCTGCGCTTATTTCATCCACATCGCCGGACTGTGCCTCAGTATCCAGCCAATGCAGAAATTGTGTGACGGCGGCGCCGTCGCGAATATGCGCTGTGCGCGTGCCTTCGATTTCGGTCGCGTTCTTTGCGGCGCGCGGCAGGGCGCAGGGATCCGTCATATCAATGATAACGGCCCCGGCGGCTTTGAGGTCGTCCGAGAATTTGGAAGGGGCCAGCATGGGATCGACCGCGACTTTAGCGCCTTGCTTGCCGAGTTTTTCCAGCGCCGTCGCGACGTCGCTTTCGGCGCGCACATCGACGTCGTCGCCGAGGAAAGCAGGCAAGTCATTGCCGATTTTTTCCGGCGCGACAAAGAAAACGGCGCTGCCGTCTTTGTTCAGGAGCGCGCGAGAAAGCGGCAAAGGCGAACGTGACACATCACCGCCGCGCACATTAAACAGCCATGCAAGGGAGGGCGGCGCAGTGATCAGCGCCGTATCGGCCCCCGCCTTTGCGACGGCGGCGGCGATTTCCTTGCGTTTTTCAGCTGAACTTTTCCCGGCGAATTTCAAATCATGCGGGCGGACTGGCGACAGCGGAACCGCCGGCTGGTCGGTCCATGCGGTGTCAATCGGGTTTTGCGTAACGGCAACCAGCGTGAAGCCGGTTTTGTTTGCCGCATCTTTCAGTTTTGCAACATTCGCGCTTGTGTGCAGCATCGGGTCGTAACCAATGCGCCACCCCATGACGGCGTTCTCGGCAAGCCATGCGCCGGGGTCGGTTTCGGTGATGTCGATATACTCAAAGAACGCGCTGTCGGCCTGATTGCGGACTTGCAGCGTGTAGCGGCCATCGGTGAACATCAGTGCTTTGTCCTGCAGAATTAACGCGGCGCCGGCGGAACCGGAGAAGCCCGTAGCCCACATCAATCGCTCTGCATAAGCGGGGATATATTCGTTTTGATACTCATCATCATGCGGGACGATGAATCCATCGAGATTCTGCTTTTTCATTTCCGCGCGCAAAAGGGGCAAATGCTTGCCTGCGAAAGAGCGATCGGAAACGGGCTCGAAAGTCTGAAACATGAAAAATCTCGCACGGTGAAGGAAAAGTCAGCGCCAATATCGCGCTTCAGCAAGGTCCATACAAGGGGCGCAGAGCCCTAGATTTTGGCGAATAAGAGGACCGGCCATGTCGGCTGGTCGAGGCGGTTGATGAGCTTGAAGCCTTCGCGTTCATAGGCGGCAATCACGCCCGCTTCCTGCTCACTCATGAGCCCGGCGAGCATGACGCGACCGCTGCGCGCCACATGCGCGCCCATATCCGGCGCCAGTTCCGCGAGCGGCCCGGCAAGGATATTGGCGAAGACGAAATCGAACGGCGCCGCCATATTAATATCGACATGATCGAATCCTGCCGCCGCAACAGTTTTTACCTTGTCGCCGACTCCGTTGAGGTTTGCGTTTTCAGCGGCGATGTTGACGGAATCTTCGTCAATGTCGCTGGCGATGATCTCGCGGTCCCAGATTTTTGCTGCAGCGATTGCGAGCACAGCCGACCCGCAGCCAAGGTCGAAGATCGAGCGCGGCGCCCAGCCGGCGAAGCGGTCAAGCAAGGTCAGGCATCCGGCGGTTGTCGGATGGTGGCCTGTGCCGAACGCCATATTGGCGTCGATGCGGATCGGAATGTCGCCGTCTTCATCCGGCAGTTTGTCGGCGTCGTGCACGCCATATAAAACGAAACGACCGCAGCGCACGACGCCCAGCCCTTCGAGCGAATGCGCGACCCAGTCGATATCCGGCAGTTCTTCACTTGTTGGCTCGCCTGCCTGAAATTCTTTGGCAAGATTCGTGATGGCGCCGCTATCGGGCGCGCTTTCAAAATAAGCGTCGAGCCGCCACGCGCTGGCGCCGTCCTCGACGGTGGCGTCGTCTTTGGTGAGACTGACGGCGCCGGCGGGCGGCCACAAAACTTCGGCCAGCGCATCGCCTAGCTTTTCCAGCGCCGGTTTTTCGCCAATCCAGGTGAGTTTGTAGGAAGTCATGCTTTTCTTTTTTCCGATGAAACGATCTTATTCTGCGATGAAGCGAGCCGACAAATCTTAAAGCGCCGCCGCCGCCGCGTCGATCCCTTCACAATCGCGGGATGCTTTTCAAAAGCTGCTTGCCTTGCGATTTTGGGCCATGAAACTAGCCGAGAAACCGCCTGGTCAAACAAGGGGAAGCTTCCACAATGAAATCCATTTTACAAAATGCAAGGCTGCTCGCCTTCGCTGTGATGATGTCCGCGGCATCGACGGCTATCGCTCAAGAGGCGCCGATTCGCTATCAGCCCGATCCAGACTCGCCCATAGGAGAACGCAATCCAAAGGGGCCGGCTGAACTTTCTCAATTCGATTTTGTCATCGGCGATTGGGATGTGGAGATCACCTATCGTCCGCCACAGGGAGATCCTGTGACCTACAAGGCGCAATGGCATAATCATTGGGTGGTTGATGGTTTTGTCGTAATGCAGGAATGGCGTGGTCCATATCAGACCGGCGCCGAAATGCGTGCATGGAACGCCAAAGAAAAAAGATGGGAAGGAAAGAACATCTATTCAGGCCGCACCTGGCGCACCACGCATGCAGAATTTGTGGGCGCCGAGATGAAGGTTTATATTGAAGACGCTGCGGATCAAACGGGGCCGCACATTAATCGTGAAACCTATTTCGACATTAGCGGGGACAGGTTTCAAATGAAGTCCGACAAGTCTTATGATGAAGGCGAAACCTGGGTGCGCGGCGACTACGAGATGGTTGCCGTTCGCCGGAAGGCTTAGCGCCTCACGCCGCCTCTACAAAGGTGTCGATGACTTTTTTAGAACCAGAATGTTCAAAATTGATAGTGAGTTTCTGGCCTTCGACCGACGATATTTTTCCATAGCCGAATTTTTGATGGAAGACTCGCTGGCCGATTTTGTATTTCGATTTTCCGGGCGCCGATACGGAGACGGTTGAACCGCGCCCTTCAATCATTGGTGGTTGCGATGCGGGTCGCGAGGATGCTGCGCGGGCGCGTTTCCATCCGGGATTGTCGTAATAGGCGTCTTCTTTGAGTTTCAATCCGTCGAAGGCCGAATGGCTGGCGAGGTTGGACGCCGCATTGCCGTAAAGGCCGGGTTCCGACATCACTTCCACATGCTCTTCGGGAAGTTCGTCAATAAAGCGCGAGGGTATCGCTGACTGCCAGCGTCCATAGATCTGACGATTGGCGGCAAACGAAATGCGGCAGCTTTCTTCGGCGCGGGTGACGCCCACATAAGCGAGGCGGCGTTCTTCTTCGAGGGCGGCGTTGCCTTTCTCATCGAGCGAGCGCTTTGAAGGAAAGATTTCTTCCTCCCAGCCGGGCAGGAACACGACGGGAAACTCAAGACCTTTCGCGGCATGCAGGGTCATCAGCCAGATTTGTCCGTCTGCGGTGGATTCGTTGAGTTCTGAAACCAGCGCCACATGATCGAGATAGGCTTCCATGGTGTCGAATTCCGACACGGCCTGAATTAGTTCTTTTAAGTTATCGAGTTTGCCGGGCGCCTGCGGGCTTTTTGAATTCTTCCACATTTCGATATATCCGGACTCTTCGAGCATCAGCTCGGCAAGGTCGGCAGGCGCCATGTCTTTGGCGTCGCGCGCCCAGCGGTCGATCGTGTCGAGAAAGTTGAGCAGCGATCGCCGCGCCGCGCCGGAGAGCTCATCGCTTTCGAGCGCCATGCGCGAAGCCGCCATTAACGGAACGCCCTTTCCGCGCGCAATCTTGTGTAGTGTTTGCAGCGCTTTGTCGCCAAGGCCGCGCTTTGGTTTGTTGACGACCCGGTCAAAAGCGAGGTCGTCATCGGCGGAGCGGATCAGCCGCAGATAGGAGAGGGCGTCGCGGCATTCTTCGCGCTCATAAAAGCGCGGACCGCCAACAACTTTGTAAGCGAGCCCTAGCGTGTTGAAGCGTTCTTCAAACGCACGCATCTGGAACGAAGCGCGCACCAGCACCGCCATATCTGAAAGCGAGCGGCCTCTATGCTGTTCAGCTTCAATATCGTCGCCGATAAGGCGCGCTTCTTCTTCGCCGTCCCAGACGCCGCGCACCTTAACCTTTTCGCCTTCTTCGGCTTCGGTCCAAAGCGTCTTGCCAAGACGTTCGGTGTTGGCGGAAATCAATCCGGATGCAGCGCCGAGAATAGAAGGCGTTGAACGGTAATTGCGTTCGAGACGGATGACGGTGGCGCCGGGGAAGTCTTTTTCAAAGCGCAGGATGTTTTCCACTTCGGCGCCGCGCCAGCCATAAATCGACTGATCGTCATCGCCAACGCAGCAGATGTTTTTGTGTTTCTGCGCGAGCAGGCGCAGCCACAAATACTGCGCGACGTTGGTGTCCTGGTATTCGTCCACCAGCATATAACGGAAACGGCGCTGATAATCGCCAAGCACGTCAGGATTGTTCTGGAAAATCGTCAGATTGTGAACCAGCAAGTCGCCGAAATCGGCGGCGTTCAGTGTGGTTAGCCGCAATTGATAGGCTTTGTAGAGCGCGATGCCTTTGCCTTCGGCGAAATGATAGGCTTCGTCCGCTGGCACTTTTTCCGGAACGAGGCCGCGGTTTTTCCAGCCGTCAATCACGGCGGCGAGTCCGCGCCCGGTCCAGCGTTTCTCGTCAAGATTGGCGGCGGCGATCACTTGTTTGGCGAGGCGCACCTGATCATCGGCGTCGAGAATGGTGAAGTTGGATTTGAGGCCTGCGAGCTCCGCATGCCGCCGCAAGATCTGCGCGCCAATTGAATGGAAGGTGCCAAGCCATTTCATCCCTTCCACATGCGAGCCGACCAGTTTGCCGATGCGCTCTTTCATTTCACGTGCGGCCTTGTTGGTGAACGTAACAGCGAGGATCTGCCAGGCGTCGGCGCGGCCAGTGTGTAGGAGGTGCGCGAGCCGCGTGGTGAGAGCGCGCGTCTTGCCGGTGCCTGCGCCCGCCAGCATCAATACCGGTCCCTCAGTTGCAATGACCGCGGCGCGCTGTTCGTCATTCAGCCCGTCGAGATAGGGCGCATCTACCGCGCCTTCCGCAAAACCGGGCCGCGCCTGCGCCGCAGCCAGGGCGCGTTCTGAAATCGACAGTTTCTGTTCGGGGTGGGACGCCATGAAAACAACTTACAGATATGAGAACGATTCTGGAACATCCAGAGATAAAGCCATCGTCAAGAATTGCAATCGCAGGCGTGAAACGCGACAATAACGCCGTCTCAAAGCGCGGGGGCGAGGGCGGGCATTCAAACAGGAGAAGAGATTAATGGCAGGCAAATTCGAGCTTTATAAGGACAAAGGCGGCGAATTCCGCTTTCGGTTGAAGGCGGGCAATGGTGAGAATATTCTCGCCAGCGAAGGCTATAAGGACAAATCCAGCGCTGAAAACGGCATTGCTTCAGTCAAGAAGAACGCAGGCGACAAAGCGCGATTTGAGGTCAAGGACTCAACCAGCGGCAAGCCCTATTTTGTCCTGAAAGCGGCTAACCATCAGATCATCGGCCAGTCGCAGATGTATGACAACGCTGCCTCGTGCGCTAATGGCGTCGAATCGGTCATGAAAAACGCCCCGGACGCGGCGGTCGACGATCAGTCTGCTTAATATAGTCAGAAATTTCGAGTGAAAGAGCCGCCCTTTAGGCGGCTTTTTTGCGGCCATGTTTTTGGGCTTTGCACGCGCGCGCGGCGGCGCATAATCTGACGCCATGAATCAGTCGCGCAAATTTACGCACCGGATTGCAACTGAGGCGGACATGCCGGCCATCATTGGTCTGATGCAGGCGTCCATCGCCGAGAATATGAAAGGCTTTCTAACTGTCGCAGAAATCGCAGCCGCGCAGGAAACAATGGGGCTTGATACGACGCTGCTCGAAGACGGCACTTACTTTGTGATTGAAACGGTAAAGGAATGCGAGACGATTGCGGTCGGCTGCGGCGGCTGGGGCAAACGCAAAACGCTCTATGGCGGCAATCACACCAAGGGCCGCGATGACAGCTACGCCGATCCGGCGACAGACGCAGCGCGCATCCGCGCCATGTACACGCATCCTGACTGGACGCGGCAGGGGATCGGTACGTTGCTGCTCGATCTAGGCGAAGATGCAGCGCGTAAAGCAGGGTTCAAAACGATTGAACTCGGTGCGACCTTGCCGGGCGAACCGCTGTATCGTGCGCGCGGTTATGTTGAGATAAGCCGGGAAGTTCAGACGGCCGCGAACGGTTCAGTCAACACGATTATTTTGATGCGAAAGCCGCTTTAGCAGAGTTTACGACCCTTCAACCAAATCAGTTTCCGTAAGATCCTCGAAGATATCAAAATCTTCGTCCACTTCGTCAGTTGGGTCTAGCGGATCGTCCAGATCGATCGGTTCCTCGACAAAGCCGGACAACACTTCCTCACAGCCTTCCTGAACGAAGGCGAGGTCATCAATCAGGAAACGCAACACTTCTCCCGCTTCGGAGGGGCTGCCGCTTTTCATGCTGACGGCGATTTTCTTGGCGCGGCCGCCAATGTAATAGGCGCCCGCCATATTTCTCCATCGCACGGTGTTCTTTGACCAGTTGAAAGACGCTTCCGCCTCGGGCAGGCGATAACCTTGCGCATCCCATCCTTCAATCGTCAATGTGAACGGTTCGCGATTGGCGCCGCCGGTTGGATAGGCGGCCATGGTGACGACGCAGACCGGTTTATCAAATTCAATTACCAGCGGCGCATTTAAGTAATTAAGATAACCGGCCGCGTATTTTCCGCTTGGCGCCGCTTCATAGGTGCAGATCGAGTCGTAATAAAATCGGCGCTGCCCCTCGCAAACTTGTCGTTTAAGACCTCGGCCAAAATGCACGCCATACTTATTCGCATAGGCTTCACGAATGACGTCGCCATGTTTGCCCGGCGGCGTTTCAAAGTCGATAACCCGATAGGGCCCTGTATCGCCTTCGTCGGCCGGATCGCCAATGCGTTTGATCACGCCCGTAATCGTTGCAGGGTTCGTGTCACGATCAGGATCGGGCCCGATGCCATTTTCATGGACGTACCCGCCGCCTTCCTGCGCGAACGCCGCGCCTGAACCGAAGCTTGCGACTAGGCCCAACAAGATCAAAAATGTCGTTTTCATTACGCTATGCTCCCCGGAGCCTATAATACAGGGTAAGCGGATCGGTTCCAATTCATTCCGGCTGCGCCTTGATCTTTCACGGTCGCGTGAAAAAGCGTTGCAAAATCACCTCACTACGCGAATCCCCGGCATTTTGTTGCAGACAAAAGGCGAAACTGGGGCCGCCACAAATGTGCCTCCAGTTGACGCTGGCGGCGAGCTTCACCCTAATCCCTGTTTCTCTGCGGGAGCTCCAATATGCGATTCTGGGTTGTTAAATTAGCGTTGTTTGCACCGGTCTTTTTCGCGGCCGCCTGTGTGAGCGGTCCCCCGGTTTCACTCGAAGCTGATATCGCTGAGACAGTCGCTAAAGTTGAAACTGCGTCAGATGCCGCTGCGCGCTTGCGCGCAGATGTTGCGTGGCTCGCCGATGATGCGCGCTTGGGGCGTGAAACCGGAACGCAAGGGTATCGCGACGCCGCGAATTATGTCGCCGCGCGCATGGCGCGAACAGGACTGCAACCAGGCGGGACTGACGGCTGGTTTCAGGAAGTTCCATTTGTCTATGGAGTCCCAAACCCTGATGGCGCCGCCATGTCGATTACGGGACGCGACGGCGCGCGAATTGAGCTGGAAAATCTGAAGGACTTTATCATCTATCCGTCCATCGCAGCCGACGAGTTCGCCATTGATGAAGCTGGTGCGGTGTTTGTCGGTTATGGCGTGCATGCGCCAGAATTTGGGCATGATGATTATGCTGGCGTCGATGTGAAAGGAAAAGTCGTCGTGTATTTTTCCGGCGTGCCTGACATTTTCGACAATGAAAGCCACGCGCATTTTGATTCAGGCAGCCTGAAGGCCAAAGAAGCCTCAGCGCACGGCGCCATTGGCGTGATTTCGCTCACCACCCGGGATGTTGAAGGCCGCCGGGCGTGGGAGCAAAGGAAGTCGAGCCCGATCATCAGCTGGACATGGCCAGATGGCCGAGCTGACACGTCCGGCCCCAATATCAGGGGAACAGCGGTCGCGCATCCGGGAAAGGCGCCGTTGTTGTTTGACGGTGCGGCCCATTCCTATGCCGATGCGCGCGCAGCAGCGGATGGGAATGGCGAGGCAACCGGAAGCTTTGAACTGGCCGTTAAAGTTTCAATGGCCGGCTCCATGACGCGTACGAATATTTCCAGTCCGAATGTAGTTGGCGTGATCCCCGGCGCCGACCCAACGCTAAAAGGTGAGTATGTCGTTTTGACTGCGCATCTTGACCATATTGGATTTGATGAAGCGGCGCTTCGTGGCGGCAAGGACGGCATTAACAATGGGGCGCTCGACAATGCGGCCGGCGTGGCGACCATGCTGGAAGCCGCAAGGAAATTCACCGAAGACGGTGCTCCTGCGCGAAGCGTGTTAGTCGTCGCGGTAACAGCAGAAGAAAAAGGCTTGCTCGGGGCTGATTATTTTGCGCACTTCCCGCCCGTCGGCGCGGGCGAAATGGTCGCGAATGTCAATCTCGACATGCCCGTGATGTTGTACTCATTCACAGATGTGATTGCTTTTGGCGCCGAGCGGTCATCCATTGGGCCGATTTTGCATGCTGCGCTGGAAGAAACCGGGGTTGTATTGTCGCCCGATCCGATACCGGAACTTGGCATTTTTACCCGGTCAGATCACTACCGGTTTGTGGAGCAGGGCGTGCCGTCAATTTTTCTATGGCCTGGTTTCGCCAGTGGCGGCGAAAAGAAATTCAGGGACTTTTACGAGAACCACTATCATGCTCCCAGTGACGATATCTCCCTTCCAATCCGCTTCAAGGATCTTGCGCGGTTTGCTGAGGTAAATTACATCATCGCGCGCGCACTCGCCGACAGCCCGCAGCGTCCGGTCTGGAATAAGGGTGATTTTTTTGGCGACTTGTTCACCAAACATTAGGTTGCGCCAGAAAGGCATAAAAAAGCCCCGCAACTGGCGGGGCTTTTCTTTTATGGAGCAAAGGTTATTCGATCTCGTAGACCAGTGAGACTGACATGCTCACGGTCGATTCGCCCGCCTGCATGGGAACCGACGATGCATCAGCCATTTCCATGCGCGCTGCATACATTTTCGGCTGCGGCGCAGCGGCGTAACCTTCCTGAATATAGAGCAGCTTGCCGAGACGCACTCCGGCCGCTTCCGTCAACAAGGCGGCTTTGGCTTTTGCATCGGCGACCGCGGCTTTACGGGCTTCATCATACAGCGGTTTCGGTTCGGAAAAGTCGAACGATACGCCGCCCAATGAGTTCGCGCCGGATTGCACAGCCTGATCAATAATAGATCCAGCCGAATCCAGATTGCGCAGCTTCACACTAACGCTGTTGGAGGCGGTGAATCCGATGACTTCAGGCTTCGAACGGTTCTGCTCATAATTATAGCGCGGATTGACCGACAAACCGGAAGTTTGAATGTCGCGATCAGCAACGCCCAGCTCTTTCAGTTTTTTGATGGTGGCGCTCATATCGGCGGAGTTCTGACGAAGCGCGGCGGCGGCGGTCGGCGCCTCGCTTTGAACGCCAATCGAGATCACTGCCATGTCCGGGGCGGCGCTGGCGCGGCCTTCGCCCGTCACGGAAATGGTGCGCGGGCTCTCAGCATCGCCCGCGGCGTTGGCGGCAGGCGCAGTGCAGCCAATCAGCGTCATCGCGGCGGCGGCGGGCAAAAGGGCGGAACGCATAAAACTTCTCCTTTTTTGTTTGGCTGCATGTGAGGGCGCCGGGTGGGCGAAATCAAGGCGGCGGCGTTGCAAAATTGTGAAGCTTTCAACTAGCCGGAAGGTCCGGTTTGGCGTTGCGTCAGGGCGGCGAGGGCTGGCGAATAGCGGGGTTCCGCCTCGCATCGATTGCTGATAATAGGGCGCTTCCACAGAGGTCTCGCGCCCTGTTGGGGCCTGTAGCTCAACGGTTAGAGCTGGCGGCTCATAACCGCTAGGTTGGGAGTTCGAATCTCTCCGGGCCCACCAAAAACACGATCGTTAACATCATGGTTTCCGGTTGCTATTGCCGGGCGACGCCTGTTTATTGGCGCGCAATGCGGACGTGGCGGAACCGGTAGACGCAACAGACTTAAAATCTGTCGAGGGTAACCTCGTGGGGGTTCGAGTCCCCCCGCCCGCACCAAATCGCGTCACCGGGAAGGGGCGCTTAGCAACCGCCTGGATCCGCTCGCTTCATGTCTTCTCCATCGCATCTGTTCTGCGTCGCGCCGATGATGGACGGGACTGATCGTCATTGCCGGTATTTCCACCGGCTGCTGACCAAGCGCGCACGGCTTTATACGGAAATGATCACGGCGGATGCGCTGCTCAATGGCGACCGCGATCATCTTTTGGCGTTTAATCCAACTGAACACCCGGTTGCATTACAGCTGGGCGGCAGCGATCAGGGCAAACTTCGCGAGGCGGCGAAGACTGGCGCCGATTACGGCTATGATGAAATCAACCTCAATGTTGGCTGTCCGTCGGATCGGGTGCAGTCGGGCGCCTTCGGCGCGTGTCTGATGAAGTCTCCATCGCTCGTTGCTGACTGTGTTGCAGGCATGAAGGCGGCTGTCGCCACCCCCGTCACCGTCAAATGCCGTATCGGCGTCGACGACCAAGACCCGGAGGAAAGTCTTTTCAGTTTTGTCGAAACCGTTTCCGCCGCCGGATGCGGAATTTTTATCGTTCATGCGCGCAAGGCGTGGCTGCAAGGTTTGTCGCCAAAAGAAAACCGGACCATTCCGCCGCTCGACTATGACCTGGTGCGCCGATTGAAGCGCGCGCGACCGGATCTCACGATCATCTTAAATGGCGGCATTGAAACAATTCACGACGCAGCAGCGTTCGCAGCGGAATTTGACGGCGTGATGTTGGGCCGTGCGGCTTATGGCGAACCCTATTTGCTCGCGAGCGTCGACGAGCTTGTCTATGGCGAAACGAGTAATGCGTTATCGCGTGAGCAATCCGCCGCTTTGATGTCTGACTATGTGAAACGCGAATTTGCGAAGGGCGTGCGTCCGCATTCGATTACCCGTCACATGTTGGGGTTATATCACGGGGCGCCGGGCGCTCGGGCGTGGCGCCGGTTCCTGTCGGAAAACGCCAGCAATGCGCGGGACGATTTACTTGATCGCGCGCTTGACGCCATGGCGTCGCGGGTCATGGCTTAGAGGCATGGAATTCTTTGCCGGTCATTGGGAACTCCTCGCGGCGCTCTTGGCGGCGGGATTTGTTTCCGGTTTCGCGGGCGGCCTGTTCGGTATTGGCGGCGGCGTCATCACAACACCAGTGCTCTATGCGATCTTTCAATGGCTTGGCGCCGCCGAAGCACAGAGCCTTAAAACCGCTATCGGCACTTCGCTCGCGGTCATCATCATCACGTCGATCCGGTCGTTGACCACGCATCATCGCGCTGGACATGTGGACGGCGCAATGCTGCGCGCATGGGGGCCTTGGATAGCTGCGGGGGCCGGCGCTGGCGGCGCGCTGGCGCATTGGGCGCCGGTGGAATTGTTGACGATCATTTTTGCAGGCGGCGCGCTGTACGTCGCCTATCGGCGGCTGTTTGCAAAAAATAAAGGCCACGCACCGCCAGTGAATCTTTTGCGCAAGCGGATGAAAATTCCCCTCGGCTTTGGAACGGGTTTTTTCTCGAGTTTGATGGGAATTGGCGGCGGCGCCATGGGCGTCATGGTCATGACGCTCGCCGGACGCACCATGCACCAGGCTATTGCGACATCGGCTGGCTTTGGCGTGGCTGTCGCCGTGCCTGGCGTTATTGGCTTCATCCTTTCCGGCATGGCCGCCGAAGCGCTTCCGCCACTGTCACTCGGCTATGTGAGTCTCCCGGCGTTTTTCGCGATGGCGCTGATGGCTGGAATCGCCGCGCCGATTGGCGCACGGGCTGCGCACAGTCTCAACGCGGACCTCCTGTCAAAAGGGTTTGGCTTGTATGTGCTGCTCGCCGCTGGGGCGCTGAGCGCGGACATCTTTTTTGTATAAAATTGTGCAATGCGGCAATTTTGTTGTCGTCATCCTGCGCCAGACGTCCTAGCTTATGTGGGATCACATTTGTGAGAGGCGAAATGACGGCGATCGAAACGATTATTTCCGGGGTTGGCTCCTATTTGCCAGAACGGGTTGTCACCAATGATGACCTCGCAAAAATAGTTGAGACATCCGACGAGTGGATTCGCTCGCGCAGCGGAATCGGACAGCGCCACTTCGCGTCGGACGAGCAGGGGACGTCAGATCTTGCGACGGAGGCGGCCTGGAGCGCGCTCGATCAAGCCGGACTAAAGCCGCGCGATATAGGGTTGATTATCGTTGCAACCGTGACGCCGGACAAAACCTTTCCTTCAACCGCCGTGTATGTGCAAGAAAAAATTGGCGCGCCGCCTTGTATAGCATTCGATGTTTCCGCTGCATGCGCAGGATTTCTTTACGCGCTGAATATCGCCCATGATTTTATCCAGACGGGTCAGGTTAAACACGCACTGATCATCGGCGCAGAAAAGCTCTCTTGCTTTCTCGATTGGGAAGACCGCGCAACCTGCGTTTTGTTTGGCGATGGCGCCGGGGCGATGGTGTTAAGCGGCGAGCTGGCGCTGACCGCACGCCGGCCCCGAGGTGTTCTCGCAACATATCTTTCTGCTGATGGGCGCTTGGCTCAGCATTTGTATGCCGATGGCGGTCCATCGACGACGGGTACTGTCGGCAAGGTGCGGATGAACGGCAAGGAAGTTTTTCGCAACGCTGTTGAACAGATTTCAAGCGCCGTCTTTGAAGTCACTGAGCGGGCGAAAGTCAGCCGCCACGAGATTGACTGGTTCGTGCCGCATCAGGCGAATATCCGCATCATCGAATCCTGCGGTAAAAAGCTTGGGCTCGATGAAAGCAAGGTCATCGTCACCATCGACAAGCATGCAAACACATCGTCCGCGTCGATTCCGCTGGCCCTCGACGCCGGCATTCGCGATGGCCGAATTCAGCGCAAGCAATTGCTTGTGTTCGCCGCATTGGGCGGCGGGCTTGCCTGGGGATCGGCGTTAATCCGGTACTAGTTATTCAGCAGCGGCGAGCGGCTGCGGGGCGCTTTTCGCTCTGACGATGGGCCATAAAAGTTGTTCCGCCGCGCTGGTGTGGGGAAGGTTTTCAACGCCGATTTTTTCCGGATAGCGCCGAGTGATTTTCGCCGTGCCGAACAGCACATCCCAGAAGAACAAAAGATTGCCGAAATTGCCTTTGTAGTTGGTGATTCCGTCGGCCGCGTGCTTGCCGTGATGGGCGCTATGTGTCGCTGGCGTCGAGATGGTGCGCTCAAGGATCCACATCACCGGAGAGAGCCATTTGATTTTGTAAAGCTGTTCGTCCCAGCGCACATCGGAATGCGCGCCATAGATGACCGCCATTTTCACAATGATGTAGCCTGCATAGATCCAGCCAAGGCCTAGATAAATGAGTGCGCCGGAAAACCACAGGCCAGGCATCAACAGATAATAGAATATATTGTTTCGATAAACGACGCGGATCGACAAATATTCGCCATTATGGTGTGGACGGTGGAGTTTGTAGAGCCAGGGGAAGGTGTGCGATGCGCGGTGCCACCAATACTGAACCATATCGTCGAAGATCAAAAACAACGCAATGCCAGCGACAATTGGAATGCCGGCGAGGGCGCCTTCAGAAGCCGGTGCAATCAACCGGATTGCGGTCGCACCTCCGAGCAGCGCCAAAGGTTGCGTGACCAGAATAAGCATCAGGGTACTGATAATTTCAACGATCACATCTTCGCGGGTTTGGCCCGGTTTGCGAAAAAAGCCGGTGAAAATAATCTCAAGCACAGCAAAGCCGACGAGTATGCCGAGAATGACGAGGAGTTCCGGTTTCATTGCATCCACCCTGAATTGCGGCCCGATAGCAGGCTCTGCGCTTGTGGTAGCAGGATGGGCGGGGCTAGAATGCTAAATATTTAGCGTTTGAGGTGTGATGGCGGATTTGCTTGATTTTGGCGGCGCGGCGCTCGGGAACATGCTGTCCGCCGATTTGCGCCAGCGCCTCAGCGCGGCGGCGACGCCCATGCGTTATGGCGACGGCGAAACCATTCATTCGCGCGGCGACGCCAAGCCGGGACTGTCGATGGTTCGAAGCGGGGCGGTGCGCTTCGCCATTCCGGGCGAGGACGGCTCGTGGGTGACGACGTCGATCCTTGGACCGGAGCATTGTTTTGGTGAGGCGACCTTATTTGCCGGATTGCCGCGCGCCTATGATGCCATCGCTGTGGGTGAAACCGTGGTCGAACAGCTCACGAAACGCCGTTTCGATGCGATCTTCGATGAGGAGCCAGAACTGGCCCGCGCCTTGCTCGCAGCGACGACACAACGATTATATGCATCGCTCAGTTTTCTTGATGACCAGCGGCGCTTGCCGCTGAAACTGCGCATGGCAAAGATCATTGTTTCAATGGCGCGATCAGCAAAGCGCGCAAATGTCGTGGAATGCAATCAGTCCGATTTCGCATTTACGCTGGGCGTGTCACGGGTCTCTGCCGGAAAGGCGCTCGGTGAACTACAAGATGTAGGATTTATACGGCTTGGCTATGGACAAATAGAAATTACTGGCGCGTCGTCGATGCACGCATGGATATTGGAGCACGACCCGCTTGCACCGCTGACTGAGCTGTAGTCAGTTGCCGTTCGACCCACGCAAGGAATGCGACACTCTTGAGGAACGCCCGCTTATGACTGACGCCGCTTTGAGTTCGCGCCTTGAAAAACTGGAAGAGCGCTGCGCTTATCAAGAGCAAGCAATCGACGAGATGTCGAATGCGCTGACGGATCAGTGGAAGCTAATTGAATCGCTCAAGCGCGATGTGCAGCGGCTCACCGAAGAGATCAAATCGGTCGAGGATAATGTTATGCAGGGCGGCGAGCGCGAACCCCCGCCGCCGCATTACTAAATCTTCTGATTGTACTCGCCGACTTCCGGATGCTGGCGCAGCACCGCATCCATTTCAGAGAACATCTTCTTCATGTTCTCTTCCGAAGTGGGGCTTTCAATCACCACCACCAGTTCGGGCTTGTTTGATGAGGCGCGAATGAGACCCCATGTGCCGTCTTCAGCGGTGATCCTCACACCATTTACGGTGACCACATCGCGAATTTTTTGACCGATGATTGTTCCGCCTTGCTTTGCGCGGTCCTCAAATGCTTTCACGACTTTTTCGACGACGCTATATTTTGTCTCGTCCGCGCAATGTGGCGACATGGTCGGTGACTGCCATGTCTTTGGCAGCGATTTGCGCATGTCGGAGAGTTTTAACTCAGGCGCGCGGTCGAGCATCTGAAGGAGGGCGATGGCGGCGACCAGCCCGTCATCATAGCCGCGCCCGATAGGGGCGTTAAAGAAGAAGTGGCCGGATTTTTCAAAACCGGCGAGCGCGCCCATTTCATGGCTCTTGCGTTTGATATAAGAGTGCCCTGTTTTCCAGTATTCGGTTTTGGCGCCGTTTTTCATCAGCACAGGGTCGGTGACGAAGAGGCCGGTCGATTTCACGTCAACGACGAATTGCGCGTTCGGGTGCAGCGCTGATAGGTCGCGGGCAATTAAGACGCCAATCTTGTCGGCGAATATTTCCTCGCCTTCATCGTCGACAACACCGCAACGGTCGCCGTCGCCGTCAAAGCCAAGCGCCAGATCGGCGCCGTGTTCGCGAACCGCTGCTTGCATGGCGTGCAGCATTTCCATGTCTTCAGGGTTTGGATTGTATCGCGGGAACGTGTGATCAAGCTCCGCGTCCATGGGAATTACTTCAACGCCCAATCGCGCTAACACTTCTGGGGCATAGGCGCCGGCTGTACCGTTGCCACAGGCGGCAATCACTTTCAGTTTGCGCTTGATGGTCACGCCTTCGGCAAGATCGTCCATATAACGCTGGCGCAAACCGTCGATGAATTTATACGCGCCACCCGGAAACGTTTTGAATTCGCCATTGAGGACGATTTCCTTCAGGCGGCCCATTTCGTCCGGACCAAAGGTGAGGGGACGCCCGGCGCCCATTTTCACGCCAGTCCAGCCATTCTCGTTGTGACTGGCTGTGACCATGGCGACGCACGGAATATCGAGTTCGAATTGCGCGAAATAAGCAACCGGCGAGAGCGCGAGACCGATATCGTTGACCTCGATGCCGGCGCTCATCAGGCCGACAATCAAGGCTTGCTTGATGGATGTCGAATAACCCCGGAAATCATGGCCGACGACGATGCGTGGCTCCTTGCCCATTTCGCGGATCAGCGTGCCGAGCCCCTGACCCAGCGCCTGAATGCCGAGCAGGTTGATTTCCTTTTCCAGCACCCAGCGCGCGTCATATTCGCGAAACCCGGTCGGCTTGACGAGCGGCGTCACCTCATAGGCGAGCGTGTTGGGTTTTAAGTCGGCGCGGGGCGCTGGCAGCATGGAGAATTCCTCAAAAGTCTTGAACTGCGGCGCACCATAGTCACCTTGCCGCCGCGTGCAAGCAGCAAAAAATCCAACAGAATCAGTGACAAGGTCGCATCGCTTGCGCATAGTCCCTGCTGCCATAAAAGGGCTGCTCACGCTGGGCTGGGCGGGCCTGCGAAAGACATGCGGGAATTGAGGGGTTCATGGAGTTACCGTTTCAACTGAGCGACATTGGTCTGCGCGGACAAAGCGCGATCGGTCTGGTCGCCTTCATTTTCATCGCATGGCTATTTTCCAGCAACAAAGCGAGATTTCCATTCTTCGCGGCGATCTGGGCCGTGGCGGCGCAAATCATAATCGCCGCCTTCTTGTTGTTCACGCCGCCTGCACGAGCCGGTTTGGCCTCATTGCAAGTCGCCGTCAGGGCGCTACAGGAAGCAACCGCCGCAGGCACGACATTCGTGTTTGGGTTCTTAGGCGGCGGCGCCACGCCTTTTGAAGTCGTCAATGAAGGCGCCATGTTTTCATTTGCGTTTGGCGCCTTGCCGCTGGTGATTTTCTTTTCAGGCCTGTCAGCCGTTTTGTGGCACTGGGGCGTGC
Organism: Hyphococcus sp.; assembly: GCA_021604585.1. Classification (GTDB taxonomy): domain Bacteria; phylum Pseudomonadota; class Alphaproteobacteria; order Caulobacterales; family Parvularculaceae; genus Hyphococcus. Next base: position 21,137 of record BQJG01000026.1, read on the forward strand.
TGAAGCTTTTCGTGCGCGGTTTTGCGTTTTTGCTTGAACGCGTCTTTCGCGTTGGCGGCGCTGTGGCGCTCTCGTCAGCAGCAAATACGTTTCTCGGCCAGACAGAGGCTCCGCTGCTGATCCGGCCATACTTGTCGAAGATCACGCGGCCGGAATTGCTGATCGTCATTACCGGCGGGTTCGCCACGGTCGCGGGCTCGGTGATGGCGGTGTTTGCAACCATTCTTTCTAATGTTGATCCTTCAATTCTCGGTCACATTATCGTTGCGTCGATTATCTCTGTACCTGCGGCGATTTTGATGGCGCAAGTGATGATGCCCGAAGAAAAAGGCGTGACGCCAACGCCTGTCGAGGCGGCGGATGACTTTGGCTATGGCGGTTCTATGGACGCTTTTATGCGCGGCGTGACTGACGGACTGGGGCTTTATCTCAATATTCTCGCGTCGCTGATTGCGTTTATTGCCGCTGTGGCGCTGATCAATATCATGCTAGGCGCTATTCCGGATATCGCTGGCGCGCCGGTGACGCTGGAGCGTATTCTCGGTTACGTGTTCGCGCCTTTCATGTGGCTGGCGGGTGTTCCGTGGAACGAAGCGGTCGCGGCAGGCGAATTCATGGGCCTGAAAACTGCGGTGAACGAGTTCGTCGCCTATTTGCGGTTGGCGCAGGTTGAGCCCGGAACATTCAGCGAGCGCAGCATGTTGATCATTGTCTACTCGTTGTGCGGCTTTGCAAACTTCTCCAGCCTCGGCATTGTTATTGGCGGATTGACAGCGCTGGCGCCAGACCGCCGCAAAGACGTGATTGATCTGGCGCCGCGCGCTTTGATTGCGGGCACGCTTGCAACCTTGATGACCGGCGCAGTGATCGGTCTGATCTGGATGGGCTAGTGATTGGCGTTAAGAAAGGCGGATGCCATTGCGGCGCGGTGCTCTGGGAGGCGGATCTCCCTGATGACATCGTTGCCGATGAGTGCAATTGCTCCATGTGCAACGCCGTCGGTTTTCAGCACGTGATCGTGCCGCGATCAAAATTCCGGCTGGTCAAGGGCGAAGAGTTCATAAACGAATATCGCTTCAATACCGGCGCGGCGAAGCATTATTTCTGCAAGATTTGTGGCGTGAAGTCCTTCTATGTGCCGCGCTCTAATCCTGATGGGTACTCGCTGAATCTGCGGTGTATGGACCCGGCCCAATTCACGAGCATCGAGATACGCCCGTTTGACGGGCAAAACTGGGAAGCGAATGCGGACAAGCTCGCGCATTTGTCAAAAGAGTAGGCCTTTTCCAAACGGCTGAAACCAGTCATGGTTTTTGCCGAGGACTTATGAAAACCCAAAAGCCGGAATCGCTCCCCAAACTACTTAAAGAAATCCGCGCCTGTCGGATCTGCGTGGAAGCGCCCCGCGGTGCGCCGCTGCCGCATGAACCGCGCCCTGTATTGCGCGCGTCGTCGAAAGCGAAGATCGCGATCTTTGGACAGGCGCCGGGCAATCTCGTTCATCAAAGCGGCAAACCGTTCACCGACCCGTCTGGCGAACGCTTGCGCGACTGGATGGGCGTCAGCGACGAAGAGTTTTACGATGAAAGTCGCGTGGCGATTATTCCGATGGGCTTTTGTTTTCCGGGAAATGACGCCAAGGGCGGCGACAAGCCGCCGCGAAAAGAATGCGCTGCGCATTGGCGCGCCCGGTTGATGACCGCTCTGCCGAACATTAAAACAGCGATCATGGTCGGCGCTTATGCGCAGAATTGGCATTTGGGAGAGGGTGCGAAGAGAACGCTCACCGAGACAGTCGAAAATTGGCGCGAATATTCTCCACGTTATTTTGCAACGCCGCACCCGTCATGGCGCAATAATGTCTGGCTTAAAAAGCACCCTTGGTTTGAAGCGGAATTGCTGCCCGTTTTGCGCAAGCGCGTAAGGGCGATGTTGAAATAGCTTCGCGCCTTTGTCCTATCAACGCTTGTAATTGCGCCAATCATCAAACCGCGCATAGATCACGAATAGCACCGACAAGATGATCAGGATCAACAGCGCGAACTGAACTTGCGCTTCCACAGCATGGACCTCGTGCTTTGAAGGCCGGTCCGCAGGAACTTCGACCATTTCACCATTGCCGCTTGGCGCCGTTTCGCCAGCGCCGCCATCCGTGCTGTTCTCATGACCGTCGCCAGTTTGCGTATCGCCAGTTTGCGTATCGCCAGTCTGCGTGTCTCCAGTCTGGCCGTCGCTGGCGTGGGGTGAAGGCTGTTCTGAACTCGTTTGATCGGATGGCGAATGCTCCGTCAGCCCATCGCCATTTTCAATATTGGTCTCAATCTTGTTGAGCTCATCTGCATTTTCTTTCCCGAGCGTTGAGGAGGCGACGCCAGCACCGCCGGCAATGCTGGCGCCTTGAACCGTGCGGCTCTCGGCGACATTGCCGCGCCGGGGCGCATCTTCGATCGGTGTGGCGCGGGTGTTCTCATCAAGTTGTTCCGGGTCGCGAACATTCGCAATTTCCGTAGGCGTTAAGAATAGCGCCCGTTCGGCCGCGCGGCGGCGGGTCAAGCCGACCACTTCGCGCAAAACGCCGTCGACCGTCGCTTTGTTCCACCAGGTCAGCGCATCCGCGGCGCCGATGCGGTCACCTTTGTTGAGACGCTTTAACGCGGTCGAACCGCGATAGGCATTCGCGCCGACATTGTAAACGAAGCTCACCAATGCATCGAATTCGTTTTGATTGAGAGGTGGCTTTGCTGCACTGGCGACCGCCTGTTCGCGCGGTTTGAGATCGCGCCGCAAGAGTTCCTCGGCATCGCGCTCGCTGATTTTCATGCCTGGTTGCACATCCGGGCCGGTATGGCCGTAACCGATTGTCCAGATGCCGGCAATGTCCTGATAGGCCTCTAGCTCCAGACCCTCGAACCGTTTCAGCAACGCTATGCCGCTTTCAGAGATTTTCACGACGAACTCCCACCCCGCTAGGTGAACGCACTTTAACCACAAAAAGGGGCGAAATGTAGGACGTCCCTACCGGAAAATTGGGTTCCGGCATGAGGCCAAGATTGCTGTGATTTGGCCGGTAAATACAACAGCTTAGCATTTGGCGCCTGGAGCTGGTGTGAAACCTCGCGGCATGATTGCGCCATCGTGGCGATCACAAGCGGGGGAGCGGCGTGAATCCGTCAACAATATTTGTGACAGCGAAACGATGTGTAATTTAGCTCAGGCCAATGCCGGAGGAACGTTTTCCATGTTCTCCAGTAACGACCTCTGACGGGCGGCGCGTGTTTCAAACACAGAAGTAATCTCCCGCAATCGCAGCAACAAACTGCCTTCAACAGTGCTCACACCGGCGCGATCGGCGGCGACATCACGGATAGATTGCGCATAAGCGGCGGCAAGGCGCGCCTTTTCAGCCTGCAGCGAAGCCGCGTCATAGGGACGGCGCGCTTCAAGGGCAGTGTTTTCTTCGTCGAATATAAGGCTTAGCGCGTCGGTGATATCAATAAGGGATTGCACGCGTGATGCGGGGCTGGCGGCGGGTTCGGCGCCGGAAAGCGGAATGGACATGCGAGCGCTCCTGCGGGCACAAGTTATTGTTCAGTAAGCGGATGGTTATGATATGTAACCCAGCCGCCCCACGCGTCTCTCAGCGTACCTGCCTCTATAAGGAAGGCCTAAGAACAAAGGGTTGCGCATTTGATTGAAATTGTCGGGAATTCGCCCGCATTCGGTTGGCGGCGGCCGAGGGGATAGGTGGCGAATGTTGCGGCGCAGCGAAGCCTTGCGTCCACCCCGCCGCCTCTTGCCAGCCCGGGAGCCGGAGACCAAAGGCAACCGAATATCAAGATTTCAATTTTATGAATTTTGCGCCGACACCCGGCCGATGGGAAAAGCCTGCTTGAGCCCATGGAAGGGTGTGGTTATAGAGAGCCGCGACTCGGGGGCTGGGCCACTGGAAACAGGCCGCCAGAACGGGTCGAAGGTGTTAGTTGGGAGAAGACCATGTCGGCGTCTGAGATCGATGAGTACCGCCCGTCCGAAAATGAATCCTTCATGTGCGATCGTCAGAAGGAATACTTCAAAAAGAAACTTCTCTCCTGGAAGCAGGATATTCTCAAAGAAAGCCAGGGCACGCTGACCAACCTTCAGGAAGATGACAATCATCTTCCTGACATTGCAGATCGCGCCTCCAGCGAAACCGAAAAGGCACTGGAACTGCGCACCCGGGACCGCCAGCGCAAATTGATCTCTAAAATTGATTCCGCCCTGCGCCGCATTGAGACTGGCGAATACGGTTATTGCGAAGAAACAGGCGAGCCCATCGGCGTACGCCGCCTCGATGCCCGCCCCATCGCCACTCTTTCGCTCGAAGCGCAAGAGCGCCATGAGCGCGAAGAAAAAGTCTACAGAGACGACTGACCTACCCGTACCAAGGCAAGGTTTCCCGCCCCTTGCGGGAAGGCGCCTGGCCGCGTATATCCGGCGGCGCAATTTCTGTTTTGGGCCGCAGCCGAACCGCGGCCGACATCTGTCTGCTAAGCTTTCGACCTTTCCAAGACACGGGTTGCACTAACCGGACATCGTTCATCTGAGCGGTGGCCAACAGCCGGGTGAGATTTTTTGCCCGGCGCGCCTAATGTCAAAGGAGACGAAACATGGCGACAGGTACAGTTAAGTGGTTCAATGGCCAAAAAGGCTACGGCTTCATCCAACCGGATGATGGCGGCAAGGACGTGTTCGTTCATGCAACCGCAGTCGAAGCTGCTGGCATGTCCGCACTGGTTGAAGGTCAAAAGATCAGCTTTGAAATCGTGACCGATCGCGGCAAAGCTTCTGCTGGCAACCTTCAAAAAGCCTAAGCTTTTGTTGCTTAAGTTACGGAAACGGCGTCCCTCGGGACGCCGTTTTTTTGTGTTCAGCGCTTAGGCGTCCTGGCGCATCACCAGCGCCGTCATCGCCAATGCTCCAGCGAGCAGGAATGTCGCGAGCATTTGCGGCGTCTGCCCGCTCGTAGCGAGTTCAGGGGCCGATTGCACCAGTGACGGTGCAATAGAATTGACAACGCCCATAAATTGCGAGGCCGCAAACGCGGCGCCCAATCCGCCGGCGAAAGCGACTATGCCCAGTCGCGCTCTTTGCCGCGCGCCCAGCTTGAACAACAGGCGTTGAGCAAACCGGTCGCGGTCCAACTGTTTGGCAAGCGCGTCGAAATCCGATTTCAAAAGCTCTTCGATGGAATCAGATGGCATAACAGGTTCCTTTCGTCGTTCGGACAGGTGTTTTCGCATTCGGCGGCGCATGTTCGGCGGAAAGGAAAGCGCGCATATTTTCACGCGCTCGCGCCAAATAGGTCTTCACCGACCCCAACGGGGCGTCGAGGGCTGCGGCCGCTTCGGAGTGAGAAAAGCCAGCGGCGTCGCATAGTAAAATCGATGCGCGTTCCATCTCATCGAGACTCGAAAGCGCGCGGCGTAGATCAAGCGACATCCCGGCCTCCATGTCTTGCGAATTTTGCGGAGGCGGCTCAGCCTTGAGAGTCTCTTCGAGGCGCGTTGCGGCTTTGTTTTTGCGCACGTCTTGAAGAAGCTCGCGATAAGCGATGGCGAATAGCCATGAGCGAAATGAGCCGCCGCCAGTGAATCCAGCCAGCGCAATATGAGCCTTCATGAATGTTGCTTGGGCGATGTCATCGGCGAGTGCATTGTCGCCGCAAAGGCGCAACAAAAAAGCCCGCAATTTCCCCTGATGCCGGCGAACGAGCGTGGCGAAGGCGCGACGTTCGTCGCCCGCCTTCGCCATCGCCACAAGTTCAATATCGTTCAGTTCCATTGGCGCCCTCCGCCGGAGGACAGGTTAGACTGTCGCTTCTCGCGGCGCAAAAAAGTGGAAACCCACATAGGCGAGGCCAACCAGGCCTGGGAAGGAAGCAATGCCAAGCATTGGCCGGAATACATCGTCTTCTGGAATAGCCGCGCCCAAGGCGACAAACGCCGCGGCGACCGCAATCAGGATGATCCCTTTGCGCAGATCGGCATAGGGGCCGACATTGTCGCGAATGATGGCTTCCACCAAAGCCGGATCAACCGAGCCGGTTTTCTCGATCGCGACCTTGATCGCGTCATAGACGACCAGCCGTTTTTTATAGCTGAAAAAGAAGGCGGAGATGATAATCGCCGCCAGCGCTCCAAACACCACGAAGGGCACGAAGACGTCTTCATTCATAATTCTGGGTTCCTTTTCTTGTTCCGGTCTTGTTATCCGGATTGTTCCCTATAGATGCGCCGGAAGGCCAGTTTGGATGTTGCGAAGCGGCGAAGGGAGCAAGTTGAGCGGTGAATGGCGCTCAGACAGCGCAGGGAGGCAGCATTTCCGCCAAATCCACCCGTGTGAACCCCGTTGACCCCAGCCGCCAGAAAGCGGTTGAAAGGCGCTGAGACTCCGCTATGAAGGCCCATGGAGCGACGCAAATCCCCAGCAAAGCCGCCGCAAAAGCGGCGAAAACGCGCGAAAAAAACCAATATCGCGACGACGGCGCTGGGCGCTGAGCCGGAAAAACGCGCGCGCAAACAAGGCGCCCCCATCGCCGGCAGCAGTGAACCCCACCAGCTTCGCGTTAATGTGAAAACCGCCCGCCGCCGCGATCTCGCATCCACACTCTGGCTCGACCGGCAGTTGAACGACCCTTATGTGAAGCGCGCCAAGGCGGAAGGCTGGCGCAGCCGCGCGGCCTTCAAGCTGCTTGAGATGGATGAAAAATTCGGGCTGCTGAAATCCGGCGCCAGGGTTGTCGATCTCGGCTGCGCGCCGGGCGGCTGGCTGCAGGTCTCGGTAAAAGCGACCGGCAAAAAGGGCCAAGTTGTCGGCATCGACTATCTGCATGTGCCCGCGGTGCCGGGCGCCGAAATTCTTGAAATGGATTTTCTCGACGAGAACGCGCCGGACAAGCTGAAGGAATTGTTGGGCGGTCCGGCGGATGTGGTCTTGTCTGACATGGCGGCGCCCACCACGGGCCATCAGTCAACTGATCACCTTCGCATTGTCGCGCTGGCGGAAGTCGCGCTGGAGTTCGCTGAGGATGTGTTGAAACCGGGCGGCGCCTTTGTTTGTAAAGTGTTCGCTGGCGGCGCGGAAGGAGAACTGCTGACGCGCTTGAAACAGAGTTTCGCCGTTGTGAAACACGCCAAGCCAAAATCATCGCGACAGGACTCGGCGGAAAAGTATGTTGTGGCCACAGGATTTAGAAAAACGGAGGACGAGTAATGCAAATCCGTGATGCGCTGACATTTGACGATGTCTTGTTGGAGCCCGGACCGTCGGAAGTGATGCCGAGTGCAGCAAGCGCTCGCTTTGCGGATTCTAGTTGGCTGTGGATATAAAGTATGAATCGGGATGATCTAAAAGCAGAGCAGGGCACGGTTGATGCTGCGTGGGAGCGGGCGACCAAACTGTTTGCGAATTCAAGAGCCATGCGTCCGCGACTGAGTTGGCTCAGCGCCGTGAGTATCGATACGACGGCAAACCGTATACAGCAGTTACTGACGCAACGGCGCACAATAGCGTTCCACAATATCTTAGCCGTCCTTGATGACGCTGCTTTTGGAAGCTTTCTTCAACGTGCGGAAATAAATCTCGAACGCGCTGCGGCCGCGATGCGCCTTAATCTCGTGATCAATATATCAGCGCCAGTCGGAGCGCTGGTCATCGTCAATCAGCTCTTTCCTAACTTTGTACCGAACCTCGTAGAGCAATATGGAATCGACGCGGTCATCGTCGCCTCAACAAGTGTGCTTTTCCTTCTGCTTTTAAGCATGTGGTATTGCTATTCTGGTGTTGCGCAAGCGCGCGATCTGGCACATCTGACAAGGCTTTATGATGTTCGACAGAAGGTCGCCGTGGACGCTCCTAACGATTTTGATGAAGAACCACTAAATCCAGCAGAACTCGCCTAAGGAGAAGGTTATGAATATTCGCGATGCTTTGACCTTTGATGATGTTTTGCTCGAGCCCGGACCGTCAGAAGTGATGCCGAGTCAGGTTGATGTGCGCGCGAGCCTGACGCGCGAGATCACGCTCAACATCCCAATCCTGTCTTCCGCCATGGACACCGTTACCGAAGCAGAGATGGCGATCGCCATGGCGCAGAATGGCGGGATCGGCGTGCTGCACCGGAATCTGTCGATCGCAGAACAAGCCGAGCATGTACGTCGCGTGAAACGCTTTGAAAGCGGCATGGTGGTCAACCCGCTGACCCTGACGCCTGATGATACGCTGCACACCGCTCAAGAGTTGATGCTGGAGAAAAGCATCTCCGGTTTCCCGGTGGTTGAAGATCGAGACGCCAATGGTGTTGGCAAATTGGTTGGCGTCCTGACCAATCGCGATATGCGTTTTGCACATAACCTCGACAAACCAGTGCGCGACCTGATGACAGCGGTGGATCTCGTTACGGTTAAACCGGGCGTCAGTCAGGACGATGTCCGCGCGCTTTGCCACAAGCGGCGGATTGAGCGCGTGGTTGTTGTTGATGATGAATATCGCTGCGTCGGATTGATCACCGTCAAGGATATGGAAAAGGCGCAGAAATACCCGCATGCCTGCAAGGATGCGCAAGGGCGTCTTCGTGTTGCGGCGGCATCGTCTGTGGGCGACAACGGCTATGAACGCATCGAAGCGCTGATTGAAGCGGGATGCGATGTTATCGTGATTGATACCGCGCACGGCCATTCTTCGAAAGTGATTGAGCAGGTCCGGCGGGTGAAGCGCGCTTACAGCTCGGCGCAAGTCATCGCCGGCAATGTCGCCACCTATGACGCAACCAAGGCGCTGATCGATGCCGGTGCAGATGCCGTAAAGGTCGGCATCGGTCCCGGTTCGATTTGCACGACGCGGATTGTCGCCGGGGTGGGCGTGCCGCAACTGACTGCGGTGATGGATGCTGCGCGTGCAGGCCGCGAAGCAGGCGTGCCGATAATCGCCGATGGAGGCGTCAAATATTCCGGCGACATGGCGAAAGCGCTCGCCGCTGGGGCCGATTGCGTGATGATCGGATCGCTGCTCGCCGGTACCGACGAAGCGCCGGGCGAAGTGTTTTTGTATCAGGGCCGCTCTTACAAATCCTATCGCGGCATGGGTTCGATCACCGCCATGTCGCGCGGTTCCGCTGACCGCTATTTCCAGGCTGATGTGAATGATCAGATGAAACTTGTGCCGGAAGGGATTGAGGGCAGGGTGCCGTACAAAGGTTCGATCAGCCCGATCCTGCATCAGCTTGTTGGCGGCGTCCGCGCCTCCATGGGCTATGTCGGCGCGCCGACGATTCCAGAGATGCAAAAGCGTGCGAAATTCGTAAAGATCACCAATGCGGGCCTCAAAGAAAGCCACGTCCACGACGTCGCGATCACTCGCGAGGCGCCGAACTATCCGACGCCGAATTAAGTCTTTCGCCTATTAACGTGAGGCCCCCCGGCTAGTCTGTTCGCAAGCGCCTGAACTGTGCTCGCCGGCAACTCGCGCATCCGTGCGAGGCGTTCGCCGCACGCAACGACGTTTATGCAGCGCTTTTATTTTGAGGAGCTTTAAGTGATTACATCCTTTAGCGCTTCAATTAACGGGCCCAGATGTTTCTCATAATTTTTCCATCGCCCCATTGATGATTGGTAGATCGGCTGTCGCGCTTGAAATGCGCTCCACGTTCTGATCTCGCCGGTGTCAGCCGTTGTGCCGTCCGCATTTTCTAAAAGGCCGATTTCATTTCGCAACATGAGTGTGTTGTCATCGGGATCTTGAATAAATTTTTCATAATCAACGCGAATGACATGATCGAGAGTATTTCGCCAGTGTTCCATGAGATCATCATACTGCTTGTATGCAAGTCCGACTGTACGCAGGTTGGTTTTGTATTGATGACCAAAGTTTAGATCGGTGAAGTAACAGGAAAGGCAAGTATCGAGAGGGTTTCGCCGCGATTCAATAATGCGCGCCTGTGGCAGAATCACCCTGATAAATCCTGCATAAAGGTAGTTGGTCAGGGTCTTGTCGACGAACCGCAGCGCCTCAGAGTGTAATTTTTTGTGTTGTTCCAGATACTGGCGGCCCAAATTCAGGAAGCTTTCAACCGGAAGGTCTGGCGCCCATTCAGGATATAGAGCTTGTCGGGGATGTTTGGCGGAGACTTCAAAAATGATTTTGACGATATCGGGCCGCTCTCCAAGGCTCGCAATGCGCGGATCTTCGCATAGACGCTTTTCGAGAAGCGTTGAGCCGCTTCGCGGCATGCCGACAATGAAGACCGGCTTTGCGCTTGCGCAGCCTGCACCGGCGCGATCACGAAGAAAACCTTCCGACCATATGGATTTGATGCGGGATACCTGCGCGGATAGCTGGCTCATATCGAATTCCCAGCCCGTCAGTTCATTCGCTTCCTTATAATTGGCGAAAGCTTTGTCATAGTCGCCAATGTCGTCATACCATTTTCCCAACGCAAAGAGGGCTTTTATTTTCATGACGGTTGAAAGGCGATTGTCCGTTTTTAGCTTTTCAACCATGTCTATCAGAGGATCGCCAGGCGCCGCCTTTCTGATCCAGGCAAGACGCTGATAAGCCATGCCGTTCGCTGGATCATTTTGAATAGCTGCCATATAGAGCGCCTGTGCGTCCGCAAATTCTCCACATTCCGTCAATGTGCTGGCGAAGCTGATTTTCAAAAAGGGATTATCCGGTTCTGCAGCCGTCGCTTTTTCATGCCACACTTTGGCTGCCGCATAGTTTTGGCTTGCGGCCTCCACAAGCGCCATGGCGTCTTGGATCGCAGCATTATCCGGCTCTAATGCAAGCACTTGCCGGGCCAAATTGCGCGCAGCCGTTGTTTCACCTTGTCGAAGGGCGAGTTTTATGTCTTTTACGGCCCGCTTCAACACAGCCACATGTCCTCTTCAGTTTTAGCCTTCACCATGTTGGCGAAACATGAGTTGTGCATATTTGGCAATATGTCTACCACGAGAAACAAGCGGGAGTACTGTGCATGCGCGAACCAGGGCGTATCTCTGCAGCGATTGAAATCGTCGAAGATTTCGACGCTCGACGCGTGCCGCTAAAAACGGTCATCGCCGATTGGTCGCGCAACAATCGCTATGCGGGCTCAAAAGATCGCGCCTGGATTTCCGGCCTGTGTCTCGATGTGTTGCGTCGGCGTCATTCGCTTGGCGCTGCGATGGGCGATGACAGTCCGCGCTCGGCTGTACTGGCGGCAATGCGGTTCATGTGGGGGGCAAGCGTTGAAGAGCTTGTTGAGTGCGCAGCGGCTGAACATGGGCCAGGCGCGTTGAACGAATCTGAGCGCGCGCGTTTGGAAACGCAATCGCTGAATCCGGAATGGGCGGCGTGCGCGTCGCCGCCATGTGAAGCGGGTGAAATCGATCCAGTTTACGCTGGCCAAACGCCTTCCGTTGGCGACTACCCTGAATGGCTCGCGTCGCATGTGGAGCGGGCGTTCGGCGCGAATTCATCGCGTGTGATGAATGCATTTTGCGAACGGGCCGACATTGATCTGCGTGTGAACAGTTTAAAGTCGACACCGGACAAAGCGCTGGCGGCGATGAAAATTATCAACGCCGAAGCCGCGCCCATCCTGATCAACGCCGCGCGGATTGCGGCTCCTGCACCAAGCGAAAAGGCGCCCGGGGTCACCATTATTCCGGCCTTCAACAAGGGTTGGGTCGAGGTGCAGGATCTCGGCAGTCAGATTGCAGCTGCAGCGGCGGGAAAAATCAAGGGCGCGCAAGTGCTTGATTACTGTGCGGGTGGCGGCGGCAAGTCACTGGCGCTGGCGGCAATGATGGAAAACACCGGCCAGCTCTATGCCTATGACCGCGATGCGCGGCGTCTCGCGCCGCTTTATGATCGGGCCAAGCGAGCAGGCGTTCGCAACTTGCAAATTCGTTCTCCCGCTGGCGGTGAAAATCTGGATGATCTCGCCGGCAAGATGGACGTTGTGTTTGTTGATGCGCCGTGCACCGGTGCGGGCACATGGCGGCGTCACCCGGATACCAAATGGCGGCTCACCGAAAAGCAGTTGCAAACGCGCATGGAAGAACAGGACGCAGTGCTGATCGAGGCGTCGCGTTTCGTTAAACCCGGCGGGCGCCTGGTCTGGGTGACTTGTTCGTTCCTGATGGAAGAAAACGAAGACCGGTTGGCTTCATACCTAGCTGACAACAAAGAATTCTCGCTGATTCTAGCGCTCGACGCGATCAACGCATCCGGCCAGGTCACGCAAGCGGGAAACGAGGCGCTACAGTCATGTGTGACTTCGGATGGCGCGATCCGCCTGACGCCAGACAAAATCCGTGCTGACGGGTTCTTTGTGGCGGTGCTGGTCAAGTCCGGTTCAAACGAGTTGGCGTGAATGCGAGGGAATTCTTACGTGACGCCGCCGCTCGATTCCGCTAAAGGCTCGCCATGACACTCGATCCCCATGCCAAAGTGCACGACCGCGCTCTGATTGTTGATTTCGGCAGCCAGGTCACCCAGCTCATCGCCCGCCGCCTCCGAGAGGCTGGCGTTTATTGCGAAATCCATCCGTTCAATCGGGTCGACGCAGCGTTTCTTGCGGATTTCGCGCCAAAGGCGGTGATCCTCTCAGGCGGTCCGGCGAGCGTTAAAACCGACCTTAGTCCGCGCGCAGACATGGCGATTTTTGAAGCGGGTGTGCCGGTCCTTGGCATCTGCTATGGCGAGCAGACCATTTGCGCCCAGCTCGGCGGGGAAGTTGAGACATCAGACCATCGCGAGTTCGGCCGGGCGATGCTCGAGGTGGTGAAGCCAAGCGCCTTATTTGAGGGGGTTTGGGAGCAGGGTTCGCGCCATCAGGTCTGGATGAGCCATGGCGACCGGGTGAACGCAATTCCCGATGGTTTTGAAATCATCGCAAAATCCGAAGGCGCGCCTTTCGCCGCTATCGCCGACGAAACGCGCAGAATTTACGCCGTGCAGTTCCACCCGGAAGTAGTGCACACGCCCGATGGCGCAAAACTGCTCGCGAATTTTGTTCACAATATTGCCGGGCTAACCGGCGACTGGACCATGGCGGCGTTTCGCGACGAAGCCATCGCGCTGATCCGCGAACAGGTTGGCGATGCGCGCGTCATCTGCGGTCTTTCCGGCGGCGTCGATTCTTCAGTTGCTGCAGTTCTGATCCACGAAGCCATCGGCGAACAGCTAACCTGCGTTTTTGTCGATACAGGATTGATGCGAGCAGGGGAGGGCGAAGAAGTCGTTCGCTTATATCGCGACAGCTACAACATTCCGCTTATTCATGTGCAGGCTGAAGATTTGTTTTTGGGCAAACTCGCGGGCGTCGATGATCCGGAAAAGAAACGAAAGATCATCGGGTCGCTGTTCATCGACGTGTTCGACAAGGAAGCTTCAAAAATCGAGAACGCGAAATTTCTCGCGCAGGGAACGCTTTATCCAGACGTCATTGAAAGCGTTTCCTTCGATGGTGGACCATCGGTCACGATCAAATCACACCACAATGTTGGCGGCTTGCCAGAGCGGATGAATCTGAAACTGGTCGAGCCGTTGCGCGAACTCTTTAAAGACGAAGTGCGCGTCCTTGGCCGCGAGCTCGGATTGCCGGAGCATTTTGTCGGCCGTCATCCGTTTCCAGGGCCGGGCCTTGCGATCCGCATCCCCGGTGAAGTCACGAAAGAAAAAGCCGACATCTTGCGCAAGGCGGACGCGATCTATCTCGATGAGATCCGCAAGGCTGGCCTCTACGATGCGATCTGGCAGGCATTTGCCGTGCTGTTGCCGGTGCGCACAGTCGGCGTCATGGGCGATGAACGCACTTACGATCATGTGCTGGCGCTGCGCGCGGTTACATCAACAGACGGCATGACCGCCGATTATTATCCGTTCAGTCACGAATTTCTTGGCGCTTGCGCGACGCGCATCATCAACGAAGTGCGCGGCGTCAATCGCGTCGTCTACGACGTAACCTCAAAACCGCCCGGGACGATTGAGTGGGAGTGAGCGCTGCAGGAATTCAAAGTAAGCGACATGTCAAAAGAGCGCTTCAATCTGTTTTTTGCGTTATTTCCTGACCAGGAAGCAGCAAGGAAGGTTGAAAAGCTCGCTTCGCGATTGCGCGATGCTCACGACGTATAGGGAAAGCCATTACGTACAGATATTTTCCATATCTCGCTTCAAAATCTGGGTAGGTATGAACGCTTGCTAAACGAAGTGGTCGACAGCGCCTGCAGAGCGGCTAAGAGCATCAAAGCTGCGCCATTCGATGTGACTTTTGGCAAGGTGGAAAGCTTTGATGTAAAGTCTGATCGTTTTCCACTTGAGTTGCTCTGCAGTGAAGGCCTAGCAGATTTGCGGCATTTTCATCAGCAACTTGGGCTGGCGCTCAAACAGGAAGGTCTGAACCGGTTTGCAGCCTTCCGCCTCACACCACATATGACATTGCTCTATGGAGACCGGATCATTGAAGAGCATCCTGTTGATCCCATAAGTTGGCGCGTAAAAGAGTTTGCGCTGGTTTTGAGCCATTGGGGAGAGACCCGTTATGATATTCTTGGGCAATGGCTGTTACGGATTGGTGGCGAGGACAATGGGCCAGCGTGATCGACGAATCGCGTCCTATATGCGACATAATGAATGTTCAGCGGCGTCGATGGTTGCAATACTGGCGTCTTTTGAAAGCAGCGGTGGATGAAAATGGACGCGACCTGGGACGAACAATTTGCCGGTGATCAAGACGCGCGCTCTGCTGAGGAGCGCGGCAAAAAGCGCACGATCACCGTCGGCTGGACGGTGCGTGCGCAAAAGGCGTCTTTGATCTGGGCGCCGCCGCAGCCCTTTACCCGAACCGACCCAAAGCCCGCTTCAGCGAAATCTGTTCAGGTCTGCCCGGCGGCCGTTGATTTTGATCGCCGGCAATACGTCGTGCCGTGTCCGGTGGATTTGACCTTGAAATTTGATCGCCAGCCAAATGGGCAGCTGACCTTGGTGGATGCGGATGGCGAAAAATCGTCCATGCGGCAAACAGGTTTGCGCGAGATGATGATTCTGCATCCGCAACAGGAATGGCGTCATCCCGAGCGCCCGTTGATTCAAATCATCGCGCCTTATGTATTTGTCGCGGATGATCCCTGTTACATTGTGCAGACGGCGCCTTATTTGCACTACTTCCCGACACCGCGACCGGGCTTGCAAATGGGCGGGCGCTTTCCGGCGCATATCTGGCCGCGCCCATTAAGCTGGGGCTTTGAATGGTATGACGTCACCAAGCCGCTGGTGCTAAAGCGCGGCGAGCCTTGGTTCTATGTTCATTTTGAAACGGAAAATCCGTCCGCGCATGTGCGTCTGGTCGAGCAGGAAATGACGCCGGAACTCGAAAAATATATGACGAGCATCGTTGATGTATCGAATTTTGTGAACAAAACCTATTCGCTGTTTTCCGAAGCGCAACGCACCCGGCCGGCGACATTGGTTCAGCCGAAGAAAAAATAGGCGCGAGCGTTTAGGTGTTGCGCACGGACATTTTAATTGGGCCTTCGGCGCGGCCATGCACAAACTGATCGACCATGGGGTTGCCGGAGTTTTCAAGGTCTTCCGGCTTGCCGCGCCAGATGATCCGCCCCTGATAGAGCATGGCGACTTCGTCAGCAATTTTGCGCGCCGACGCCATGTCATGCGTGATCGATATTGCCGAAGCGCCAAGCGCTTTCACGCGTTCGACGATCAGATTGTTGATGACGTCCGACATGATCGGGTCGAGGCCGGTGGTCGGTTCGTCAAAAAACAAAATCTGCGGGTCGGAGGCGATGGCGCGCGCCAGGCTGACGCGCTTTTGCATGCCGCCTGACAGTGCGGACGGCTGCAAATCGCCGACCTCTGGCGCGAGTCCCACTTGCGCGAGACATTCAATTGCTTTTTCGCGCGCCGCCTTGCGTGATTTTTTTTCGGCGTTGAGCAAGCGGAAGCTGATATTTTCCCAGACTTTGAGACTGTCGAACAGCGCCGAACCTTGAAACAGCATGCCGGACAGCTGCGTCATGTGACGGCGGTCGCCGTCGCTGTTTCTGGCGATGTTTCGGCCATTGACCTCAATCGTTCCGCGATCAGCTTTCATCAACCCGACAATGCATTTCAAAAGGACGGATTTTCCGCTGCCCGATCCGCCAATGATGACGAGTGAACGGCCTTTATCGACATCGATGTCTACGCCGCGCAACACTTGGTGATCGTCGAAGACTTTGTGCACGCCGCGCACGCTGATAATATGAGACGTCTTATTCATGCCGGGTTCCTAAAACTGCACGAGGAATGACGTCATGACATAGTTGGAGGCGAGCACAACTACGGCGGCCGCGACGACGGCGGTGCGGGTCGCCGACCCGACGCCCTGTGCGCCGCCACGGCTGTTATAACCGTAATAGCAACCCATCGCAGAGATCAGAAATCCGAAGACCGCTGCTTTGAAAAGGCCGCTAATCAAGTCGCGGTTTTGTAAAAAGTCGGAGAGATTTCTAATGAAAACCGGACCGGAAAAGTCCAGTACATAAACGGCAACCAGATAGCCGCCATAAACCCCAATAATATCTGCGACCAGGACGAGCACTGGTAAGGCGAGCGTAGTGGCGACAATGCGCGGCGCGATCAGATACTTGAACGGATCCACCGCCAGGGTCGACATGGCGTCGATCTGTTCGGTGACGCGCATGGTGCCGATCTCGGCGGCCATGGCGGAAGAGCATCGTCCGGCGACCATGAGGGCTGCAAGCACCGGTCCCAATTCGCGCACAATCGATACGCCAAGAATCTGCGGCAGAAATGTTTCGGCGTTGAACCGCAAAGATCCGTCATAGATGTTGAGCGCCAGCGCAGCGCCGGTGAAAATCGCCGTCAGGCCGACCACGGGCAGGGATGTAAATCCAATCCGCGCGAGCGCTGAAAAAAATGCGCGCCAATAGAACGGGCCCATCACCCAGGCGACGGCGCCGCGTCCGGCAAACTCGCTGATGCGGCCGGTTTCGCGCAAGGCGCTCAACGTGACGCTGCCAGTCATGGCGAAGATATTCATGGACGAAAGCCCCCTTGGCGGTCTCTTAGAGCATGCTTTGGAAAACATGCTCCAGATTTTTGTTTCCGCGCGTTCTTCTCCGAAAACCGGCATTCGCTTTTCGGGAATGCGCACTAGAGGTAGCGGCGATCAACCCTGTCGCCAAGCCCCGTAAGCAAGTCATAAGCAGCCCGTCCAGACGCTGTAGCGACGTCGTGCAGCCGCAGTTCAGGACCAAAAAACTCTGCATAATCATCATCTTTAGCGGGATTCTTCATGTCCGTCACATCGAGCGTGATGAAATCCATGGAAATCCGGCCAACAATCGGCGCGTGTTCGCCATTCACAATGGCGGCGCCGGCGCCGGTAAGTCCGCGCGGATAGCCGTCGCCATAGCCGAGCGCGACGGTTGCGATTCGGGTCGGACGCGCAGCGGTGAAGGTCGCGCCATAGCCGACCGTTTCCCCCGGCGCCAAATCGCGCAACTGAACCACCGGCGCGCGTAAGGAAATGACGGATTTAATCCGGGCATCGTCTGTGTCGAAGGGGCTGCCGCCATACAGTGCGATGCCCGGGCGGACCATATCGAACTGGTAGTCCTTACCCATTAACGCGCCAGCCGAGGCGCCGAGACTAAGACGCGCGCCGGGAAAATCTTGTGCGACGTTGATGAACATGCCCCGCTGGGTCCGGTTCTTCGCATGCGCCGGATTGGAGCCGCAGGCGAGATGGCTCATCACGAGCGTTACGTTTAATCCTTCGACAGTCGCGATGTCGCCCGCCGCACACATCGGTGCGCCGAGCCGGTTCATGCCGGTGTCGATATGCACGGCGGCTTCTGCGCCCGGCGAACGGGCGGCCCAGAGCTGCGCTTGCTCCAGCGAATTCAGCACCGGTGTCAGTCGCGCCTGTTCATGCAGCGCCAGCGTTTCTTGGCTGGGCCCCGCGAAGCAATAAATCTTCGCCTGCGCGGTTGCCAATGCAGCACGTAGCGCCGCGCCTTCTTCGGCATAGACGACAAAATACGCGTCGCATTTGTTGCGCTCCGCCAGCGCGCGCGCGACGGGTCCAACGCCGAGGCCATAGGCGTCGCATTTCACCGCGGGGGCCACTTCCGCGCCCGGTGCGGCATCCGCGATCATCTCGTAATTGGCGCACAGCGCGCCGAGATCGATCTCGGCCCAGGGGCCTTCCCGGGTTGTCTCGCTGGCCCCGGCAACGGCCATTTTGCTGGTCTTGTGATTCATCCTCCCGCTTTACGCAGCTTTTCATGGCGGGAAAAGGGCCGGGCAGGGAGTGCGCGTAGTCTGTTTTTCTCCCCGATTCCCCACGGCTTGACCGTGGGTTCCATCATTTGAGCGTTTAGCAAGTCGTAGAGGAGGGGGCTGGACCCCACGATCCAATCGTGGAGAGTCGCAAATTCGAGCGTCACGCATTTTTTGAAATCGCGCTTCTCGCGCGGCCTAAAACTCCCCGCCGCCGGAATATTGGTCGTTATCGGCGAGGTTCGAGAATTTGGTGAGCGCGCCGTTGAACTGCAGCTCCACATGGCCGATGGGGCCGTGGCGCTGTTTGCCGATAATGACTTCGGCCTTATTGCGCGCCGCATCGCAATTGGCGAGCCACTGCGTGTGGTCTTCGGTGCCTTCGCGCGGCGACATGCGGCTGAGGTAGTACTCCTCGCGATAGACGAACAACACGACGTCTGCGTCTTGCTCAATCGAACCGGATTCTCTGAGGTCCGAAAGTTGCGGGCGTTTATCGTCGCGCGATTCCACCTGGCGCGAGAGCTGCGACAGGGCGATGACCGGCACGTCGAGTTCCTTTGCCAGGGTTTTCAGTCCTTGCGAAATTTCGGTGATCTCCTGAACCCGGCCGTCATTGCGGCGGCCCGATCCGGTGAGGAGCTGCAGGTAGTCGACCACGAGCAGGTCGAGACCATGTTGGCGTTTCAACCGGCGCGCGCGGGCGGCAAGCTGGGCGATGGAAATGCCGCCCGTGTCATCAATATAGAGCGGCAATTTTTCGAGATCTCGCGCGGCGAGGTAAATCTTGTCGAATTCATGCTGATCGACTTCGCCGCGCCGGATCTTCACTGATTGGACTTCGGAAAATTCCGAGATGATCCTGGTGGCGAGCTGTTCGGCGGACATTTCCAGCGAGAAGAAACCGACAATCGCGCCATCAACGGTTTTCATCGTGCCGTCGGGCTGTTTTTCAGCCTTGTAAGCCTTGGCGGCGTTCACGGCGATGTTGGTGGCGAGCGACGTCTTACCCATGGATGGGCGTCCGGCGAGGATAATGAGGTCGGACGGATGCAGCCCGCCCATCATCCGGTCGAGATCGCGCAAGCCTGATGACACACCCGCAAGTCCGCCGTCGCGTTTGACCGCCGCGTTCGCCAGCTCAATCGCTTCGGTGATGGCGTGGCGGAACGACATGAAGCCGCCGCCATACTTGCCGGTTTCGGCCAGCTTATAGAGTGCTTGCTCTGCGTCCTGTAATTGCTGCGAGGGATGATCGTCGAGGGTGGCGACACGCGCCCGGTCCGCCATCTCCGAACCGATCGACATCAACCCGCGGCACACAGACAGATCGAACACGATCTTGGCGTAGTCGCTGGCGCCGGCGGTAGAGGGGACGTTCGCTGCGAGGGTTTCGAGGTAACGCTTGCCGCCTGCGTCGAGATAGCCTTGCGCATTGGCGAGATAAGTGTCGATGGTGACGGGTGAACCGAGGCGGCCGGAGTTGATGAGATCGCCGCAGGCCTCGTAAATCATCTGGTGGACAGGGTCGAAAAAATGTTCGCCCTTCAAAAACGCCGAGACGCGGTAAAAGATTTCATTGTCGAACAAGATCGCTCCGAGGATCGCCTGTTCCGCGTCAAGGCTGACGGGGAGTTTATTCTCCGTGCCCTGATTATTTGATTGTGGGTTGCTTGCGCCGTCTGCCATCCAAGCGTTAGACCAAAAAAAACGCCGGCTGAACAGTCAGCCGGCGCCTGAATTTTTCCACTGTTCCCCGATGCACCGTTCGCTCATGCAAACGAAACGACAGGGTTGTTATATTATTCGGCGGTCTCTTCTTCCGTTGTCTCAACCGCTTCGCCGGCGCCTTCATCAAAGAACTCAGCTTTGGTTTCGGCGTCTTCCTGACGCTCAAGCTGTTCGGCTGTGGCGAGCACGTCTTCGCCCCGAGCCTGGCGTTCGGCTTCGTCCGCGGAACGGGCGATGTTGATGTTGATCGTGGAGTCGACTTCCGGATGCAGTTTGACGCGCACCTGGAAAACACCAAGCGCCTTCAACGGCTTGTCGAGACGGACTTGCGCTCGTTCAACATGCACGCCAGCTTCGCTCGCCGCTTCGGCGATGTCGCGGGTCGATACGGAACCGTATAAAACGCCCATTTCCGAAGACTGGCGAATGATGACATAGGACGAACCGTCGATCTTTGCAGCGACCTGTTCGGCTTCTTTCTTGCGCTCAAGGTTGCGCGCTTCGAGTTCGGCGCGCTGGGCCTCAAACACTTTCTTGTTGTCGTCATTGGCGCGGAGCGCCTTTTTCTGGGGAAGCAGGAAGTTGCGCGCATAACCGGCGCGAACTTTGACCACATCGCCCATCTGGCCGAGGTTTTCGACCCGTTCAAGAAGAATGACGTTCATGGGACTTACTCCGATACGTAGGGAAGCAAGGCCAGGAAACGCGCGCGTTTAATGGCGCGCGCCAGAGGGCGCTGCTTCTTTTGAGAGACGGCGGAAATCCGCGACGGAACGATCTTGCCGCGCTCGGAAATGAAGCGCTGCAGCAATTTCGGGTCTTTGTAGTCGATGACTTGCGCATTATCGCCAGAGAACGGGCAAGTTTTGCGGCGTCTGAAAAATGGTTTAGCCATGATGTTTCCCTTCTCTGCTTAACGGCGGCCGCCGCGGTCACCGCGATCCCGGTCTCCCCGGTCGCGATCGCCACGATCACTACGATCCCGGTCGCCGCGATCACCACGATCATTTCTGTCTCCGCGGTCACGGCGTGACAGAACCGGCGAGGGCTCTTCGTCGTGCTTGTCGACGCGAACAGTCAGCGCGCGCAGCACGTCGTCATTGATCTTTTCCTGACGCTCAAGCTCCGCGATCGCATCGCCAGTCGCCGTGATGTTAAACAGGCTGTAATGGCCTTTGCGATTTTTGCGGATTTTGTACTGCAGACTGCGAAGGCCCCAATATTCGGACTTCTCAATCTTGCCGCCATGATCGGTGACGATCTTGGCGAGCGTTTCGGTCAGACCTTCGACCTGCGCGGGCGAGATATCCTGACGCGCAATAAATATATGTTCGTATAGCGGCATGTAGCCAGCTCCTACATTAGGCGACGGAGACTCGGGAACAGATCTGCTGGCGATCCGCCGGGCCTGTGGCTCGTGGAGGCTAAGGGACCATCCCTTGAACCAGCCCGGAAGGGCCAGCGCCTCACGACCATCGCTCGTGAAGCCGCGGGAGATAGACGAGTGAAGGGTTTATTGCAAGCGCGAAACCGCTATTTCTCGCCAAACCACCCGGCCAGCACTTCGGCGAAAAACTTGACCGTTTGCGCCTCATTGCAATGGGCGCCCGCATAGGCTTGGGCAGCGGCGCCCAGGCGGGCGGCGAGGTCGGGATCGGCATCAAGGTGGCGGATCGCGCCCGCAAGCGCTTCCGGGTCTCCTGGGGGAACCAAAATCCCTGTTTCGCCGTCCTTCAGATACTCGGCGGCGCCAGCCGAGTCGGTGACAATCTGAGCTTTACCGAGATGCATGGCGCCGACCAGCGAAACGAGGCCGCAGGGGGTGTCGCGGCCCCGCAGGGGTACAAGCGCGGCATTTGCGTGCTGGACGACGCCCCACGCTTCGGCGAAAGGCAGGTTAAATCGCACCTCCAGATTGGCGGGTGGATTGAGACCAGCGAAATTGTGGGGACGCGCGACGGCGACAAATTTGAGGTGAGGGCAGAGGCGCGCCGCTTCGCACAGGACTGCATAGTCGCGGGCCTCTCCACCAAGCGCCGCGAAATACTCGCCTTCAATACTGCGCGGCTGAAGGGATGATATTGGCGGCGCCACGCCCCACGGCGCCCGCAATATCTTGCTTCGTTCAATACCGAAGTAATCCGCGTAAAGGCCTTGTTCCGCATCGGTAAAAACAGCGAAAGCATCGACCTTCCTGAAGGCTTGCCTCATCAGAACTTTACGCGGCCCGGTGGGCAAATCGGTGAAATTAAACGAGAAAGCCAGATGCCGGGCGGTGGTGTCTTGTCTGCCGCCAGCCCATTCCGTCCACGCTGTTGTCCAGGGCCCATGGCTGACAATCAGATCGAAGGGTTTGTGTCTCGAGGCCTTTGCCAGCGATTGGGCGCCATGAAAGCGGCCAAGCGCCTTGGGGCCGGATTCAGCGGCCATGGTGAAACTGGTCCAGGTCAGCCGGCGGCCCGCGATCTCAAAATCTGCACTCATCAGTTCGCTCAGCCATGCCCAGTCCGGGTTTGGATTGTCTGAGATGTTGGCGATGCGAATGGGCGGCTTGG
This sequence comes from Hyphococcus sp., assembly GCA_021604585.1. Taxonomy (GTDB): domain Bacteria; phylum Pseudomonadota; class Alphaproteobacteria; order Caulobacterales; family Parvularculaceae; genus Hyphococcus. Next base: position 43,750 of record BQJG01000026.1, read on the forward strand.
ACATTTTTTCTGTGTTCTAAGTGGTTTGATCTTCTTCCCCCGCTTGCGGGGGAAGTGTCCAGACGCATCTTAATGATGCGAATGGACGAAGGGGGTGAGGAAGTCGAGCGTCGGCAGAAAATGCAAGCACATCAACCCCCTCCGGCCGCTTCGCGGCCACCTCCCCCGTACACGGGGGAGGAATTAGGTCGAGGCGCTCCTTGCCCTTGTGCGCCGCCCTCGCTATGTCCGCTGACCTGATAAGAATCGCAATTAACCAAGGAGCCTCCGCGCAATGACGCGAGCTTTTGTCTTTCCCGGTCAGGGCAGCCAGTCAGTCGGCATGGGCGCGGCGCTTGCCGACACATTTCCGGTCGCACGAGAAGTCTTTCAGGAAGTCGACGACGCGCTCGGGCAGAAACTGTTCAAGTTGATGTGCGACGGGCCGATGGAGGAATTGACCCTGACCGCCAATACCCAGCCGGCGCTGATGGCCCACTCGATGGCGGCCATGCGGGTGCTGGAGGCGGAAGCTGGCGCCGATGTTTCGGGGGCTATGTTCGTCGCTGGCCATTCGCTCGGCGAGTATTCGGCCCTCTGTGCGGCGCGTGCGATCAGCCTTGCGGATACGGCGAAGCTGCTGCGGATCAGGGGCGAAGCTATGCAGGCGGCGGCGCCGGTGGGCGCGGGCGCCATGGCGGCGCTGATCGGCGCAGATCTTGAGACCGCGCAAAAGGCCATTGATGCAGCGGATGGCGCTGGCGTTTGCGAAATCGCCAACGACAACGCGCCGGGCCAGGTGGTGATTTCCGGCGACAAGGCCCGTGTTGAAGCTGTCTGCGCAAACGCAAAAGCATTCGGCATTAAAATGGCGAAGTTGCTTCCTGTGTCGGCGCCGTTTCATTCCTCGCTTATGAAACCCGCAGCCGAACGCATGACCGAAGCGCTGGCGGCGGCGAAAATCTCAGCGCCAGTGACGACTTTGGTCGCCAATGTCACAGCCAAGGATGTCGCCAACCCGGCCTCTATTCGCGACCTGCTAGTTAAACAGGTGACGGGCCGCGTGCGGTGGACGCAAAGCGTTCAACATATGACCGATGAAGGCTGTGAGACTTTTATTGAAGTCGGGTCTGGAAAAGTGCTGTCAGGTTTGATCAAGCGCATTGCACGCGACGCGGCGACGCTTAATGTGAGCGAACCCGGCGATATCGATGCGTTTGTGAAAGCCTGACGCAA
>BQJG01000027.1 GCA_021604585.1 Hyphococcus sp.
AGGCGCACCACGCCGCCATGGGCTTCGATAAACTTCACCGCCGGGTCAATGAACGCATGGCCGAGACCGGTCTGCGCCGTCAGCGGCACAGAGGCCTGACCGCCCAGCAAAAATGTCTCGCGGATCACCCGCCAGAGCAGCTTCGCCTGTCCTTTGTCCGGCGTCGTGTTGAGTACAGCGAGCGTTAACGGCTCCCAGAAGCGCTCAAACAAAATACTATTCTTATCAACGATGTCGGCGACAGTCTTGTCATCACCTGCAAAGGCGATCGCTCCCGCCTTCACATAGTCTATGACGCCCGTATCCGGCACCCGCCACCGCTTGTCGAACACCCAGAACGGAATGAACCCTTCATTGATGCGAACGGTCCAGCGTTGACAAGACTTTACATCGACGAACGGATACATCGCAAAAGGCGGCCCCGTGAGCGGATCTTCGGCGCCAATGCGTTTCAAATAATTCAGCGCCGACTTGTTGCCGGACATGATCAGATGATTGCCGTTGTCGATTTCACGTTCGAGATGTTTATCGAAAAACGTGCGGCAACGTCCGCCCGCATGACCCGCGCCGTCATAAATCGTCACCTTGACGTCATGCTCAATCAGCCGCACGGCGGCGGCAAGGCCAGACAATCCGGCGCCGATTATATGAACGCGGCTCATATGCTGATTACAATTGTATCGCGTTTTCGCGTGGCGACGTGTTGACGCGCGGTTGCCCCTTTACGGTCGCCCAGCATGCAAGCTCATAACGCACGCCGGAGGTCACCGGCCGCACCGCATTCAAGTAACGCCCATCAGACGGGAACGCGATCAACATCCCGCGTTGGGGTGGAATTTTCAGTGCGAAATTCGGAAAATCGATCTCGCCGCCTTCATAGCCTTCATTCAAATAGACCAGAATTGTCAGATCGCGATCAAGCGTGCGTTTCCAGGTCTGCTCTTCCGCTGACCAGCGATCCGCATCAGAATGGGGTTGAAATTCTGCGCCTGCACCGTAACGCAGGACTTCCGGCAATTCAAAACTGTCGATCTGCGTGCCGAATTGCGGCGCAACCACGTTGCGGCAAATGTGTTTGAATAGATCGGTTACGTTGAAACTCAAGTTTCGCGTATCGAAATAGTCAGCAGTAGAGTGATGCAGTTGCATCGGATCGGAGGACGGGCTTCCTGTGGAAACAGTCTGGTCTTTCCCTTGCTTGGCTTCACATTCTTGAACAATGGAATTGCAAATTTCAGGCGCCAGAAAATGCTGTGCGATAAAGAACCCCGGCGGAACGCTGTTCGACGTCACAATCAAACCGGCTGGCATATCCGGGATAACGGCCTTCCATTGATCCGGGCGGATCGGCCGGTTTGCGATATAACCTTGTGCATCAAACATTCGTTAGTTCCCTGTCGTTTCTGGTTTTTCATTCAGTTTCGGCGCCAAAAGCCAGCGCGCGGCGATCAGCGCCTTTTCAGATTTTGAAAACGTCACGCGGTCCTGTCCATTCGCCCAGCCGCGCGCCGTCATTTTATCGAGATAGCGCTCATAAACGCCCATCATCAAGAGCGCTGGACGAAGCACCCGCCAGTCGAGAGACCTCAGGGCTTCGCGCGCTGCGGCGAATTTCTGGCGCGCTATTTCCGCCAGCTCCGCCCGCACGGCCGGCAGACCCGGCGCTGTCGAAATCTCTTCCGGCGTCAGCGGGCAGTCATGCTTTTCCAGCAGCTCGCGCGGGAGATATAACCGTCCCTCGGCCGCATCCTGTTCTACGTCACGGAGAATATTGGTGAGTTGCAACGCATCACCAAGCGAGATGGCGAAAGAATCCGAAGCCTCACCCTTGGGCGCGCCAAAAACCGGCATCGATAATTGCCCCGCGGCGCCCGCAACCCGTCTCGTATACGCTGACAGCTCTCCCAGTGTCGGGGCAACGACCGGACCTTTTGCATCCATCTCCATCCCTTCGATCATCAGCATGAATTCTTGTCGCGGCAGACCGAATTCGCGAACTGCCGCCAGCAAGGCGACACCAGTGGGATATTGCGGGCGGCAATCAAAGATCCTGTCGATTTCCGTGCGCCAGCCGGCAAGGCCCGCCAGTTTTTCTTCGCGCGAACCACCCTCATCGGCGATGTCGTCGACCTCGCGGCAAAACGCATAGACCGCATACATCGCATCACGCCGTGATTTTGAAAGAATGCGCATCCCCGGCCCAAACGACGTGTTGGAGCGCTTCACCGTATCTTCGGCGTGACGGCGCGCGTCCTCAATCGTGATGGCCGAGACGGACATTAGTGAACGCCTTTTCCCGCATCGAAGAAGCCTGCAACCGCGCCGCGCAGGCCCGCCAACGCAAAGTCCATTTTCGACAGCGCCACGCGCGACGTAAGCGGATCGCCATTGCGCAAGCGTTTTATCAGCCGGTCGGCGAGCCGAACAATAATCGCCGATTCCATGGCCAGGTGTTTGGACTTGAGCGCCGACGGCAATTGGCGCGCATCCTCCATCAACGCGTCGCAGCCATCAAGCATCCGGTTTATGACCGCGCGAAGGCCTTCACTGAGCGCAGGCTTGTCAATGTCATCAATCTCACCATTTTCTTCCGCCAGCCAGTCAGACAGCACATACACCCGGTCCAGCTCGCGTTTGTCGTCGGCGCAGTCCTGTAAGTGGTTGACGATCTGCAGCACAGTGCACAAGGCGTCTGAATAGCGATAGCCCGATTTTTCCTCGCCATGCAGATCGAGAAGGTAGCGTCCCACCGGGTTGGCGGAAAGCTCGCAATAACCGAGCAGTTCGCTCCACTTGGCGTAACGGTTCTTTTGTGCATCCTGAACGAACGCCGCGACCAGATCGGAGCCATGCTGTGTGGTGACGCCGGTCTCAATCATCGACGCGCGCAAGGCATGTGCTTTTTGATATTCCGCGCCGTAACCCGGTTCGCCGCGAAGCGCCGCGTCAAAGGCTTGCAGGCGGCGAATTTTTTCTTCCCCCGGCAGGTCCGGATTATCGGCCACATCATCAATGGCGCGCGCAAACGCATAGAACGTCGCCACATGCGGCCGTAAATATTTCGGCAGCAAGAACGATCCCACAGGAAAGTTCTCGTCTTTCGCCCCCTTGCCGGAGGGCGTTTCTGCTGACGCGGGCGCAACGGGTTGAACGGCTTCTGACATGGCCCGCACCATACGGATTTTCACCCTATTTCCAAGGCTGGCATGGGGCGATAATCTGGCCCGGTTTTCGCCAGCTTTCGCCCGCATGGAAAACCGGCTAAGCGGGTCCAATGCTGACCTTTATTGCTTTTGCTGCTTTTATCGCCTGGGGCTGGCTCACCCTGCTTCAGGGCGGATTCTGGCGAGCGTCTGAACGCTTGAATGACGCGCCGGACCCGCCTGTCTGGCCCAGCATTGTCGCCATTATTCCGGCCCGCGATGAAGCCGAAACCATTGGTGAGGTTGTCCGCGGGCATTTGGCGGCCGACTATCCGGGTGTCCTCCGCGTCATTGTCTGCGATGACGGCTCGGCAGACGGCACGGCGGACATCGCCCGGGCCGCTGCCTCCGGCCGCGAGGGCGTCGTCGACGTCATTTCGATCGACGCACTCCCCGATGGCTGGACCGGTAAATTATGGGCGGTTGAATGCGGCCTTGAACATGCAAAACAAGTTGTACCCGATGCAAAATATGTATTGCTCGCTGACGCCGATATTGCGCTCGCGCGCGATACGTTGAGCCGGCTGGTGGCGAAAGCGGAAGCGGAAAACCTTGCGCTGACATCTTTAATGGCGAAACTGGACTCACGCGGGCCCTGGGCGTCGTTTTTGATTCCGGCCTTTATCTATTTCTTTCAAAAGATCTATCCGTTCCCACGCGCGAACAATGTTGACGACAATCTCGCAGCGGCGGCCGGCGGCTGCATGTTGGCCCGTCGCGATGCAATAGATGCGCTCGGCGGCATGAGTGTCATCAAGGGCGCCTTAATTGACGATTGCGCCTTCGCCAAGGCGATCAAGGATGTAACGCCATCCACAAAAATCTGGATCGGTCTCGCCAGTGACGAAGCCATAAGCCTGCGCGACAACCGCGAACTGTCTTCGACCTGGACGATGGTGGCGCGCACCGCCTATGCGCAGCTGGGATTTTCACCGTTGCTGCTTGCAGGCGCCGTCGCGGGCATGAGTCTCATTTATCTCGCCGCGCCGTTAATCATTCTCACCATGTTCTGGCACTGGAATGTCGCGGCGGTGTTCTATTCACTTATCGCCGTTTCGCTAATGGCCTATACATACTGGCCGACCTTGCGCCTTTATGATCGGGCGCCATGGGAGGCTTTGCTGTTGCCGACCGCCGCCGCGCTCTACACAGCGATGACCATCACATCAGCGCGCCAGCATTGGCGAGGTGAAGGCGGCCGCTGGAAGGGGCGAACCTATTAGCTTTTCAGCGTGCCGGCGAAAGCCTTTGTCACAAGAAACACCGCACACGGAGATTCGCGGATAAGTTCCAGCGACGGACTCCCCTGAAACAGGGAGTTCCAGAATTTTCGCTGATGCGATCCGGTGACGATCAGATCGGCGCCTTGTCTTTTTGCGTAATGAGAAACAGCGTCAGCGGCGTCGCCATCCAAAATCACAGCTACCGCGGACGGCGCCAGCTTGCTCACCAGTGCTTCAAGCTGTCGCTTGCTGTCCGCGCGGCCTTCCTTGTGCTGTTCCATCAAGGCTTCGGTCACGATGGCCGATGACGCGCCCATCTCCGGCGAAAACCCAGGCGAAGCGGAAGACAGGTTCGGCCAGACGCTGACGATTTGTAATTTGGCGCTGTCTTTTAACGCCAAACTGTCCGCAGCGCGAACAACGCCTTCGGCAAGATCATCGTCAAGGTCGATGGCGGCGATAATGGACTTGAACTGCATGGCAGGCTCCCTCCTGTCCGTTATCCACTAAATGTAGGTAGTCTGCGCAGCATTTCGAGTGGGGCGGAACGCCGCAAAATTACATGCAATTAAGACTTTGTCTCAAGCAAGCGCTTGGGATGCCGGCCGTCCACATACCCCATAAAGGGAGAATGAATCGAATAGCCGAGCAGCTCCTGCGCACGTTCCGGCAATGTTTTCGCAATGGCGGGCGGCACGGCAAGCGACATGTTTTCTAACGGGCGCGTCCAGCCAGGGCAGTATTGCGGCGTAATAATTAGCCGGTCTTCGCCCGAGACATTGGCGCCGCCACGATGCCAAAGCGTGCCTTTTGCAACCATCAACGAGCCGGCGGGCATGATGACTTTCATAGCGTCGGCGCGGGCGCCCGGATCGCCTTCGCGTTTGGCGGTTCTGGAAAAGTCTTCTTCGGCGATGGCGCCGTCAATTTGATCTTCTGTCCACAGATGGCTTTCGGGCAGAATTTCCGTTGCGCCATTGGTTTCGGTCGTCGCAGTGATCGTCCAGAATGTAGAAACGCCCAGTGGCGGGCGCGGGCGCGGCCACCGGTAATGGCTGTCGTCAAAATGCCAGGGTTGCGCGGTCTCGCCAGGATGAAGATTGATGGCGAGGCAGGCGGAAAGCAAACATTCGCGGCCAAGATCCGCCTCCACGAACGCCATCGCCAGCGGATGCGTCACCAGATCAGCAAAGACCGGCGACTTCGCCAGCATGGCGTAAACGCGGTTCGACTCCCTGCCCTCAAACTCGTTGCGGCCTTTGATGTCTGCGCAGAGATAAGGCGCGAGCGCAGCCTTGATATCTGACAACTCATTGGCGGGCAGCACATTTTCAAAAATCAAATAGCCGTCGCGACCAAACTGCGCCCGCCAATCGTCGAAGCTGCGGCCGGCGAGCCATTTGGAAATATCGGAGACGGGTTTTTCGAGTGGTGCGCTCATGGAAGTCCTCACAAGCAGATGATGACGCCGTTTTTGTTTGACTTAAATAGCGTTAAGCAGTTTCAGGTGGTGATTTCACGTGGCTCCTTGCGCCGAACGGCCCAGTTTCCCCTTGAGGCTTGCTCGAACCATTTTGCCTGGCTTTCAGAAATCAGAATTTTCACATCCGAATTTCTCGAAAGCCTGATCTCAGCGCCTGTAAAAAAGAAGACTCTTTTCTCCACTCCATCCATGTCGGCAAACGGTAGGAAAATGGGCGGATGAAATGGACGAAAAGGCGGCAATAGTGAAATGCGCACGCCCTGATCATTGGTACTCAACACCGCAACCGCGCTAAAATTTACGGGGAAGAATTTTAGCCGCTCCATGGCAAGCGACTGCATGTACTTTATGCGAGAGTATTCGGCGCCAAGTTCGGGATAATTTTCCGCAACCGCACCCCACCCGCCGAGAATGGACAATAGGGATAAAACCAGCAACCACATACCAATAAACACGAACGGAATCAGAATTGGGTGCGCTAAAATGAACTCCATTATGCGAGCAGCCCTTTTTCCTGCGCCCATTCCATCATGGCGGCGAGCGCGGGTTCGGCCGGGCTCGCGCGCCAGCCGAGTTCCTTAGCGGCCTTTTCAGATGAAAAAGACACTTGCCGTCCGGCAAGCCGGACACCCGTCAGCGGCGCTTTTGGCGGTTTACCGGTGATGGCGGATACAACTTTCGTGTCCACTGCGCCAGCCGCGAGCGCGACCCAGTAAGGCATTTTGCTTTGCGGCGCCGGGCGCCCGGTGTTTTTCGCAATCATGGCGAGCAATCGCGTCATGGGAATATTTTCACCGCCCAGCAGATAACGCTGGCCGCGCCGTCCGCGATCCCGCGCGGCAATCAATCCTTCAGCAAGACTGTCGACAGGCACGAAATTCAAGATGCAATCGATATAAGCGGGCGTCTTGCCATTGGCGAAATCGAGAATCATCTGGGTCGGCGGAGTCAGGCTGTCATCGCCGGGGCCAAGCGGCTCAGTCGGCATGGCGATCACAGCATTGAGACCGTTGCGCACGGCGTCTTCTATGGCAAGTTCAGCCAGCAATTTTGAACGCGGATAGGCGCCGAGCATCTGGTCGATTTCCAACCGCGTTTCTTCATCGGCTTTCGAGACGCCGATGGGGGTCGCGCGCCCGACCAGCGTTGTTAGACTCGAACAATGCACCATCCTCGCGCCAGCCGCATTCGCCGCCTGTGCGACAATCTCTGCGCCGTAATAATTGACGCGGTCAAAAACGGAGCGGTTTCGCGTCCACAATTGTGCATTTCCGGCGAGATGAAACACGCTGGTGACGCCGTCCATAGCGCGCGCCACTTCGGCGGATTCCGTGATTGATCCCTGCACATCGTCAACATGCGCGGGCGCCGCCAGGTCAAAGCTGCGGGTTTTTTCACCACGCTCGCGAAGCAGCGCCACTAATGATTTGCCGACAAAACCGGCGCCGCCGGTCACCAGCGTGACTCCACTCATATTTTTACTGCTCTGCTGTCGCTTTGACATACAAGGAGGCCGTCATCAACGACGGAACCAGCCACCAGTCCCGCGTCCGTTTCAACAGCCGCCGTAGCCGCGCTGAATAATGACGCCTTGGGATCGTCGAACAGCAGCGTCACCGCATCCGTCGCCGGGCTGGCTTTGACAATGCGCGAGGGTGATTTTCCAATGCCGAATTTGCGCGCCGCCGTCAGTTTCGGCATCGAAGGATGAAGCGCAGCGACAACATTGCCGTCATTCGCGATGGTCAGATTATCGGGACGTCCGGGCAATTTTATCCGCGCACGTTCGGCCAGCGCATCACCCTCTTTTTCCAGAAACAGGATGGCGCTTTCGCGCGTCGCCGCCACCACCAGCTCGCCATCAGTTGTCTGAGCCAAGCCGTTAGCGAAGGCTGCGTGAGAGAACACAGGCCCCGCCTCGCTGGCGACTCCGCTACGCTTCAGGCGAAACAGGTTTTCAAATCCACCGCCAACGCCGCAAGAGGCGTGATCGAAGCTGGTGAATGTTCCGGCATCTGTCGCCACAATATCATTCGCCGAGCAATGTGCGGGCGCAGCCGCGCCGACAAACATTTCGCCATTGGCTCCGATCCGCTGCAGGCGCGGAACCATCAGCCATTTGCGTCCCTTGCGTTCATAGGTGCGGTTAACAAAAACCAGCTCTTTGTTTTGTGCGTCATAATCAATGCCATGCGGATGCAAGCCGCCCGGAAAGTCCGCCGGCGCCGCCAGCGATTCAAGTCGCAGTTCGTGTGTTTCCGGGTCAAAAATCTTGTCGAACGATATGGCGTAGACGCCGCCTTGAGGAAGCGCATCGCGTTTTTGCCGCGCTGATTTTTCAACGGCGAGACGATCATAGGCTGAGACAAATAACAGTCCGCGCTCTGCATCGAGCGCCAAATCTTCGGCGCCGCGGATGCTGTCGCCGCTAGCTTCATCGACCAGCGCCACCCGGCGGCATTGATCGAGCGCATATTTGGCCTGGCCCAGATCCTCTCGCGCGCAAGCGCCCGCAAAAATGAAGGCGCACAAGACAGCGCTATGCAGCGTTTTCCCCATGACGGTCCTCTTCCGCGGCGCCAGCCTTCACTACGCCAGGCCGACCATACCCCCATTTATCGATGAAAGGCTTCAAGCGCGCTTCAACCTTGGCTGCGGCTTCATCGGAATAGTCGAATTTATTCTTGGCGAAGCTCGAAACCGAGGCGAGATATTGCTCGAAACGCTGTTTGGCGTCATCAAATCCCGGCAAAGATAGCTGATCATAGATTTTCGCGACGGACCCAACTGGGTCTGCGTCCAACGCATCATAGCGAAGCTCGATCAGCCTGTCCGCCGGCATGTCTCGCGCATCACGCTCGTAAGCGGTCATCATTCGCTCATAGACGTTGAGGATCGTTTCATCAATGTCAACATGATCGTAGCCCTGCAACGCGAACTCTTTCAGCAACTTTGCGTAAAAATTCCGCATGGAAACAAAAACATCATACGGATTGCGGTGAATGTGAATGAATTTTGCGTCCGGAAACATTTCCTTCAGCATGGAAAACCGCGCCGTATAGACCGGGTTCTTGATCAGCAGCGGCTTCTCCTCCTGATGTAGGTAGAGTTTCCGCAAAAAGTAGGTAAACTGTTTACGCCAGTTGCGAATGTCATTTGTTGAACATCCGTCAAAAAACAATCCACGCTGCACATTCTCAGCAAAGGCGCGCGGAAAATAGATGCCATGATAAAATGACGCTTCGGACATATTGGCGATAGCGATTTCATCTTCCTGCGGGCTGGTCGGCGTCACCGGAATATTGTCGATATATCGATGTTCCGGCAACGCCTTTTCAAGCAGCGGATTGAAAACTTTCGCGATGCCGAACAAATCCCAGGGCAGGCCAGTCGCCACCGGCGGCACATAACCCCACGCGCCGCTCTCGCACATGATATTATAAAGATGCGTCGTGCCAGATCGCCAATGGCCGAGAATGAATATTGGCGTCGGCATGTCTTCGAGCTTTGGCAGCTTGGATTCCATCACCAGCTTTTCGGCCGTCGAAAAAGGCCAGCGGCCCAGCGCCGCGAGGCCGATCATCGCGCCTGCGCCGGGATGGCTTGGCATGCCCGAACGGCCGATCACCGCCGCCAATGTTCCTAGATTCGCCCCGCACAATGGATGCGCCATGAACTCGTTCGCCTTCGCCGCTAAACTCCAGCCATGGGGCATAGCGCGTTCTGGCTTGCGCCGCCACAATCTCGCGGTCAGAATTTCGCCGCAAAGCGGCTTAAAATCTGGGATTGCGTCTAGCGCATTTCCGGAAAAGTGTGACGCGGTTTTCCGGCCAGAAATGCGCTAGAATCTAAGAATAGGGCGTTTCCGAACAAAAAACCGGGAGCCGCTTTTTCCCGGAAACGCCCTGGGATTCGCCGGCGGAAACACCATTTCTCAGCATATGGTTAACCATGGCGTGACAGGGTTTGGCGAAACCCTGCATGGAGTGAAGGCCGGGCCAAAACCCCCGCCTCGACGGAAGGCTTCTGTTGAACGAGCGTAAGTTGTGTTTTCCGCCGCAAAATGACCGGCGCCTGTGGCTGCTTTGCGGCGTCGCAGCGCTTGTCTTTGCCGGCCCGCCGCTCGCCGGCGAAGCGCCTGCACTGGCGCTGCAGCCTGCTGCGTCATCAGCTGACGCGGCCGCCTATTCCATCTCGATCGAGGGCGCGCCGGGCGATCTTGGCGAAAAGCTGGGGATAATCTCGGAGCTCGCGAAGGGCAAGCGTGATTATCCAACCGCTGCGGCTTTGCGGCGGGCCGCGCGGCGCGACGTTACAGCCTTCGACAACGCCATGCAGGCGGCGGGCTATTACGACGCCAAAGTTGAGTTCGATTTGACCCCCGCAGATGATAACAACGCCGCGCGCGTAATCTTCACGATCACGCCGGGCGCGGAGTTCCACACCAGCGCCTATCGCATCATCTATCAGGACGATGCAGAAGGACGGCCGACAACACTCGACGAAGCTGAGAGCAAGGTCAAAAACAAAGCGGACGGAGCCAGCCTGCGCGAGGTTCAGGAGAAATTCCTGAGCTATCTCTGGAACAATGGGTTTCCGTCGGCGCAAATCATTAGCCGCAGGACCATCGCCGACTTCGACAAAGGCGAAGCCGAGGCTATCTTCGTTTTCACCAGCGGTCCCAAGGCGCGTTTCGGGGCGCCGCATATTTCGGGCGTTGAAAAAACCGATCCCGGCTTCATCGCACGCATGCAAACATGGGAGGATGGCGAAGAGTTTGAGCGGGGGAAAATGACCACCTATGCCGAACGCATACGCAAAACCGGTTTATTCTCAACCGTAGACGTCAAACCCGGCCTGACAGATGAAAATGGCGTCACGCCAATTCTCGTGCAACTGGAGGAACGCAAGCAGCGCACGATCGGCGCCGGTGTTTCCTTTTCCACAACAGAAGGCCCCGGCGGGCGGGTTTTCTTCGAGCATCGCAACATATTCGGTCACGGAGAAAACTTGCGAACCGAATTGCGCGGTTCGGAAGTTGAACAATCGGCAACTGTCTCCATGACCCGGCCCATGCCGCGGATAGGCGGCGAAGCCTTTGCGGCGGCAGCCTTTCAGAATGAAACAACTGACGCTTTTAACGCCCGCACCTTTGAGATTTCCGGCGGCCTTTCCAAGAAATGGATGAACGACAAGCTGGAAACGCGCGGCGCGCTGGCGCTTGAAACCTCCAGCGTGCGAAATGACACCGAAGAGGAACGGACTTATTTCGTCTCGACGCCCCTTTCCGTCATCTGGAATTCCGAAGACGACCTGCTCGATCCGCGCAGGGGATTTCGCGCCTCCTGGACGGTAACGCCTTACGCAGGCTCCGACTATTTCACCCAGTCTGACATGAGCGCGCGCGGCCGCGTCCATATGGGCAAGGATGATTTGGTGACGCTCGCTGCACGGGCCGCCGTCAGCAGCACCTTCGGCAGCACTTTCGCAGATTTGCCCCTCAACAAACGTTATTATGCTGGCGGCGGCGGGTCAGTGCGCGGCTTTGGCTATCAGGAAGCGGGACCGCTCGACGCCGACAACAATCCCATAGGTGGTCGTTCACGCATAGAAGGCGCCTTTGAAGCACGCCTCAAAGTCATCAAGAACCTGCAATTCGCCGCTTTTATCGACGCTGGTTCAGTCTCGACAAAATCGCTGCCCGACTTCACTGATGATTATTTCATCGGATATGGCGCGGGCGTTCGATACTTAACGCCGATCGGCCCGATCCGCGCCGACATCGCCTTCCCGCTTGAAAAGCGCCCGACCGACAACAGCTTTCAACTCTATATTGCGTTGGGGCAGCCTTTCTGATGCGGCGCGTTTTGATCATATTCGCTTGCGGATTCAGTGGCCTTCTCGCCATGGGCGCGCTCGCCTGGGTCGTTCTTTTTTATTCACCGCCCGGCCGCGAATTGCTCGAGGAAATTGTTGAAAGCCAGCTTGGCGGCGCCCTCAACAGCCGCGCCGATATCGGCGCCCTAAAAGGCGCCCTGCCCGGTCATCTCATATTGGAGAATGTCGCATTTGAAGATGAAGCTGGCGCATGGCTGACCGCCGAACGGATCGAGATGCGATGGCGCCCATTCGCGCTGGCGGGAAAGCGCATCGTGATTGACAGCGCATCCATTTTAAACACGCGGATATTTCGCAGCCCGCCCAAATCAGACAAACCCGCCGATGACGCGCGTCAATTCAAAGTGCTCGACAATTTGCCGCGCATAGACGTGCGCCGGCTCGATATAGTCAATCTCGACGCAGATTTGAACGGCGCCCGCCAGCGGCTTGATGCATCGGGCGCACTTCGGCTGGATGGACCGGAGATCGAACTGGCGTTGAAAGTCGCCAGCGTCAATGGCGCGGATGAAGCGGATATTCTCTTTGCAAAGTCACCAAGCAGCGGCCGCTTCACCCTAAACGCGCTCGTGACCGCCGAAGCGGGCGGGACCATTGCCTCCCTTTTCGATTTGCGCGGGCCGACGCGATTGCGCGCCCAAGCCGACAGCCCAATCAACCAAGCGGTCACAACAATCAACGGGACGGTCGGCTATTACGGCGCGTTCGACGCAGTGATCAGCAGCGACTTTTCCAAGTTTGAAGGCGCCGGCGTCAAAGCTAATTTTTCGCCCGGCGCACGGTTTGACGGCATTGAGGAACTGTCTTCGCCTATCGCATTGAACCTGCGATACGATGCAAAAGATCGCGGCGGCGCGCTCGATATAGCCCAATTCACTTCCGCCATCGGCGACATTACCGGCCAGATCAACTGGCGCGCACCGCGCAGCGTCGTGCAGCAGGTGAACGCTGCGCTCAAGGTAAAGCTGAACCCTGCCTATCAACCATCGATCCAGCGCATTGCCGGTGATGATTTCGCCCTCGATGCAAAACTTGACTGGCGCCGAGATGACTATGCGCTTGTGGCCAGCGCTACAGGCCCGCTCGCAAAACTCACCATCGCAAAAGGCGTCACTGACCTGCGCCAGCGCATCTCCGGTGACATGATTCTGGACGCGGCCGCGCGCGATGGCGGCGATTTATGGCTGACCAACGGGCTTAATCTCACTGCAACACTAAAAGCCGATCTGAAAAACGAAATCACGCTTAACGACGCTCAGGCGACAACGAGCGACGGCTCGCGCTTCGCCGGAACGGGCGCTTATGGGCTGACTGACAAGTCCCTGCGCGCGAAAGGCGATGTGACGCTGACGCCTGACTTCGCGCGCCTCTTTCTCGGCAATGCCGACCCGGCGGGACCGATCACTGGCGATATTGATTTGTCCGGCCCGCTGGATCGCTTCACCCTAAAGACGGCTCTGGAAACGCCCGCGCTGCGCATCAACAAAAGCGCGCTGCCGCCCATGAGTATTGAGGCGGCGCTTGCCGGACTTCCATTGTTGCCAACTGGCGACGTGACGGCGCGCGCCAACAATGGCGCGCCGCGACGCCTCGACGCTCAGCTCCGATCCTCTGAGGATGGAACAATCCGCGTTCCCAAACTGTCCTATGGCGGGCGTGGGTTTGCATTGGATGGATCGGCGCAACTCGATCCGAACCAGCAGGTTCTCAATCTGGACATGACCTATAAAGGGGAGAATGGCGCCGAGCCGTGGCCGGGGATACTCGCCGCAGGCGACTTAGCTGTGAAGGGTGTGCTCTCGCGGGAGGGCGCGCTCAATCAGTTGCAGGCAACAACCGCCACGCTGCGCGTCAACGATATCGCTGTGGAGGGCGCCGAGCTCACCGCAGAAGGCCCGCCCGGCGCTGTTCGTTTGAAGCTGAGCAGCAACTCCATCATCACCAACACAACCGGCGCAATTTCGGACGTATCCGCATCGGGTCAGGTGGACGCCCGCGCGGCCCCGAAGCTCAGCCTGAACGCCTTTAGCGCGCTTATACGCGATAACCGCGCGCAACTCACCGAGCCAGCACATTTCGATTTTGCTGACGGCGTCAACGTTCGCAATCTGCGCCTTACTTATGGCGCGGCAGGCGTCATCGTGCTGGATGGCGGGTTCACGCCGGAGCGCTGGCAAGCAGAGATGAGCCTTACTAAGGTGAATATTCCCGATGCGGACGGTCAGATCTCCGCCACGCTCTCGCTCGACACCGACGAACAATTACCGGCGCGCGGCGAGTTCACCTTACGATCCCTGCTTTTACTCGAGGACGAACAAGCGACCATCAACGGTCGCGCCGTCTGGAATGGCGATGTCCTGCGCCTTACCGACCGTGAAGAAGACGCCTCGCTCGATATGGATATAAGCCTGCCTGTCAAACTGGTGAAAACACCAAAGCTGACAGTCGACACCGGCGGCGCGCTATCAGGACGCGCCAAATATCAGGGCGACGTACAGGCGCTCGCCGCCTATATGCCGCCTGTGATGCAAAGTCTCGAAGGCGATTTGTCAGCGAACTTCACCCTGGCAGGCACGCTCGCCAAACCGGACTTTTCAGGCGGCGCCGAAATCACCAATGGCGCCTACACCGAATTTGAAAGCGGGTTTTCACTCGCCGGTTTGCACGCAGAAGCGCAAGCCGCTTATGGCGGTGCAAGCAGCACGCTGACATTTAAGGGCGGCGCCCGCGGGGCCAAGCAGTCGGGCGCAGACACGCTTGTCTTCTCCGGCGGCGTCACGCTTGGCGAGGCGTCGAATGTCAACTTCACCGCAAAACTCGATCAGGCGGAATTTTCCGCCCATCCGATCAATCAGGTGCGCGCCAGCGGCGAGTTGACGCTCTCCGGCCCCCTCGATGCGCTGGTCGCCAAGGGTGACATCAATGTCGCGGAACTGGACGCAGAAATCGTTACGCCAGAAAGCACCGGCCTTGTGGATATTGATGTCATTGCGCTGAACGACGCCAACACCGAACCCGAAACGCTGGACGCGCCGCGCCAGTCGGGGCTAGACTTTTCGGTGCGGTTGCACGCGGACAATCGCGTCTTCATTCGCGGCCGCGGCCTCGACAGCGAGTGGTCGGCCGATGTTACGGCGGAAGACGGGCGCGAGGAACCCTTGATACTCGGCGCCATGGCGATCCGCCGCGGCTGGCTCGATTTTTCCGGGCGGCGTTTTGACCTGACCCGCGGTGCGATTACGTTCGACCGGATCGACGACAATAATCCGCGCCTTGATATTCGCGCCGAACACGAGACGAGCGACGGCGTAACCGCGATCATCTCCATCACTGGCCGCGCGCTGGAACCGAATGTGGAATTAAGTTCGACGCCTGTGCTTCCTTCCGAGGACGTCATGTCGCTTATTCTGTTTGGCAAACCAGCGCAGACATTGTCACCATTTGAATCGCTACAAACCGCAGAAGCGCTCGCGTCCCTCTCCGGCGTCGGCCCGTTTGGCGGCGAAGGCGTCACCGGGCGCTTGCGGCGCACCGTCGGGCTCGACCTGCTGAACGTTGACATCGATCCGGAAAATGGCGGCGGATCGCTCACCATTGGCAAATATGTGTCAAAGGATGTGTTCGTTTCCGCCACCCAGGACGCGCAAGGGCGCAGTGGCTCCGTGCGCGTCAAATATGAAATCACCGACAACATTACGGTGGAGACAGAGCTTGAACAGGAAGGCGATCAGACCGTATCGGCCAACTGGAAGAAGGATTTCTAGGCGAACTGCTTAGCCCAAACACCCAAACGCCGCCCCGGTATTTTGGGGCGGCGCTTGAGGGAAACTTGTTTCGTGGGAGGACTGTATAATCGCCCCACAGGCCCGAACAGGCAAATTAACGATCGGAAAAGGTAGCCGCTGAAGATTACAATCTCGAAAGCGGCCAGCCCATAATTCCTAGCGTTTGGAGAACTGGAAGGATTTACGGGCCTTTTTGCGGCCGTATTTCTTCCGCTCCACCGTCCGCGAATCGCGGGTCAGGAAGCCGCCCTTTTTCAACACGGACCGTAAAGACGGCTCATAATAGGTGAGCGCCTTGGAGATGCCGTGACGGACAGCGCCCGCCTGACCTGACGGGCCAGACCCGGCTACGGTGCAGACAACGTCATACTGGTTGTTGCGATCCGCGGCGATAAGCGGCTGCTTGATGATCATCTGTAGCACGGCGCGGCCAAAATACTCGGCCTGGTCTTTGCCATTCACCGTGATCTTGCCGGAGCCCGGCTTGATCCAGACACGCGCAACAGCGGTTTTGCGTTTGCCCGTAGCGTAGGAGCGGCCAAGGGCGTCGATTTTCGGTTCAGCCAAAGCCGCCTCTTGCGGCGCTTCGGCGATGACGCCAGCTTCGGCGGCGGCTTCTTTCAAGCCTTCAAAGGATGTGCTGCTCATGGCTTACGCGTCTCTCTTGTTCTTGGAATTCATCGCGGCGACGTCGAGTTTGACCGGAGATTGAGCTTCATGCGGATGATCCGGCCCAGCATAAACGCGCAAATTTGTCATCTGCGTGCGGGCGAGTGGTGAATCTTTCGGCAACATCCGTTCAACGGCCTTAGTAAGCACGCGCTCTGGATGTGCGCCGCCCATCAGCTTTTCCATGGTGCGGTCTTTGATGCCGCCCGGAAAACCGGTGTGCCAGTAGAATTTCTTTTTCGCCATCTTGGCGCCAGTCAGCACGACCTTATCGGCGTTGACGACGATGACATTATCGCCGCAATCAACATGCGGCGTGTAGGCTGGCTTGTGCTTGCCGCGAAGGCGCGTGGCGATAATCGAAGCAAGGCGGCCAACAACGAGGCCCTCACCGTCGATCAGGATCCATTTCTTCTGCGCGTCCGCTTCCGCCGTTTTCATGGCGTAGGTTTTCATGGGATATGTCCTGCGGGTCTTGAGGTGGTAAAAACTGGTAAGCAGGACCAATCCGGGGGACAGGCTCCGCTCGTGAAGCGGCGCAGGTACAGGCCCGGCACGTTTGCGTCAACACCTTTGCAAGAAAATCATATAAAACAGGGCATTATTTATGTGGTATTTTTATACCGCCTTATATCAGGCGAGCCCGTAAACGAAAAACGGCCCCACGGGCAGGGGCCGTTATCCCGGGTCAAAGAATTGAATATTATGTGGTTTTGCGTCTGCGCGAGGCAAAGCCAAGCCCGCCGAGACCCGCCAGAAGCAGCGGCAGCGCGGCTGGCAGCGGCGCCTCGTTCAGCACGCCGAATTGAGCGATAACAAAACCGGCGTCAGGCGTAACCGCGCGGAATTCAAACACCGTTCCCGTGAAAATGTCAGTCAACAGGTCAACCGCTGTAATGGTGGCCAAGTACATCCCGTCAATCCAGAGTTCAAAATCGCCGCAAGGCCCTTCTGTGAGCGTTCCCCTGGAACAATCCTGATCATCGCCCGCATTGAATTCAATGTTGGTCAACGAAACAGGCCCGGCGAAAACAAACTCGATCGCTTCAAGCGAGTTGAACTGCGTCTGGTCATTTTGAATGTCGTTTTCGGAGAACGCCCCGAGACCGGAGTTTTCAGGAGTAATGTCTTGTATCAAAAGGGTCGCCGCACGCTCGGCATACGTATCATCCGTATATTGATAAGCCCGACTCGTGAACAGCACGCCATCTTTTGAGTAGGTAAAACCAAGCGAGTCGTCCGCCGTGCAGAGGTCGATATTGGCTGTGCCGCAGTCTGTGGCGACATTGCCGGTTGGCATATCCAAAAACGCGCCGCCAGACTTGAATATGAAAGTCGCCGCTTGAGCAGGCGCCATCAGCAATCCAGCGGTCAAAATCACCGCTGCCAGACTCCTAAGAATCGACATGTTACCTCCCCATTTTAAGGCGCAGGCCATCGGAAAACAGGCGTTTTCAATCGCCGCCCGAAGGGGCGCCCTTGCCGTAACCGTTATTTTCGCGGGTCAGTTTGCTTGGCCACGAAAGGTAGATTCCGGCAAGCTTTGAAGAATATCTTCCGATTCGCGATTCTATGAAATGAATTCGGCCTCGCCGAATGCGCCGGTTCACCTCACATTTGACCGTAAGCGGCTATAGCCGCACTATCGGCCGGGGCGCTAAAAGCAATGTCGTAAAACACGTAGGAGCTACTATGCGATTAGCGATTCTTCTGGCTTTTTTGTTCGCCTGCTCGTCCAGCCAGGCTCATGACATTCCGGCGCAGCCTACTCCCTTACCGGCGGCGTCTGCCTCCACAGCCGCACCCCAATGGTATCTTGACGATATAGAGTTCCTGACCCGTGAGGGCGGCCGCTGGGTCACGTCAAATGCGGACTATCAAGGCGAAAACGAACCCATGGAAGCCTACGTGCTCGAATGGAAAAAAGGCTACGCCAATTCCATGACGGGCCGGCTCTACGGCATGGTGAACGGCGAACCCACGGGCGACTTCTGGCAATTCCGCCAATACTGGCATCCCGGTCTTGGCGCTGCCCAACTCCAGCAATTCGGCTCTGGCGGCGCTGTTGGTCTTGGCGGGATGTGGCAAGAGGGCGGCGTCAATAAAACCAAACAGACATTTTTCGCGCCAGATGGCGGCGTCTCCGAGCAAGGTCACGAAGCGCACAATCCGGACGCCGATACCCATGTCACGACCAGCTTTGACATTGACGGCGAGGAATGGAAAACCCGCCGGACATATACCTGGAAGCGCGACAAGAGTGCGTCCGGCCAATAAACACTACCTTAGCTAATCACGATACGGAGTATAGAATGCGCCTTTCCGCTTTTGCCTTGAGCTGTCTGATCGCCGCGGCCGCGTGCGAGCGCAACGCCGACGTTACAGCGCCAGAACCGGCAGCGGATATGGTTGTCGCAGAAGCGCCAGCCAGCGACGAACTCCCCGGCCTGCCAGCGGTGGCGACTGGCATCGCATTTTGGGATCATCCAACCTTGTCATTTAACAGCACGATGATCGTTGCGACGCCCAACGCGATTGTTTCCTACAGCATGGAAGACGGCAATGAGATTGCGCGCATAGACGGATTCAACGCAGCCGGCGTGGCGACCAGCTATCTCGGCTTTGGATCCTCAGCCGCCGGGTTTATCGCCTTTTTCGACACAGACGAAAACGAGATCAAATTTTACGGAATCGACAATAACTCCCGCGCATTCTTGCCGCTCGATTCGGGCCCCGTCATTCGCGGCGCCGTGCGAGGCTTCTGTCTTGGTCGCGGCGCAGATGCGCCCGCCCCTTCTCTTTTTGTGGTGCAAAAAGGCGTCGTGCAGGTGTTTAATCTCGCCGCGTCCGCCAGCGGCGTCAGCGTTGAAAGTGAAGCAGCCATTAATACGCCGGACAATCTCGTCAGCTGCGCTGTCGGCGTCGACGGCGCCCTTTACGCCGCAAGCGACAATGGAAAGCTTTACAAGGTAACTGGCGGCGACTCATTCGCCTCCCCCTTCGCCAGCACGTTAGCGGGCGCCGGCGGCGTGTTGGGCATTGTCATTTCTGCGAGTGAAGACGATCCGGCTGTCATAAGCAGCGATCTTGTGGTTGCGGACACGTCAACTGGCGTCGTGCAATTTTTCGACGGCGCGAATGGCGCGTCGCTCGGGGCGGTGAGGATTACGGCGACGGACGACCTTCCCGGCGTAGAGAAAGCGGATGTATTTGGCGTTACCGGCGGCAATCTCGGCGGGCTTTATCGCAATGGCGTTGCCGCATTCGGCATCGCTGATGGCGCTGACGGTCCAGTCATCCGTCTCGCCCCCACCAGCAGCTTGAAAAATGCGCTGCAGCTTCCCGTAGGAGAACCCGTTTCACCTCGCGGTGAAGCGCCGGCCGAAAAAAGCGACACGTTGATCATTCCGATTGAATTGCACACGGGCGAACCGGAATAAGGTCTATCCGCGCGCGCTGTGCGCGGCGTAGAGCGCCGAAGCAAACACGATAAGAGCGCCAGCCTGATGCGCGAGGCCGAGCGCGATTGGCGTTGCAGCGAGCACCGTCCAGACGCCGAGTAGGATTTGACATCCGATGGCCGCGAGGACCAGGCGGGCGGGCCGTTCAAGCGCATGTTTGCGCGCGGCGAGATAAAACCAGACAGCGCCGCCAGCCAGCAGATAAGCGCCCAGGCGGTGATTGAACTGAACCGCCGCCATCGTCTCAAACAGATCATTGAGGCTGGCGGCGCCGTGAAAATATCCGTCCGGGAATATCTTGCCATCCATCAGCGGCCAGGTGTTGAACGTCCGCCCCGCACGCAATCCCGCCACGAAAGCGCCAAGGATCATTTGCGCAAACACGCCGAAGGCCAGCGCCGTTGCGGCAAGGCGCAACTTGCGCGGCGCCGATAGGCGGCGAACAGGCCATAGATCGAGCGCCAGCCAGAACATTGCGCCAAATAGCAACACCGCAAGCGACAAATGCGCGGCGAGCCGGTACTGGCTCACATCAACACGGTCGGCGAGACCGGAAGACACCATCCACCAGCCGAGCGCGCCCTGCATGCCGCCAAGCACAAACAAGCCGCCAAGTTTCAGCGATAGCCCGCGCATCAGTTGTTTCGTTGCGGCGAAAAACAGCAGCGGCAACAAAAACGCGAATCCGAGTCCCCGTCCAAGCAAACGATGGCCCCATTCCCACCAGTAGATCCGTTTGAACTCCGCGAGGCTCATGCCGAAATTCACTTCGGAATATTCCGGAATGGTTTTGTACTTCTCGAACTCGGAGAGCCAGTCCGCTTCACTGAGCGGCGGAATGGCGCCAGTGACCGGCCGCCACTCGGTAATCGAAAGCCCGGAATCGGTCAGCCGCGTCGCGCCGCCGACAATCACCATGGCCGCAATCAGACCGCACATCACCAAAAGCCAAATCGCGATCGGCCGCGCCGAGCGCAGAGACGGGGCAGGCAGTGCTGGCTTGATCGAACTCATGCCCGTCCTTTAGGGTATTTGCGCCAATCCCGCCCGCGACCCCGCGTCGCGCCTGCACGGAATGACGCTAATATGCGCCCTCGTCTCAAAAAACTGATTGGTTTTGCCGCCTTTTTGCCGGTGCTGATCCTTTATTTTTTCGCCGCCGCTGCGCTGGGCGACCTTGTCCCCAATCACCAGCTTCTGAAGGCGGGATACTTTCTGATTGCCGGGATCGCCTGGGCCTTTCCGGCCCGTTACGCCATGATGTGGATGGAGGCCGAACCCGCTAAAAAGCCCGGCTCTGAGGGTTAACCCGCCGAAAACCTTAATCTGGCAAGGCCGTTGCAAGTCTCGTTTCAAACCAACCGTCAAAGATGACCGTGGCAAAATGAGACTTCGATGAGCGCCTTCGACAGCAAACAGCGGACATACCGTCACCGCAACGAGATCAACGTGTTGCTGACCTTGTCCTCCGGGCAGCAACCTGTTGCGGCGACAGTCTTCACAAGTCTTGGCGAAAGAGCGTCGGATCTGATGAATGATTGCCGCGCTTTCATTCCGGTCAGGTTGAAGTCCGGCGAAACGATGATCGTCGCAAAAACACAAATCGCATCGGTCATCGAGGCGCAGGCTACGCGCGACAGCGACGGACGGTCCAAAATTCACGGTGAAAATTTCTCCGCTGAAGAGAAACTCGAAGACAAATCCTCAAACACATTTGATGCATATGCCATGCTGCGGATCAAACCGACCGCGACAAACGAAGAAATCCGCACTGCCTATAAAGCGCGTATGAAAGCCGTGCACCCAGATACGTTTGCTTCACTTGGTCTTGATGAAGAAATTTCAAAAGCCGCTGTGCTCGCCACTCAGAAGGTGAACTTCGCCTATCAAAAGATCATGCGTGAACGCGGCGCCCAAGCTGACGTAAAAGCCTAACTGGCCAGACTAGCCTTCCAAAGCCGTATTAATCCGCGAACTAATCAGCCTGACAATTATACTGGTTCCACGCTGGTTGCTGCGAGCAATAGGGTTGCGGATCCTGACTTTGCGACGTCACGTAAGCGCCAAGCGCCGCAAGCAATAATCCAATCGCGATTAAAATGAGCATGGGCGCCGGCAGATGCGGTCCGTGCGCCAAAACGCCATTTGACTTTTTCTCATCTTCGTCATCGTCTTCGTCGTCATCTTCTTCAACTTCGAGCACAACGCGCGAAAAGCGTGTGTGCGCGTTGTTTTCATCCGGAAATACATGAAGTGC
The DNA here is from genome assembly GCA_021604585.1 of Hyphococcus sp. Lineage (GTDB taxonomy): Bacteria > Pseudomonadota > Alphaproteobacteria > Caulobacterales > Parvularculaceae > Hyphococcus. The sequence continues at coordinate 21,980 of BQJG01000027.1, forward strand.
ATCCGGCTTGGATTTTGCGGCGGGTTCATCGGCCGGGTCGATAAAATTCGGGACGGCCATATCCGGCGCTGCGAAGGTAACGCCTGAACCAGCCTTTCCATTCTGCGGGCGCGCTGGCGGGCGCGAATGAGCGCTCGCACCGTCAAAACTGGCGGTATCGGTCTTCCCAAATCCGGATCGATTATCGGACGGAACGCCGTCCGGCAGGCTTCCCTTGGTCATTACGCACCCCACCGTTACCCGCCGGACCATAACACGCAAACACCCATTTCGCGCAACAACCGCGCAAAACCTCACGGCGTATATGGAAATGTTTGATCTGTAGGGTTTTTCCGCCGCACTGGAGCGGAGCCATCGGCCAAAGAGACGGATTAAGCGAAAAACCGCATAATCGCGTCAGGGCGCATCAATATGGTCAGCACGACCCCAGCCGCCGCACCCGCAAGATGCGCCTCATGGGCCGTCCGCCCGCCGAACCTGCCGATCATGTTGGCGGAAATGACAATGTAAAATACGCCGAATAGAATCGCCGGAATATCGATCGGAACAAACATGAAGCGCATGCCCGCCAGCGGATAAAAAACGCAAAAAGACAAAAGCGCGCCCGACACGCCGTCCGAAGCGCCAAGCGATGTGTAATCAAGATTTTTCCGATTGACGTAGAAAGACACAATGCCACTGGCGAGCACCGCACCGAAATAGACGACGAGAAAACCATCCGTTCCCAATATTCGTTCGACCGCCGGGCCGAAGTAAAACAGCGTCATCATGTTGAACAGGAGGTGGAAATAATCCCCGTGCAAGAAAGATGATGTAAAAACGCGATAGTGCTGCTTGTGCTTGACGATCGCGCCGACATTGAAAGCAAAGCCGCCAACAAACCCCCGATCAAAAGAAAGGCCGTATATGCTGGCGATCAAATTTGCGATGATCAGTGCGTAGGTCGCCGGAGCGCCAGGGATTTCCATTCAGAACGTTTCCTTGAATTGGCTCAGGCTTGTGACGCGGCTTCGGCTGGAGTCAGCGTTTTCATCGCCAGCGCATGAATGGGCCCGGCCAGCTCTTCTTTGAGAATGCCGTTAACGAGCCTTTGCCGCGCGACGCGTGACAATCCCTCAAAAGCGGAGGCGACAATGAACACACGGAAATGCGATTGCCCGCCTTCACGGGCGCCGGCATGACCTTCATGCAAGTGCGACTCGTCCGTGACGTTGAGCGATTCCGGCGTCAACGCTTTCGACAATTTTAGATGAATCGATTCTGAAACCCGCATGTCCCCAGACATGCCATAACAGCCACATTCGTCAAGATTGTGTCAAGCGGCAACTGTCATCATATTGGGGCCATGGTAGAGAAAAATTACAAACCCCGCCTCGGCTTCGACATTCGCGTGAAGCCGCCGGGCCGGCAAACGAAAAAGACAGCCGTTTGGGCCGATCCGGGCGACCAAACCTGCGCCGCCCCTGATTGCGACGGCAAGGCGGCCTGCAGCCTGCCCAAGAGCCCGCGCGAACCGCGCGAACGGATCTGGCTATGCCTCGAACATGCCCGTCAGCATAATAAGAGCTGGAACTATTTTGAGGGCCTCTCGGAAGAAGAGTCTTTGAAGGTCCGCCAGCAAAGTCAGTATGGCGACCGGCCAACTTGGTCCATGGGTAAAAATGACCGCGCCCGCGCTGCTGCTAATGCGCGTGGTCCAGCCGACATGGAAGATGCGTTTGGCCTGGTCGCGAAGGATGCCAAAATCCAAACCGAAACCCGCGGTCATCATCGCGGCGGCAAGCGCCTGACCAAGTTACAGGTGAATGCGTTCGACACGATGGCCCTGCCTTATGAGGCGCCGTCCGGCGACATCCGCCGGCGCTATGCGGAACTCGTCCGCCGCTTCCACCCGGATTCCAATGGCGGCGATCGCAGCGCTGAGCAGCAGCTAAGCGATGTGGTCAAAGCGCACTCCATCATGAAAAAAGGCGGGTTTGTTTAAACTGCCTTGAGCAGACCAAGCGAGGCCACGTCCTCCCCCAGCAATGGGCGTGAAGTCCGGGACGGCCCGGCTCTTTTAACGGAGGGCCCGGCCCGTGGCTTGGATCATTCTTATTATCGCCGGATTGCTGGAAGTGGTCTGGGCTTACGCCATGAAGCAGTCGCTTGGCTTTACGCGGCCCATCCCGACGCTGGTGATGACCATCGCCATGTTCGCCAGTTTCGGGCTGCTTTCCTTTTCCATGAAAACCCTGCCGCTCGGCACCGCCTATACCGTGTGGACGGGTATCGGCGCGCTTGGCGCTTTCATTGTCGGCATCATCATGCTCGGCGAGCAGGCGACCGCCGGGCGCCTCCTTGCGGCGGCGCTGATTGTCTCCGGGCTGGTTTTGATGAAACTGTTCACCCCCGCCTCCTGACCGCTTTCCCGTCATCAGTGAGCGGTTGTGACAATTCCCGGCGCCATAAACTCTTGTCATGGCGGGCCTTTCGCGCGAGGGTCGCCCCGACCGCAGCGCAGCACAAAAAGAGCGTTTTTTAGAATATGGCCGTGATTTCAGACGATACGTTCCTCGACAAGCCCGACAAAACCGTGGACGCCAAAAAGGTGTTTGGCGTCTCGCTCGACATTGAAATTCCGGCCTTTTCAAAGCCGAATTCCTATGTTCCGCCAGTCGATCCGGCTTACCGGTTCGATCCTGAGACGACTATGGCGATCCTCGCCGGCTTTGCGCGCAATCGCCGGGTCATGGTTCAGGGCTATCACGGCACCGGCAAGTCGACCCATATCGAACAGGTTGCGGCGCGCCTCAACTGGCCCTGCATACGCGTCAATCTCGACAGCCATGTGAGCCGGATCGACCTGATCGGCAAGGACGCCATTGTCGTCGAAAACGGCGTGCAGGTGACCGCCTTCAAAGAGGGCATGTTGCCCTGGGCGTTTCAGAAACCGGTGGCGCTCGTCTTTGACGAGTATGATGCCGGGCGCCCGGATGTGATGTTCGTCATTCAGCGCGTACTGGAAGCAGAAGGCCGCCTCACCCTGCTCGATCAGAACAAAGTGTTGACGCCGAACCCGTATTTCCGGCTGTTCTCAACCACCAACACGATCGGCCTGGGCGACACAACGGGCCTCTATCACGGCACGCAGCAGATCAACCAGGGACAGATGGACCGCTGGTCGATTGTCACGACGCTGAACTATCTCGCCCATGACGAAGAGACGGCCATCGTCATCGCCAAGTGCCCGCTCTATGATTCCAAGGATGGTCGTCAGGCCATCGACGCTATGGTGCGCGTTGCAGACATGACCCGCAATGCGTTCATCGCCGGCGATATCTCAACGGTGATGAGCCCGCGCACGGTGATCACTTGGGCGCAAAATGCGGAAATCTTTCAGAATATCGGATACGCTTTCCGCGTCACTTTCCTCAACAAATGCGATGAGCTCGAACGCCCGACCGTGGCGGAGTTCTATCAGCGCGCCTTTGGCGAAGATCTGCCGGAAGCCGCACCGCAAGTCAGCGTCGCCTAGCCATCAGGCGGCGCCTCATTCCGGCATGGGGTCGACGTTCCAGAATTCCTGCACTTCATCATCCAGGCCGGTCATCTGCCAGCGTATCAGCGCAATAGGCAGCCGCCCCGCCGCCATGAAAGCGTCGTGGAATTCCTTGAGATTAAATTCGTCTCCAAGCTGATTTGAATGATCCGCCAAGAGGTTGCGCATTTGCAAGGCGCCGATCGTATAACCGACGCCGTAGCCGGGCGGACGGCGCAGATAAATTTCCGCATCGACCCGCGCCACATTTTCGTCAAGCCAAGGCGTCTTGCCCCGCATGAAATCAACCGCCTGCTGAACAGTCATGTCGTTACGCTGCGTGGCGACATCGGCGGGAACGCGTGCGGCACGGAAAATCCCGAATAGATAGATCAGCTCATCTACGCGCGGATAATCTTCCAACAGCCCCGCCTGCATCATCGCTTCTTCAAGATAGACGCCCCAGCCTTCAGCACGCACGCCGTTGCTGATCCGGCCGCGAACAGGATGTGAGTTGTTATCCTCCACCAATCCGTCAAAGCGGTGACCGGGAATCACCGCATGAAGATGGTCAGGATGTGGATCGCGAAACTGCACCGCTTCCCAAAAGTTAAGACCGCCGGGGCGTTCGATAAACGGTGCATTCGTGTCGAGCTCTCCCACATAGGGCGGAATGGTGATGATCTCTTCGCGCTTTAGAAACTTGCGAATGTTCTTGTCGACGCCGGCGATGCGCTTTTTATATTCCTTCGCCGAAGTCGCCGGTTTGAGTTCTGCCAGGTTGCGATTGCGATGCCGGGCCAATGTATAAAATGAATAGAGACGGTCCCATTCCTGATCGCCAAGCAGGATCAGCTCATCGCCCGTATAAGGCAACAGCTTGGCGTGCTTCAGATACCAATCATATCGCGCATCGCCAACGCCGGCGGCGCTCGTGAATGAGCTCATATTGGCGTTAAGCCAGTCGTGGTAATCGACTGCCGCATCGCGCGCCGCCTCAATCGCGGAAACCATATCTGGTTGTGCATCACGCGCTCGCGCAAGAAAATCGTCATACCAGCCGATGACGCCAGCCGGCGGGGTGGCGCGGTAAGGGTGACCATGACCAACGCCGTCTGAAGTGGTCAGATTATGGATCGCCAGCTTCGCGTAATCCGTCGCAACATCATCAAGATTCTGCTTCGCCGCCGCGACTATCATCGGAACCGCCGCAAGCTGGCGTTTCAAAACCTCTTTCTTGTCGCCTTCAACTGGCAGGTCCGTGAACGTGAACCGCAACAACTGATCCGCATAAAAGCCAGGATCGCGCGCCCACGGCCGAGATACTTTCAGCCGGAAGGACTGCGCATCGAATTCGGAACGGATCGCAAGATATTCCGCTTGCTGCTCAATCGGCCACGCCGCGACATTCATGTCGTCAAGTCGTACCCTCAATTCCGCTAAGTCACGCTCGCGCTTTTCGATGGCGGGTTTTGAATAATCTATAAGGCCGTGATCAGGCGCATCCGGACTATTAAAATTTGCATTCCAGGCTGACGGCGCTTTGTAAGCAAGAAATTCCTCAAACACGCCCACCATGTCTTGATAGTTGCCTGCGCCTGCTGGAGGGCCGCCCGCAGCGGCTGGAGTCAACACAGCACCCGCCAACACCAATAGTGACAGAATGAATTTCATCGTCTCGCCCTTCCCTCAATCCGTGACGTGGAGATTGGCGGGAATTTATCGCCGGTGCAAACGTCAATAGCTGAGTCCATGACTTTCGCGTCAGCGCGGACTATGGCAAAACTTGGCATCGGACATGACATGCGAGGGCAAAATGAAACCATTCCTTTTCTTGAGTGCGATTGCTGCGGCGCACATGATGACGCCGGCGGTGGCGGATGACGCGGAAATCCTTGCGAACATTGACGCCCGCTATGATGAAACAGCCTCCGTCGCGCGACAAATCTGGGAATGGGCCGAAGTTGGTTATCAAGAAGAACATGCCAGCGGGTTGTTGCAATCGAAATTGAGCGACGCGGGTTTCACCATCAAAAAGGGCGTCGCCGGAATCCCCACCGCATTCACGGCTGAATATGGAACCGGCGGCCCGGTCATCGCCATCCTTGCTGAATTCGACGCCCTGCCCGGCATCAATCAAGGCGACAGCGCCACGCGCGCGCCGATTGACGGCAAAGGCGCAGGACACGCCTGCGGTCACAATCTTTTCGGCGCCGGCTCCATGACCGCCGCCATCGCGATCAAGGATTGGCTGGAAGCAACCGGAACACCGGGGCGCATCCGTCTTTATGGCACGCCTGCCGAAGAAGGCGGCAGCGGCAAAGTTTATATGGTGCGCGCCGGATTGTTCAAAGATGTGGACATCACGTTGCATTGGCATGCGGATGATGAAAACTCCGCCGCTGCGCGCACAAGCCTCGCCAATCGCTCTGCTAAATTCAGGTTCAGGGGCGTATCGGCACACGCCGCCGGCGCGCCGGATCGCGCACGTTCCGCGCTGGACGGCGTCGAAGCGTTTGACATGATGGTCAATATGATGCGCGAACACATCCCGCAGGAATCGCGCATTCACTACGTCATCACCGAAGGCGGTTCAGCGCCGAATGTCGTGCCGGATTATGCTGAAGTCTTTTACTATGTTCGCCATCCCACCGCGAAAGGCGTTGAGGATATCTGGGCGCGCGTGGAGGATGCGGCGCGCGGCGCGGCGCTCGGCACCGGAACGAAAGTCGAGTGGGAAGTCATTCACGGCAATAACCCGCTGCTGGTCAATGAAACGCTGGCGAAAATGATGGATGCAAAACTTCGTGAAATTGGCGGCGTGCAGTATACGGCGGACGAAAAGAAGTTTGCCGAGAAAATTCGCGAGAGCTTTGACGAACCGCGCTCTACGCTGGAAAGCGCCGCGGAGATTCAACCCTATTCCCGTTCACTCGGCTACGGATCGACAGATGTTGGCGATGTCTCTTACGCAACACCGACTGTCGGCGTTCGGACGGCAACCTGGGCGCCGGGCACATCCGCGCATTCCTGGCAAGCGGTCGCAGCGAGTGGCATGTCGATCGGCTTCAAGGGCGCGCAAGTCGCTGCGAAGGCGATGACGCTTGGCGCCATAGAGCTGTTTGAAAATCCGGAATTGCGCGAGCGGGCTAAAGCAGAGTTTGAACAAGCGCGCGGCAAAAACTACAAATATTATTCGCTGCTTGGCGACCGCGACCCGCCGCTCGATTATCGTAAATAGAGCTGACAGCAAAACAAAGGGCGCGTTCGCTGTGCTGCGAACGCGCCCTTCTCAATTATCCCTAGCCAGCCAACCAGACTTGCATGCTGCTGAGTGTGTTCTGTTGCGTGGTCCGGGACTCATGATCCAATTTCAGGTTTGCGTCAGTGAATAGCTCCCTTTTGCGTTGCACCCGAAGATTGTCGGTACACAGAATGTATTAGTACCTACAAGGACTATCGAACGTCAAAAACGGGTTTGCGTCAACGAAAATCGTTGTTAACCATTATCACGATTTTAACCGATTGTTAAGAATTGGCGGCGGCAACTGGGCCGTTCCGGGCGTGAAACGGCTATTTGCTGCACTGCAATCAGGCGTTTTCGCCGCCGACACGCTGCGCCAGGGCCGCGCTCATAAAGACATCAATATCACCGCCAAGCACGGCGTCGGGGTCCGTGTGTTCAACTGCGGTGCGGGTGTCTTTTACCAGCTGATAGGGCTGCAGCACGTAAGACCGGATCTGGTGGCCCCAGCCGATGTCAGTCTTGGACGCAGCGGAGGCGGCAGCCGCCTCCTCGCGCTTTTGCAGCTCCAGCTCATACAACCTCGCGCGCAACATGTTCCATGCGGTTGCGCGGTTTTTGTGCTGTGAACGTTCGTTCTGACACTGCACGACAATGCCCGTCGGATTGTGCGTGATGCGCACCGCGCTGTCAGTAGTGTTCACATGCTGGCCGCCAGCGCCGGAAGCGCGGAATGTATCGACGCGGCAATCGCTTTCATTGATATCAATATCGATCTTGTCATCAACCACCGGGAACACCCAGACGGATGCAAAGGATGTGTGGCGGCGCGCGTTGGAATCGTAAGGTGAAATTCGCACCAGCCGATGCACGCCGGATTCGGTTTTAAGCCAGCCATACGCATTGTGGCCTTTGACCTGAATGGTCGCAGATTTGATTCCCGCCTCTTCGCCAGGCTGTTCTTCGATCACATCGACCTTGTAGCCGGATTGTCCCGCCCAACGCACATACATGCGCAGCAGCATCGACGCCCAGTCGTTTGACTCTGTGCCGCCCGCGCCGGGATGAATTTCAACGAAGCAATCATTGCCGTCGGCTTCACCGGACAGAAGCGCTTCAATTTCGGCCTTTCCAGCGCGATCCCGCAAAGCGGTGATCATGCCTTGCGCTTCATCAAGGCTCGCATCGTCATCTTCCTCCCACGCCATTTCGGCGAGGCCGGTCAGATCATCGAGTTCGGATTGCATCGCGCCGACCGCATTCATCTGCGTTTCAAGCGCTGTGCGTTTTTGCATCAAAGCCTGCGCTTCCTCGGGCTTGTCCCAAAGGTGCGGGTCTTCGGCTTTTGCGTTTAATTCAGCCAGCTCTTTTTCGGATTTGTCCCAGTCAAAGACGCCTCCTCAGCAGTTCCAGCGACTGCTTGATCTCGATGGTGAGCGCTTCGATTTCGGCGCGCATGAGAAACTCCCGAGAAATTCCGGTTGGAAACAAAGCGGCGCGGCGCGCCGATCCGCCTATATGATGAGCCTCGCCGCGTTAGTAAAGGCCGTTGATGTCTTCATTGTTTTCCTCGCTCGCTGGCGCCGCGCTCAGCGGATCGAGCGTATAATCATCATCGAGAACACGGCTTGCATTCGGATCGTCCTCTGCCTTGAACGCTTCCAGAATGACATTGGTTTCACCAGCGCCGGCAGGCTTGCCGGTGCGCGCATTGACGCGAACGAGCCGCACGCCGGACGGGACGCGGAATGGAATGCCGGCTTTGTCTTTCAGCGCTTCATTCATGAAGGCGGCGAAAATCGGCGCGGCGACGGTGCCGCCCGCCTCGCCCTGCCCGAGCGTTTGCGGCATGTCGAAACCAACATAAACGCCTGCAGCAATGTCCGGCGAAAAGCCGACGAACCAGGCGTCCTTGTAGTCGTTGGTGGTGCCGGTTTTGCCCGCCAGCGGTTTGTCTGTGGCGCCGCCCACGGTTCGCGCCGCCGTACCACGGACAACAACGCCTTCAAGTATTGAGGTAATCTGATAGGCGGTGCGCGGATCCATCACCTGCTCGCGCGTATCAGGAATCTGCGGTTCGCTCTGGCCCGACCAGATGGTCGCATTGCAAGCGCTGCATTCACGCGTATCGCGTTTGTAAATTGTCTTGCCGGTGCGATCTTGAATTCGATCAATCAACACCGGTTCAACGCGCTTGCCGCCATTATCGAACACCGAATAGGCCGCTGTGATTTTCATCAGCGTCGTCTCCCCGGCGCCAAGTGAAATCGCAAGTTCGCGCGGCAGATGATCAGAGAGCTTAAACCGCTCGACATATTCCATGATGCGGCCAATGCCGAGATCTTGCGCAAGACGCGCCGTCATCGCATTTCGCGATTGCTCGACTCCAAGCCGCAAGGTCGAAGGCCCGTAATAGCGGCCCTCAATATAGTTGCCCGGCTTGTACCAGCTATCGAGGCTCGGCGCGACAAACGGCGCATCAAGAACAATCGAAGAAGGCGTGTAGCCGCTATCGAGTGCGACCGAATAAACGAACGGCTTAAAAGTCGAACCCGGCTGACGTTCAGCCTGTATGGCGCGATTGAACTCTGAAAGCTGGAATGAAAAGCCGCCAACCATGGCGAGCACGCGGCCCGTATGCGGATCAATCGCGATCAGGCCGCCATTAACGGCGGGCGCCTGACGCAAGGCGTATGAATTTTCAGGCGTCGGTTTCGCCTTCGCGTCCGCTGGCGCATCGTCCTTTTTCGGCAGCGTCGTCTCGCCGTATTTTTCGACATAGACAATGTCACCGGATTTAAGAACCGATGACGCCGACGTCACTTCGGGACCGAGATCATTTGCAGAAATATAGGCGCGAGCCCAGCGCAATAATTCGACCGGCACGATTGCTTTCTCACCATCGGGAAAGCCAATCTCGGCAGCGCTGTCATTTGATGACAACACCACCGCCGGACGCCACGGCGCCATATCGTCGGACAGTTTGCGCGCATTCTTTAGTTGATCAACATTCGCGCTCAGGGCTTCCGCCCAGTCATCGCCGACTTCCATCGTTGCGATGGCGCCGCGCCAGCCATGACGCTGGTCATAGGTGACAAGCCAGCGGCGCAACACTTCACCGGCTTTTGTCTGTAAATTCGGATCAACGGATGTTCTGACAGCGAGGCCGCCATCATAAAGCGCTTCGACTCCGTAGAGATCAACGATCTGCTTACGGACCTCTTCGGCGAAATATTCCATTGTCCAATCGCGCGCGCCAAGCGGCGGCGCGATATGGGCGCCAAGCGGTTGAGCTTCCGCTTCCGCCGCTTCCTCCGGCGTTATCCGTCCATCAGCTTCCAGACGGCCAATCACATAGTTGCGGCGCTCCACCGCGCGCGCTTCATGATCGATCGGATGATAATTGCTTGGTCCTTTGGTGATGGCCGCAAGGTAGGACGCTTCTGCAATCGTCAGCTCATCAAGCGATTTGTCGAAATAGTTGAGCGCCGCCGCCGCAACACCATAGGAACGGTTGCCGAGATAAATTTCATTCAGATAGAGCTCAAGAATATGATCTTTGGTGAAGGTCCGTTCCATCTTCCGCGCGATGAGCATCTCGCGCAGTTTGCGTTCGACTTTCTGTTCGCTGGTCAGCAGAAAGTTTTTCGCAACCTGCTGGGTGATGGTCGAGCCGCCTTCAAGGCGACGTCCGCGCAGGATATTGCCTATATTGGAGACTTGCGCGCGCACCAATCCGCGAAAATCAATTCCTGAATGCTCGTAAAAGGACTGATCTTCCGCCGAGACAAACGCGTATTTGACGTGATCGGGCATGGCCTCGATAGGCACAAACAAACGACGCTCACGAGCGAATTCAGCAACGAGCGAACCGTCGCCTGCATAAACCCTTGTGGTCACTGGCGGCGCATATTCTGCAAGCTGTTCGTAATCAGGCAGATCCTTGTTCAGCTCATTGAGGTACCAGGCAGTGAACCCGGCGACGCCGATCACTCCGATCGCGCCAGCAGCGAACGCCACGCCGACAAACTTGAACATAGAGCTTACCCATCCGTCTCCAGAATTCGCTGGCGCTGAACGCTCCGCGTTCGGCGCCGCTGCGGGCGCTTCGCGCCGTTTCGGCGCCGCTAACGGCTCCTCCGGCGTATCATCGATTTCGTCTTCCTCGCCGAGAAGAACTTCTTCCGGCTCGGCATCCTCATACACTCTCGGGTCGCCCCGCATGTGTGGGGGTTCTGACTCTTCATCATCCGCATCATCATAAGAGGCGTCATCCTCGGGCTCAGCGGCGTGCTTGCGCGCAGCATCGAACATATCGTTTTCGATTGGTTCGTCCTCATCACGCAGCGCTGAAGAAAGATCCGGCTCGTCGTCATCAGGCGCATCCCCGAAAACCAGACGCTCGTCGCTCGCCAGCGGCTTCTTGTCGTGCTCGTCGTCTTTGTTATCGCTCATCCGTCTTTACGCTTGTCTTGGGCGCGCCCGAAGCGATGGCGAAACACGCCTGCCCATTCGAGTGCGCTCTTCATAACTTTCCCGCAGACGCCCTTGCGCGCCAAACCCTTGCCCTTCTACCGCATAATTTGGACGGCAGCGAGGCGCAAGAGGGGCGGAAATCCCTTATTTTCGTAAGGTTTACCCGGCCTGCCGCCAACCGGTTAATTTCCGGCGGCCGGCGTGAGCCGCGCCTGACGCTGCGGACCCTCGGTTTCAAAATAGCTGTCGATGGAATCGGCCACCGCATCCATGGCGCGCTTGCGCCAAACCGGTGAAATCAGATTGGCCTCATCTTTGGCGTTGGAAATGAACGCCATTTCCAGCAATACGGCAGGAACGTCAGCCGCCAGCAAAACGCGCAAATCGCCCTGACGGTGAGACCGGTTCAGCATGGGTGTCTTGCCGGACATTTTTTCGATGAGCAATTCGGCAAATTTCGACGATTTGGTGATGGTTTGGTCCTGCGCCTTGTCGAGCAGGATATTGCGGACATCTAAATCATACTCAGCGAAATTGACATCGTAAGCGTGGTAATTGCCTTGCGATTTGGCGAGATTCATCGAGCGCGTCGTACCTGCTTCAGACAGCGTATAAACCGAGGCGCCGCGCACTTCCTTTTGGGTGATGGCGTCAGCATGGAGCGAGATAAACAGGTCGGCTTTCGCCGCCCGCGCCAATGTTTCGCGGCGCGCCAGCTCGTCGCGCTGATCGCGAAGAATTCTGGCGTCAGTGTCGGATGAGCGGGTCAACACGACGTTATAGCGGCCGGTGCGCTTCAAGATGCTTTCCAGCTCCAAAGCGGCGGCGAGCGTCACGTTTTTCTCAAGCGTTCCGCTCTGGCCTTGCGATCCCGGATCGCGGCCGCCATGACCGGCATCGACCACGATGGTCTTTTTCTCCAGCAACCCGGCCTGATCGTCTTTTCGCGACGGTGCAGCAGGGATGGCGACATTCGCTACTTGCGGAGACGTAGCGCTCTGAGCGACCCGGTCAGGCTCGCTCGTGACTTGTTCGATCACTGCAGTCAGGTCGCCATACTGGCTCGGCAGGCTGGCCAAAAATGCCGCCTTATCGGCCGTCGCCAGGTCAATGACCAGGCGATGCTTCGTCACTGACCCGCTTGGCTCCAGGACAAAGACTTCTTTGATTTTCGCGGTCTTCTTCAGGGTTAATTCGGCGCGAACGCCGTTTTTTCCGGATTTGGCGAAGCTGACGCCCGCCACATGGCCCATTCCCGGTTTCGCCGCCTTGGCGCCGTCGAGATCGGCAAAATCGACAAAAATCCGGCCAGCCCCCTCGCCACTGCCGGAAACCTGAAATTCGGGCGCGCCATTTATATCAAAGACGATACGGGTCGAATCCGCACCTGGGCCAAAGCGGACATCGAGAAGCTCGGCGGCGCTCGCCAATCCCGGCAGTAAAACGACACACGCCGCCAGCAGGGTTAGCGCCCCCTTAAGCCATTGCTTTATATTGTAAATTCCGGCCATTCATGCCCATCCATACACCAGCAGGCGGCCAATTCGGCCCCGCTCGCCAGAAATCCAACAATTCGCCCCGGAAACTCCGAACCGCCATGAGCGTGCCCGAAGCAAGGGCTTATTACGCGCGCCATTCTGGATTCGCTAGCCTTAACGCTGCGTTAAGCATTTCTGCTGGTTTGCATGCAATACTGAGTCGGCGTTAACCACGGGTTTTCTTTTTCCCCGCACTCATGCATGGTCAAAAACTGCTTGCGCACCGCTGAGGCATCAGTCAAACCGCAAGCTGTTGATGTACCGGCGCGAAAGCCCATCTAAAGGAAGGGCGAAGGGAGACCAAAGCCCCGCGCATCACGAAGAATTTTTCGGGAAGAGGCTGAAAACATAAGTCTTTCCAGAAACTTGAAGCCGGCAGCTCCACCCGCCGGCCCGCGATTCCGGACGTTCCGGCGGCGCGAGGAGCAAAGACCCGGCGCGGCAGCGCCAACAGAATTGGCGCAATTGCGCTGAAAAGACCGGCGCCTAGCGCCAAGAAACAAGAACCGCCGGGCAAAACCGGCAAGGAAAACAGCTTTCGCTGATGACAGTGACCGCCCAAATAAAATCCGACGCCGCCAGACAGATGCTCTGTCTCGCGCGCGGATCTGTGTGCGCGGCCTCCTTCCAGCGATCCAACATAGCCAATGCGCCGGGCGTGCCCGCGCATTGCGGAGCCTTACACAATGACAAAAAAGATGCTGATCGACGCGGCCCACCCGGAAGAGGTGCGCGTAGCGTTGCTCGACAATGGCAAGGTCGAAGACTTCGACTTCGAATCCGCCACCCGCAAGCCGCTTAGAGGCAATATCTATCTAGCGCGCGTCACGCGCGTCGAACCGTCGCTTCAGGCAGCCTTCGTTGAATATGGGGGGAACCGCCACGGCTTCCTCGCCTTCAGCGAAATTCACCCCGATTATTATCAAATTCCGGTCTCTGACCGGCAAGCGCTTCAGGCGGCGGAACTGGAAGTCGCCGAACTCGCCGAGCAGTTGGAACTGTCTCAACGCGGCGACGATGATCATGACGACGATCGTGACCTTGACGGCGACAGTAATTCCGACGACGGCGAGTCTGACGATAACGACTCTGGTCGCAGCGCCAGTGAAAGCGGTCGTGACGAGGGCGAGAAAAAGCCGCGCGCTTCACGCCGCCGCAAGCGCAAAACCGCCAGCCGCGCTGTGGAAGAAGACTCCGATGAGAATTCTGGCGATAACGAAGATGATTCAACAAAGCTCGAAGCAGTCAGCAACGGCGACAGTGGTGATGAATCCCAAACCGCCAGCGACGATGGCGAAGGCGACAGCGACAGCGACAGCGACGACATTCGCGATCCGCTGAACGAAATCAATGGCGATCCAACGGAAGAGGAAGAGGAGGAGGAAGAGGACGGCGAAGAGGACGAAGACGCGCCGGTCTCAAAAGCCAAGACCGCCTCTAATGACGCCGACGATGATGACACGTCTGTCGAAGCATCTGCAGATGAAGCCGCAAACAATGATCATGGCGACGACCATGATGATGATGGCGGCGAAGGCGAAACGCAGGACATTGAAGCCAGCGACGCTGACGAGGAACAGAGCAACGACGAAACGGATAGCGAAAGTGAGGGTGAAGACGAAGAAGAGGGTCTCGCCCCGTCGCGCAAACGCCCGAGCGGCAAAGAACGCGAAATTCTGTTCGAGCGCTACAAGGACGCCAAGCGCCGCCGCTCTAACCTCCTGCGCAATTACAAAATTCAGGAAGTCATCAAGCGCCGCCAGATCCTGTTGATCCAGGTCGTCAAGGAAGAACGCGGCAATAAAGGAGCTGCACTGACGACTTATATGTCGCTCGCCGGCCGTTATTGCGTATTGATGCCAAACACCGCGCGCGGTGGCGGCATTTCCCGTAAAATCCCGCATTCCACCGACCGCAAGCGGCTTCGCCGCGTTGTTGACAGCCTCGACGTGCCGCAGGGCATGGGGCTGATCATCCGCACTGCCGGGGCCAAACGCACAAAAGTCGAAATCAAACGCGACTATGATTATCTGCTTCGTTTGTGGGAGAACATTCGCAGCCTGACGCTGAAGTCCATTGCGCCGTGCCTCATCTATGAGGAAGCGAGCCTGATTAAGCGCGCTATTCGAGACCTTTACGACAAAGACATCGGCGAAGTGCAGGTCGAAGGCGAGAACGGATATCGTGAAGCCAAAGACTTCATGAAAATGCTGATGCCGAGTCACGCGAAATTCGTGCAGCCCTATAAGGGCACGGCGCCGATATTCCTCAAGCATGGCGTTGAGGCGCAGCTCGACGGCATGTATCAGCCAAGCGTAAGGTTGAAATCTGGCGGCTATATCGTTATCCACCAAACTGAAGCGTTGATCGCCATCGACGTTAACTCCGGGCGCTCGACGCGCGAACGCAACATCGAACAGACGGCGCTCAAAACGAATATCGAAGCAGCCCATGAGGCTGCGCGGCAATTCCGGCTGCGCGACCTCGCCGGTCTGATCGTGCTCGACTTCATCGATATGGAAGAGATGAAGAACAACCGTAAGGTTGAAAAGGCGTTGAAAGACGCCATCAAGCATGACCGTGCGCGGATTCAGCTCGGTCGCATCTCGAATTTCGGCCTCCTTGAAATGTCCCGCCAGCGCAGACGCTCCGGCATTATCGACGGCACGACGCAAGCCTGTCCGACCTGTTCGGGCGCAGGCGTCATCCGCTCGGCGGAAATGGCGGCGCTGCGCATCTTGCGCGCGGTCGAAGGCGAAGCCGTCGCCGGCAAGGCGGGCGTCCTGTCCGTACACGCTTCTCTCGACGTGACCGTTTATGTGCTCAACCATCATCGCGATTGGCTGAAGCGCATTGAAGATTCAAACGGAGTCACCATTCAGCTCATCCCGGATACGGAGCGAACCGGCGACGATTACACGCTTGAAAAAGCCGGCGTTCCGAAAGAGCGTACTGAAACGGCGACGATCATTCAGGCTGATCAGACCGAATTGGTGGAAATTGAAGATGCGCCGGACGCAGTTGAGGCTGCCGACGAAAGCGACTCAGAAGAACGCGACGACGACCGCAAAAAGCGCCGCCGCCGACGCCGACGCAAGGATGGTCCACGCGGCCAGTCGACAGAGGTTGACGCAGAAGCGCAAACTTCGGCCAGTGAGAATGATGCGGGCGATGGCGAAGAACGCCCGGCGAAAGAACATCGTGCCGAAGGCGAAGCGCGCAGCGACGAGAGCGACGAGGAACAGTCCCGCAAACGCCGCCGGCGTGGCCGCCGCGGCGGACGCCGCAATAGGCGCAATCGCGAAGATGGTGCAGATGCGCAATCCGCTGGACAAGATACTGGCGAAACGCAGCCTGCTGCCGAGACTGGCGAGGCAACCGCCAGCACCGAAGAACCGCAACACCCAGCCGGCAATGGTTCTGCTAAACATCATGATGACAGACATGACACGAATGCCGGCCATAACGCTCAAACGGACGAATCTGTTGAGAAACCGCCGCTGGTGACGACTGAAGCCGAGGCGCAATCCCCTGCGGCGGCCGCCGCTCCCACCGATCCAGCGGAAGCGCCGCAGCCGGTAGTTGAAAAGCCGCGCAAAAAAGGCTGGTGGAGCCGCGGCAGCAACGCGTAGGCATTAACAAAATCGGCAATATATCCTCACATTTGCGGCGCCCAGCGGGCGCTGCATCTCGAAATCGCCGCAAAGCACGCCTATTATGAGGCATGCGCGTTTGCTTCTGGGGGGCGTGCAAAGGGATTTGGTATGATGTCTAGCCGGTTTGTGCGTAACGCCAAAAAATCTCTCGCCCTGCTGGCGGCGCTCGCAACTGCCGTGGCGCCGATCAGCGTAAGTGCGCAAGGCATTTCACTACTGCGCGACGCAGAGATTGAAGCTTATCTCGACGATTATTCGCGGCCGATTTTCGCCGCCGCCGGGCTTAATCCAAAATCCATCCAGATCCTCGTTGTAAATGACCCGACATTCAACGCCTTCGCCGGCGGGCGATATATGGGCGTTAATTCAGGCTTGTTCACATTCGCCAAAACGCCAAATGAAATCGAAGGCGTCATCGCGCATGAGGCCGGCCACCTCGCCGGCAATCATTCAGCCCGCACAGCGGAAGCCATCGCGAATGCAGGGCGCCCGATGATTCTTGGACTGTTGCTCGCTGCGGGCGCCATCGCCGCCGGCGCCCCGGAAGCCGGCATTGGTCTCCTTGGGCTTGGTCAGAACGTCGCGCTGGCTGATTTTCTGGTATATAGCCGCAGTCAGGAAGCGACGGCTGACCAGTCCTCCATCACCTATCTTGATCGTCTTGGCCATTCCACCAAAGGCGCGATGGATATCTGGAGCCGCATGCGCAACTACCAGATCATTACCGGGCAGCGCGTAAACCCATTCCTGCAATCGCACCCGCTCGCCAATGACCGATTTTCGGCGCTGCAAGAACGCGCGATGGCGTCGCCTTATTTTGACAAGCAGGACAGCCCGGAAGAAATGCGGCGGCTCCACCTGATTCAGGCGAAAATCAAGGGCTTCCTCCACGAGCCGCATGAAACACTGCGCGATTATCCGTTATCGGATCAATCAGATCCCGCGCATTATGCGCGCGCCGTTGCTTACTACCGGAATTCAGACATCGAAAAGGCGCTGAAAGAGGTCCGCATTTTGACCGCCGAGCATCCAGAATATCCGTATTTCCACGAGCTCGAAGGTCAAATCCTTTTTGAGTACGGACAAACGCGCGAAGCCATTGAACCGAACCGCAAATCCGTGGCCTTGCTGCCAAACAATGCATTGATGCGCCTTGCGCTTGCGCGTTCACTTCTGGCGACGAGCGAACCGGCGTTGATTAAAGAAGCCGAAGGCGAATTGAAACGCGCCACCCTGCTCGAGCCGGACAACAGTTTCGCATGGTATGAACTGGCGCGCGCTTATTCCGAACAAGGTGATGACGCAAAGGCTAATCTCGCCACAGCCGAATCGAGGTTTCACGCCGGCGCCATGCCGGACGCTAATCAGTTCGCGCGCAGAGCCTTGCCCGGTCTGGAACGTGGCACAACTGAATGGCGCAAAGCGATGGATATTATTCTGGCGACGCAACCCGCTGAAGGCGCCCCGCCCTTGCCGTCAGCACGGCCTGAAACCAAAACCCCGCCGCCTGCGCCGCAAGAGAAAAAGAAACCTGACGTGCCGGATCCGGTCATTATTGACGACAGCACAAATTAAATCGACATTTCAGCCAGTAGCGTGCAGGGGAACCGGCGCGACCAACAGGAGACTTTGAGTATGCTGCAACATAAAATCGCCATTGGCGCCGCCCTTGCCGGAGCATTAGTGCTCGGCGCACTGGCAGTCAGCTATTCAAACGCGCAACCAGAACCAAAAGAAAATATGTCAGTTGCGCCCCACGAGAAACCGAAAACATCTTTTTCCGATTTGCAGGAAGATGAGATCGGCATGATTGTTCGCGCCTATCTAATGGACAATCCGGAAGTGATTATCGAGGCGGTGGAGGCATACCGCAACCAGTTGCGCACGGCCGATGCGGAACGCGCAAAGGCAGAAGCCGCCGCCAACTTGCCGATGCTTCTCGATGCGAGCACCAGCTTTATCGCCGGAAAAAACCCGGCCAAAGCTAAAGTCGCTGTGATCGAGATGTATGACTACCATTGCGGATACTGCAAGCGCGCCACGGGATTGGTGAAAGACATGGTGAAGAATGACGCGGATGTGAAAGTCGTGTTCCGCGAATTGCCGATCTTGAAAGAAGAATCCGGCTATGCCGCCGAAATGGCGCTGGCTGCACGCGAACAGGGCAAATTCCTCGACATGCATTTTGACATGCTTGACTCATCGGGCGTGCTGACCAAGGACCGCGTCGACGCCATCGCCCGCAAGCACGGCCTTAACGTTGCCAAGATGAAAGCAGAGATCGAGTCTGGCGCGATCCCCAACATGATCGAGACCAATCACAGGCTTGCCGCGCAGATGGGCATTGACGGAACACCGGCCTTCATCATCGCCTCAACGGACGGCGCCTATATTGATGTCGTGACCGGCTTCGACCCGGATGCAATCTCCGCCAAGATCAAGGAAGCCAAGGCCGCGCGTTAGTGCGTTTCTTTTGAATCTTTTGTTTCTGCGGCAACCGCCTTTTTCAAAGCGGCAATGCGCCATGCAATTAGACCCGCGATAGCGATGATCGACACGGCGTAAGCTGTCAGAATATAGGGCGTGTGCAGTCCAAAATTCATGAGGCATCCTCTACTGCAGCCGCAGGCCGGCTCGGCGTTCGGGCGGATCTCGCCTCAGCGCGCTGGCGCGCGAGCAGCACGCGCATCCCCGCAAATACGAGCCACGCAAAAAGCGCCGTATAGGCGATGATCATCGTAAACAACGGTGTCAACATGCTAGCATCGATCGACGGTCCGTCGGCGCGCAAAATGCTTGCAGGCTGGTGCAGCGAATTCCACCACTCAACGGAAAATTTAATGATCGGAATGTTGATGAAGCCAACCAGCGCCAGAATTCTGGCGAAGCGCGCCGCACGCGCCGCCTCGGGAACTGCTTGCCATACCGCCATGTAACCAAAATAGATAAACAGCAAAATTAACATCGAGGTCAGGCGCGCATCCCACACCCACCATGCGCCCCATGTGGGCTTGCCCCATACAGCGCCGGTAAACAGCGCCAGCGCCGTAAACACCGCGCCGGGAACGGCAGCCGAACGCGCCGCAATGTCGGCGAGCGAATGACGCCACACAAACGCGACCAGGCTCATCAGCGCAATAAAGGAATAGGAAGAGAGCGCCATCCACGCAGCCGGCACATGCACATACATGATCCGCACGGATTCACCCTGGAGATAGTCCGCAGGCGAATTGAAAAGCCCGGTGTAAAGACCGTAGGCCGCACAAACCGCGAAGACGCCAAAGGCGAAAGGAGAGACTGCACGAGCCATCGCTTCAAATTTGGCCGGGTTGGAAAATCGACTCCACATGTTTCAATGGTCGCTTTCTATTCAAGGCTGACGCGAAGGGCGGCAATAACAAAAGGCGGCGTCACCGCCGCCATAAACAGGCTTAGGGCGCCCAAAATCAAGAGTTCAGGCGAGATCAATACGCCGCCCGCCAGGTATGCTTTCGCAGCGCTTACGCCAAAAACAAGCACAGGCGCCGCAAAGGGTGCGGCGAGAATGCTGGCCAATAGACCGCCCGTACGCAGGCCTGTGCTAAGCGCGGCCGTCAACACCGCTACGAAGATCAAAGCCGGCGCGCCAACAAGCAGCACTAGAGAAACGCCGACGCCTGCTCCAAACGGCACGCCCAGCATCGTCAGGAAAAATGGCGCGGCAAAAATCAGTGGCAGCGCCGCAATCAGAGACAACAACAGCGCCTTTGCCAGCCAATAGGGAAACAGACTTTGCTGTTCTGCGGCGATTACGCGCAACGATCCGTCCGTAAAATCAGTTTCAAAAAGATCCGCCGCCGCAAATTGTATGGCAAGCGCAGCAGCCAACCAGATCGCCGCCGGGGCCGCGATAGCCAAAGCGGATAATGCGGGTCCGAATGCAATTGCCGCAAGCGCAGTAAAGACTGCAAAGAAAAACACCGCGTAAAACCAGCCGCCACCGGAACGGAAGGCAATGGCGACGTCGCGCCGCAACAAGAAAGTGGAAAATTTCATCGCGCCAGCTCCAGCCGTTTGAAGCCGTCGCCCAAATCATCATGGGTCGCGACAATAGCGATTCCGCCACGCGTCAAATGCTCATCTATCAGGGAACGGACAAGGACAACGCCGTCGCGATCAAGCGCTGCTGTCGGTTCATCAAGCAGCCAGACTTCACGCTGAACAAGCACGGCGCGGGCGAGATCGACCCGACGCCGTTGACCGGCGGAAAGCTTGCCGCCGCGCAGATGCGCAAAAGACGCCGCGCCGAGTTTCTCCAGCGCCTGCTCCACGCCGCCGCCGCTATAAACGCCTGTCCAGAACTTCAAGTTCTCAAAGGCTGTAAGCGCCGGTTTCACACTTGCCTCATGGCCGAGAAAGAACACGCTGTCGTCAGGCGCCTTACCGGAATCCACACCTTCGCAATGCCAGCGAACCATCCCCTCAGCAGGATGGATCAGTCCCGCAAACAGCGACAAAAGGCTCGACTTACCAGACCCGTTCGGTCCGAAAAGCTGTAGCCCATCGCCCGGCGACAGCCCAAAAGATACGCCACGCACAATCGCCGCCCCGGCGCGATCGCACCCGGCGTTCTCGGCTCTGAAACTGATGGCGCGCCGGTATTGCTCCATAGAGTCTTGTGTTTACGGCAATTCGCCCCGGCTTGGATAGGTTTGACAAATGGCGCGACAATCAGCCCGGAACGGATATGTTTGTCGGCGGGCGGCGCCCGCGCTACACAAGCCCCCATGAAACCGATCCATCGCAACCGCCGTTTGGGCCTAATCGCTGCGGGCGGCGTGCTACTGGCTGGGGCCGCATGGCTCGTCTTCAGCGCGCTTGAGCGCAACATTTCCTATTTCTATACGCCAAGCGAGGCGCAAGAAGCGCATATCGCGCCGGAGATGCGCATCCGCTTGGGCGGGCTCGTTGAGACGGGAAGCCTCAACCATGGTGACGGGCTGGAGATCATGTTTCGGGTGACGGATGGCGGTGCTACTTTGCCAGTTTTATATTCTGGCATCCTGCCCGATCTGTTCCGCGAAGGTCAGGGTGTTATCGCTCAAGGCGCCTTCAATCATGACGGCGTCTTCGTCGCCGAAACGATCCTCGCCAAACATGATGAGAATTATATTCCGAAAGAACTGCAGGGCATTACGCACGAAATGCAAGATGCGCCGCTGACCAACTAACCCTTGGTGCCATAAATCCGGTCGCCGGCATCGCCAAGCCCCGGCAAAATGTACCCCACATCATTCAGCTCACGGTCAAGCGCTGCAGTGATGATCGGAATGTCAGGGTGGGCCTTTGAAAACTTCTCAACGCCTTCTGGCGCCGCGACCAGGCACAAAAACTTGAGAGCTCTGGCGCCCGCTTCTTTCAGCTCATCGGCGGCGGAGATGGCCGTGTTGCCGGTCGCCAGCATCGGATCGACCATAATCACCAACCGCTCGCCGAGCTTATCCGGTGTCTTGAAGTAATAACGATGCGCCTCCAGCGTTTCGTGGTCGCGATACATGCCTACATGGCCAACCCGAGCGGAAGGGATTAAGTCGAGAAGCCCGTCGAGCAGCCCATTGCCCGCGCGCAGGATCGAGACAAAGCATAGTTTCTTGCCCTCGAGGTACGGCGCCCGCAGTTTTTCAAGCGGCGTTTCAATCTCGATATTGCCGAGCGCCAGATCCTTGGTCGCCTCGCAGCCCAACACAAACGCCACCTCGCGCAGCACCTGACGGAATTGCGCGGTCGATGTGTGTTTGTCGCGCAGGATCGTCAGC
>BQJG01000028.1 GCA_021604585.1 Hyphococcus sp.
GAAAAACATCTGTGGCCGGAGGAAAAGCCAGCGCGCGCCATCGCCCGTTCGGTCGCCGCTGAAATGCATTCCGGTTTTTCAAGCCTGCGCACTGTCTGGCCGATGATGGTGACCCGCGAGGGGATGGCCCACACAACCTCCGGCGGCGTACAGAAAGACATCGACCGCATCAGCGATCTTTGGGCAAAATGCCGGAAGGAATTTGGCGCAGGGGGAGATTTTCTGTTCGGGAAATTTTCCATCGCCGACGCCATGTATGCGCCGGTGGTTTCGCGCTTCGTCACCTATGGCCCGCTCGATCTGTCGCCGGAGGCCGCACGCTATCGCGACATGATCATGGCCCTGCCCGCCATGAAGAAATGGACCGATGGCGCGCGGACGGAGTTGGCGGCGAACTGACCGGTCTAGATCTTCTGTCCCCAACTTGCGCGGCGGCGCCCAACCGACTATCCCCTCGCCCATGCAAACAAAAGACGCGCAGTCCATTCTTGAAAAGCTGATCGCCAGCGCCAAGGCCGCCGGGGCCGAGGCCGCTGACGCGGTGCTCTACAATTCTGTTTCCAGCGGGGTTTCCTGGCGAATGGGCAAGCTCGAAGATGTCGAGCGGTCCGAGGCGCGCGATCTCGGCCTCCGGGTGCTGGTCGGCAAGCGCCAGGCCTCGGTCTCAACCACCGATCATTCGCCCACCGCCCTCGCCGAACTCGCCGAACGCTGCACCGCCATGGCGAAAGCCGCGCCCGAAGACCCCTATTGCGGACTTGCGCCCGCCGACCGCCTCGCGAAGGCGCCATTCCCGGAACTCGATCTTGGTGATTTCACTGAACCTTCAACCGAAGCATTGAAAACACGCGCCGCCGAATGTGAAGCCGCCGCGCTCGCCGTCAAAGGCATCGTCAATTCCTCCGGCGCCGGCGCGAGCTATGGCGAAGGCTGGAAATGGCTGATGACCAGCCACGGCTTTTTCGGTCAATCGGGCGGGTCAAGCCATTCCGTTTCCGTCAGTGTCGTCGGCCAGGACAAAAACGGCATGGAGACCGACTATGATTACGACTCCAAAACCCATGTGGATGAGCTCGCCGACGCCGCCAAGATTGGCGCCAGCGCGGGCGAACGCACCGTCCGCCGTCTCAGCCCGAAAAAACTCAAGAGTCAAACAGCGCCGGTAATTTTTGACAACCGCCTTTCCAGTTCGCTGATCGGACAATTATCGGGCGCGGTGAATGGCGCGGCCATCGCGCGCGGTGTCAGCTTTCTCAAAAATAAAATGGGCGAGAAAATTTTCTCTGACTCAATCAACATCCTCGACGATCCGCATGTGGCGCGCGGCGCCGGATCACGTCCGTTTGACGGCGAAGGCCTCGCCAATGAACGCATTGAACTGATCAAGGACGGCTTCCTGACATCCTGGTTTTTAAATTCCGCGCAGGCGAAGCAGCTTGGCCTTGAAAGCAATGGACGGGCGACGCGCGGCGCGGGCGGTGCGCCGGGATCGGGGTCGACCAATCTGACGCTGGCGCCCGGCAAGGCGTCGCTTGGCGATTTATTAGCCCAAGCGAAAAATGGCCTTTACGTCACCGATATGTTTGGCCCGCAGGTGAACCCCAATACCGGCGACTATTCAGTCGGCTGCTCGGGTTTTTGGGTCGAAAATGGCGCGATCGCTTATCCCGTGAGTGAAATCACCATCGCCGGCAATATCCTCGACATGTATGCGGGCCTTATCCCCGCAAACGATCTTGAAATTCGCGGCGCGACAAACGCACCGAGTGTTCTCGTTCCAGCGATGACGATCGCGGGCGACTAAACTTTCTCACGGAGCCATTGATGACTGACAAACAATTGCTGCATTTCGTATTCGGCGGCGAACTGGAAAATCTTGAGGAAGTTAAATTCCGGGATTTATCCAAACTTGATCTCGTCGGCGTCTATCCGAATTACGCCGAAGCGTCAAAAGCCTGGCGCGCAAAAGCGCAGTCAACCGTCGACAATGCGCATATGCGGTATTTCATCGTTCATATGCACAAGCTTCTCGATCCGGACGGCGACGGAAAGTTCTGACGCCGGCGTGGCTGCTCCACTCACACGCGAAGAGTTTCAAACGCCAGATGGGCGCAAACGCGCCTGGCGCGCATTGATGCTTGGCGATCATGGCTTCTTGCGCACGGTCTACGACAACACGCATGAAATTGCGCCCGGAAAAATGTGGCGCACCTATCAGCCGAGCCCGGCGCATCTCGAACGCTGGGCGGCGAAAGGCGTCAAGACTGTTGTCAATCTGCGCGGCGATAATCCCAGCGGCTTTTTGTTTCTCGAAGAAGAAGCCTGCACGCGGCTTGGATTGCAGCTGACGAATTTCCGCGTCTATTCGCGCGATGCGCCATCAAAGGAAATCCTCCACCACGCGCGCGACTTGTTCAACAACATTGAATATCCCGCCATCATGCATTGCAAATCCGGCGCTGATCGTGCGGGATTGATGTCAGTGCTGTATCTGTTCTTTCATGAAGACGCGCCGCTGGATCAGGCGCTTGAACAGCTTTCATTCAAATATGGCCATGTGAAAGCGGGCAAAACCGGCGTGATCGATGCGGCGTTTGAGCGCTATATCGCACATGCCAAGGCGAACAATATTACGCTCACATCTGTAGACGCGTTTTTTGACTGGGTCGAAAGCGATTATGATCCAGCCGACGTAAAAGCCGCGTTCCGCTCCAAAGGTTGGGGCGACTTGCTGACCGAAATCATTTTGCGGCGGGAATAAACCACGCGTCAATCGAGAAAGAAATTTGGCGGCGGCGGCAGCGCCAGACCGTCAAAAGCATGGTCCTTGTGCTTTCCATTTTTGTTCACCCAGCCCATAAATAAATGCGCCGACCATCGATTGGGGTTCGGCGCGGCGCGCGCGTGACGATGATGCACGCCCTGATAAGCAACCGCATCGCCGGGATTCATTTTCAAACAAACATAATCCTGTTCGTTAAATGTCCATTCTGGCGTCGCTGCATCGGTCTCGCCATCTTCAAGGCGCTTAGAGTCAATCCACAAATCCCACACGGCGTCGTCGGAATATCCGAGCGTGAGAGAAAGGCTGTGCTCATTCGACGGCCGGTCATTGTGTACGTTAAGTTGAGCGCCCCGGCCATAAACACGGCCATAAGCATAGGCGGGCAGTAATTGCTCGCCAGTGATTTCCTGCATGGTCGGCGTCAGCCCCCACAGCAATGCAAGCGAGAACGGAAAATGATTGCTGAATAATTCGAGCGAAGGCTGGCTCACCGCCAGCGCATTCATGCGAAAACGCTGTTGCTTTTCCGGCGCATCGCCAATGGCTTTTTGCATGATGGCGAGATACGCGCCGGTAATCTCGCGCGGCAATAACTCCTTGAGCAGGACAAAGCCCTTCGTATTGTATTGAGTATTCCGGTCCATGTTGATTCCAGTTTGCTCGGTCATGTGCTTTACGTGAGCTGTAGCGCCGCCTGGCGGGCATAGGCGCCGTCTTTTGCGATCAACTCGTCATGCGTTCCCGTTTCAATAATCGCGCCTTCATCCATGACGACAATCATGTCGGCGTTTTTCACTGTCGCAAGGCGATGCGCAATGACTAGAGTCGTTCGTCCCTTCGCCAGCCGCGCCAGCGCTTCCTGAATTTTCGCTTCCGATTCTGCGTCCAGCGCTGAGGTCGCTTCATCGAGCAACAGGATCGGCGCATCCTTCAGGAACGCGCGTGCAAGCGCCACGCGCTGGCGCTGGCCGCCCGAGAGATTGGCGCCGCCCTCGCCCAGCACGGTGTCGTAGCCGTTCGGAAGGTTGGCGATAAACTCGTTCGCCGCCGCATTTTCCGCTGCGCGAATAATATCTGCACGAGATGCGCCAGGATTTCCGAAGGCGATGTTTTCCAGCGCCGACATGTTGAACAGAATCGCCTCCTGCGAGACCAGCGCCATCCGCGCACGCAGCGAGCGCAACGTCACTTCTGCGATATTCTCGCCATCGATTAAAATGCGCCCTGCGGCAGGGTCATACAATCGCGGCAGCAAATTCATCAGCGTTGATTTGCCTGCGCCCGAGGCGCCGACAAGCGCCGCCATCGCACCCGCCGGTATTTGGAGCGAAACATCCGTCACTGCCTGGCGGCCTTCGTCATAAGCGAAAAAGATTTTTTCAAAACGGATGGCGCCCGGCCCGGCGGTGAGATCGACGGCGTCTGGCGCGTTGCGGATCGTTGGCGTGCTGTCGATCAGTGACAACATGCGCTCAAAAGCAGCAAAGCCTTCCTGCATAACGGCGTTCAATGTGCTTAAGCCGCGCGCAGGTTGCGACAACAACAACAGCGCTGTCATAAAGCCTGTGAACTCGGAAAAGCTGGTGACGCCCGAAGAAATTCTCAGCGCCACGACGCTGATGATTGCTGCAACCGCAATGGAGCCGGCGATAAACACAAGCGGTTCGTTCAACGCGCGCGCATAAGCCATTTTTTTCAGCAACGCCAAACGCTCGTCAAAGGCCGCGCTCGCCCGCGCGCGCTCCAGCGGCTCGATCTGATAGGTCTTCACCATGCGAGCCCCAGTTACGCTTTCACCGATCAGCGCCGTCAGATCTCCCGCCTGCTCTTGCGCGCTGCGCGAGGCGCTTCGCAAGATTTTACCAATACGAGCAACAACCAGGCCAACAGCGGCGTATATGACAATAACGATGGCGAACAGGACCGCATCAAACCAGATCATGGCGGCGCACAGTCCGGCACAGGTGAGCGCGTCGCGAACCCCATTCGATAATCGAGTCAGCGTCTCGCGCAGCACCGTCACGTCATTGGTGAAGCGCGCCATATGCTGGCCCGACACTTCGCGCCGCACTTGCAACAGATCGAGTGCAGTCAGCCGGTCGAACATATCGTTCTGGATATCGCGCAGGGCGCCAAGCGCGGCGCCAGCGTTCAGCCGGCTGATTGCATAAAGCGATGCTGCGTAAACAACGCCCAACCCAATGATCGCGACCGGTCCGGCGACAGCGACACGCGCAAGGGATGCGGGCGCCTCGCCCGAGCCGGACAAGCCGGCGAACACCCATTCCACCCCAAACGCGATCGCCGCATTGGCGCCCGAATATACAGCCATCGCCACAAGCGCCAAGGCGAAGCGCGGCCAGTATCGCGCCAGATACTCGCGCCAAAGACGGCCGGCGAGCGCCAGCGTCGAGACGGATTTCACCAAGTCCTGATCTTTCGGTTCGGGCGGTTGGGCGGCCAAGCGGCGCTCCTTTAAATTTTCTGCAAGATTGAACAAATTCCGGTCGCGCCCATTGTCGCCAGCGCCGCCTCGCGAAGCAAGCTATTGACCCCGCGGGAAAATTGATGAACCCCGGACGGATGCTCAAACGCCTTTTAAAAAGCGCCTTCGTTCTGCGCCTCGCCAGCCTGCTGATCGGCGCCTATATCCGGCTGGTCTACGCGACCTCGCGCTGGACGGTGATCGGACGCGAGCATGTGGATGCAGCGGGCGGCGGCGCGATCCTCGCCTTCTGGCATGGGCGGCTATTAATGGGCGCCGCGATCCGCCGCCAGACGGGACGCCGGGTCTTCATGTTGATTTCCGCTCATCGTGACGGCGAAATCATTGCGCGCGGCGTTTCCGGATTTGGCGTTGAATTTATTCGCGGGTCGGCGGCGAACCCGAACAAACCGGGCAAGGACAAGAGCGGCGCGTCGGCGATTGCGCAAATGATTGCAGCGTTGCATGAGGGCGCGATTGTCGGATTTACGCCGGACGGCCCGCGCGGGCCGGGAGAGCGCGCCAAGCCGGGCGTCGTCCGGCTGGCGCAGATGAGCGGCGCGCCGATCATTCCCGCCGCTTATTCCATCAATTGCGGCAAGCGTCTTTCGAGCTGGGACCGGTTCTTGCTGGCCGCGCCGTTTGCAAAAGGCTATTACGTTGCAGGGGCGCCAATTCATGTTCCTGCCGATGCTGACGCCGGACAGCGTGAAGTTTTGCGGAAGCAACTGGAAGCAGCGCTGAACGACGTCACTCGCGATGCAGACGCGCGCGCCGGACGGATAACAGTGGAAAAGAATAACAAAGCACCATGACGGCAAGACCGCGCGAACCATTAGGGCTTAAAATCTATCGCACCGTGAGTCGCGCGGGAGAACCGGTCGCGTCCTTCGCGCTCAAGCAACGATTGAAAGCCGGGAAAGAAGACGCCGCGCGCATCAGCGAACGCAAAGGCGAAGCCGGCCGGCCCCGCCCAGACGGACCGCTTGTCTGGATACATGGCGCCAGTGTCGGCGAGTCCTTATCGGTCATACCGCTGGTCGAACGGCTGCGCGCCGACAGGCCGGGCTACAATTTCCTCGTGACCACCGGAACGATTACTTCCGCCAAACTGATGCAGGAACGCCTGCCGTCCGGCGCCTTTCACCAATTCATTCCGCTCGATCATCCGGACTATGTGGCGTCATTTCTCGATCATTGGCGGCCCGACGCGGCGTTGTTCGTTGAATCTGAATTCTGGCCCAATCTCATTCTCGGCGCACGCCAACGGGCTGGGTTTATGGCGCTCGTTAATGGCCGCGTTTCCCCGCGATCCTTTGAGGACTGGAAACGCCAGCCCAATGCCATCAAGTTTATTCTTTCTTCGTTCGATGTCATTCTTGCCCAGGATCCGCAAAACGCAGAACGATTGTCGATGTTGTCAGGACGATCCATCAAGACATTTGGAAACTTGAAATACGCCGCACCGGCGCTGCCCGGCGATGAAGCTGCGCTTTCGTCGCTCACGCCGCAAGTCGGCGAACGACCGCGCTGGCTGGCGGCTAGCACGCATCCCGGTGAAGAAGAGCCTGTACTGAAGGCGGCGAGGCTATTGCGCGACGACATCGCCGGTCTCCTGACGATTATCACCCCGCGCCATCCGGGCCGCGGCGCAGAAATCGCCAGCCTTTGCGCGTCTGAAGGGCTTTCTTGCGCACAGCGGTCACGCGGCGAGTCGATTTCTCCGCAGACGGATGTCTATATCGCCGACACGCTTGGCGAGCTCGGACTGTTTTACCGCCTTTGCGATGTCAGCTTTGTCGGCGGCAGCCTCGCAGATAAGGGCGGACACAACCCGCTTGAGCCCGCCCGTCTTGGCGCAGCCATTTTGCACGGCCCGCACATTTTTAATTTTACCGAGACCTATGCGGAAATGCGCCGGACCGGTGGCGCAGCCCTGACTCGCAATGAAAGGGAGATCGCTTCCGCCGTGCGCCGGCTTTTTGCAGACGACAAAACCCGCTTGGCGATGACCGCCGCCGCCAGGCACGCCGCCGAGGCGGGCGCCGAACGCATCTTGGCTGATGTTTGCGCGCAGATAGAACCCGCCCTGCCTGCGGGCGGCGCTGTAAATTGATACGCGAACCATGGTTCTGGCGCGGCCAATCCTTTGCGGCACGCGCAGCAACGGCGATGATGATTCCCGCCGCGCTCGCCTATCAGGCCGCACATCAATTGCGCTGGCGCCTGACGCGCCCCGCCCGTGCGCCAGTCCCCGTCATCTGCGTCGGCAACGCCTCGCTGGGCGGCTCCGGCAAAACCCCTTTCGCCATGCTCGCCGCCGACTTGCTTGGTGAGGGAGGCGTTCGCGCTGTCTTTCTCACGCGCGGCTATGGCGGCGCCCTGACGGGGCCGGTCGTCGTCAATCCAGACCGTCACGATGCAGACGATATCGGCGATGAAGCGCTGTTGCTCGCCCGGTATGGACCCGTTGTTGTCTCGCGGCGGCGCCATGAGGGAGCAATCCTCGCCGCTCAACAAGGCGCGCAAGTCATCATTATGGACGATGGATTTCAAAATCCATCTCTGCACAAGGATATGTCGATCCTGATTATCGGCGCCGACGAACAAGAATCAAACGGCGCCCTGTTTCCCGCCGGCCCGTTTCGTGAACGTCCCGCCAGCGCGCGAGCGCGCGCGACTATAACGGTTTGTGTGGGCGCAGAAAACGGCAGCGCTGATTTCCACGCCTGGCTGGCGCCGGAAAACGCGCCTGCGCCGGAGCGGATCGTTGCTTTCGCCGGCATCGGCAAGCCGGAAAAATTTTTCGCCTCGGTTGAAGCATGCGGTTTTGAGATTGCCGCCCGCATTCCCTTCCCCGACCACCACCGCTTTACCGCAGCGGAGCTTAGCGTGCTAAAAAAAACCGCAGCAAAAGAACAAGCGCGACTTATCTGCACCGAGAAGGATTTCGTCCGCTTGCCGCAAGATTTCCGCCAAAACGTGTTGACCCTGCCGGTTGTCATGCAGGTCAACGATCCCGCCCGATTGAAGCAGCACCTGTTGAGCGTTATGAGTCAGCCCATGCACTCGCCTCATCATCATAATGACGACTAGCACTGCAAGTGAACCCGAGACGGTTGCGCTGCCCGCCCGGCGTGACAAACCCGTGACCTTGTTGCACCGGGTGGAATACACTGTTGTGCTGTTGTTGACCGGACTGTTCAGACTGATCGGCGTTGACGCCGCTTCATGGCTCGCCGGAACATTCGCCCGCTATGTGGGCCCATTGATCCGCCCCGTTTCGCGCAAGGCCGAACGCAATCTTAAATTGATCTATCCGCATTGGACAACATCAACGATCCGCGCGGTCACACGCGACGTGTGGGAGAACGCCGGTCGCACGGCAGGGGAATTTCCGCACCTCCGTTATCTTCGGGACTTTGAGCAAAATGACCGGGTCGACATCATTGGCAAAGACATGCTTGATGCAATCACTGCGCGGTCCAGGCCGGTCATTTTGTTTTCGGCGCATTTTGCAAATTGGGAATTAATGCCGTCCATCGCCCAGCAAGCTGGTCTGAATTACGCCCTCGTCTATCGCGCCGCCAACAACCCCTTGACCGATGAGCTGATTATCAATCATCGCGGCTTAGTCATGTCGCGTCATCAAATTCCGAAAGACCGCGGCGCGCGCGCCCTTGTGGAGACGCTGCAGCAAGGCCGCTCACTCGCCTTGCTGGTCGACCAGAAACTAAATACCGGGATTTCCGTTCCCTTCATGGGCGTGCCCGCCATGACGGCGCCGGCCGCGGCGCGATTATCATTGAAATATAAAGCGCCACTGATCCAGGCCAGCCTCGTGCGCCTCAAAGGCGCGCGCTTTCAGCTCACAGTGCATGAGCCATTGGCCTTCACGCCATCGGGCGATATGGCCGCCGATGTTGAGGCGCTGACACTGCAAATTAATCAGGCGTTGGAAACGGATATCCGCGCCCATCCGGGGCAATGGTTGTGGTTTCACCGGCGCTGGCCAAAGGACGCCTATTAGCTGCACATCCCGTCATGGGCGATGCTGGCGCCCGCCGCCGCTGCGGAACAGGCATTGGAATAGGTCTCGCCATCACAACCGCAGACAGGACGATATTCGCGCGTGCAGATTTGCGGGGTCGGTTTGCATATCCCGGCGGCGTCGGCGGTGTTCGCACACACGCCCGGCTCCATGGCGCAATAATCGCCCTCAACCGAACAGGCAAAGCCGGCAATCCCGCCGCACATGCCGCCAGTTTCGCCAATGTCAGAACCGGCGTCCGCGCCGTCTCCACCCGAACTGGCGCAAGCCGACACAAACAGAATAAACGCCGCCGCGATCCGCATCAGTCATCCGCCTTCATTTGAGATTGCAGGTAATTCTGCTCGCCCACCTTGTCCATCAGCTCAAGTTGCGTTTCGAGATGATCGATGTGGTCTTCTTCCGACTCGAGAATCTCAACCATCAGCTCGCGGCTGACATAGTCCTTGACCGTCTCGAAATAGGCGATCGCTTCTTTGTAAAGCGGGTGTGCGCGCTGCTCAGCTTTGAGATCAGCCTCCAGCGCTTCGCGAACATTCTCGCCGATATAAACTTTGTCGAGGTCTTGAACATTGGGAAGACCTTCGAGAAACAAGATGCGTTCAATTAGCTTGTCCGCATGCTTCATCTCATCAATGGATTCTTCGTACTCAACCTTGCCGAGTTTTTCAAAACCCCAATTCTTGAACATGCGCGCATGCAGAAAATATTGATTGACCGTTGTCAGCTCGAGCCGCAACGCCTTGTTGAGATAGTCGATGACCTTTTGGTCGCCTTTCACGTCTGCATTCTCCTGCGTCGTCAATTGAATTTGAATCGCTGACGCTAAAATAGACCTTCACGCCACACGGCCAAGCCTTATCTTTGCAAGCGAGAATCACTCGCGCAGATTTTTCGTGCAAGTGAGAATGATAATCTGTTGAAGCTGGTTATTCAGCGGCGAGTTTTTGAACGCTGTCAGATTGCGTGCGCGTATCTTCGATCAGCTGTGCAACATCGGGAAGGCACTTGCCGCATTGCGGGCGCCGGCCACAGCGGCGAAAGACTTCGGCGACGGTGCGCGCGCCCTCACTCGCGGTTGCGAGTTCTTTGTCTTTCAGCGCATTGCAGATGCACACATACATGCAGGCGACGGACCCATTCTAATGGCCGGGGCGCAAAACCAGTTACAGGCCGCCCACAGCCTCACTTAGATGGGTCAGTTAAGAATGATTGTCAATAACAAAGCGTAAACGGCTATTCACCGGCGCTGGCGGCCTTGGGCTGGGCCATGGGATCGAGGGTGAGCTGCGGGTCAACCAGACGCCCGGCCCATTTCATCGACCAGTGCAGATGCGGGCCGGTAACCCGGCCTGTAGCCCCCACAGCGCCGATAACATCGCCTTTTTCCACCCGCTGGCCCGGAACCACATCGATCCGGGACATATGCAGGAAGGCGCTTTCGAGCCAATGGCCGTGATCGAGCAAGACCAGCCCGCCTTCAAAATACATATCGTCCTCAGCCAGGCGGACGATGCCAGGCGCGGGGGCGTGAATTTCGGTTCCTGTCGGCGCGGCGATATCGAGGCCCGAATGAGGGGTTTTCGGTTCGCCATTCAAAATCCGTTGCGAGCCGAATACACCGCTAATGCGCCCGGTGACAGGCCAGTCGAACCCGACGGACCAGTCGGCGAGTCGCTGTGATTTAGTGCGGGCTGCTTTTTTCAGCGCTGAGTCTTTGCCGATCTTGGCGAGCTGTTCTTCGGTAAAGCCTGAAACTTTCGATTGGTCGAGCCCATCAATGCGCTGCACGGGAAACTCACGGTCTTCGATTTCAATGGACCGCCGCTCTACTCTTCCATCAGGCAGCGTCACCACGACCAGCGCGGTCAACGCGCTGTCGCGCCCGAACCCGATGAGAAAGCGCCCATCATCGTCGACCATCACGTCTTCACCGTCCAACGTGACTTTGGCGCCAATCTCAGTCTGCCCAAACAAAATGCCGCCCTGCGCAAATGCGCCATCAAGCGAGAACAGTTCCGGCTCGCCAGCAAAAACTTTCTGACGCTCAGCAACTTCGTTCATGGCTTCGGCAAAATTCGCCCGTCGCGCCAGATCAACCTTGCCGCCATCAGCGTCAACATTGCCGACTTTGGCGCTCGCCGCAGGAAGCACGTTTTCCGCCTCGATATGCTGATCGCTTTGCGCCGCCTCCTGCGCGGCAGCCATCCCGATATGCGCAGGCGCGGAGAGCGCCGCCATGACCGAACTCAAAATCATTTTCATCAGGCGTCCCCCTTCAACCCAAAACCCTTCATCGCCGCCTTGGCGTCGGCATAGGCTTCCTGCTTGTCCACATTCCAATAGCGCAATGATTTTAGCGACACGCGCGCGCCAGTGACGGCGCAGATCACATAGGCGCCCGGTTTCACAACATGAAACTCGGCGTCATCATAATCGAGGACCGCCTCATCATCGGGGCCGAAAGAATCGAAAGGGTTCACTTTGGTCAACGCGCCTTCCCGCAGGTTCCATATGCAAATTCGCCCGGCTTCATTACCGCGCCCGAGCCGCCATAGTCAAAGCGCCGCCCTAATCAAACAGCCTTGGCTGACGCGGCCTTGCCCGCGTCTCAGACTTGGACGCCTTTGATTTCTCCGCGTTTTTTGCGGTTTTTTGAGGGCCGACGGCGCCAGTGAACGAAATCGCCCGCGCCCCATCGGCAAACTGAATTTCCCCGGATGTGACAGAAGCGGTCTCTGCCGCCCGGCGTAGGAGCCCGCCATCGCTGTCTCTCACCAGGGCAAAACCCCGCTCCAGGACGTTCTGATAGGAAACCGCAGAAAGAACCCGAACCGAAGCGGCGAGCCGCGCGGCGCGGTCGGAAAGCATGCGACGCGTGAAGTCTGTAATGCGTCTCCACTTCTCGTCGACGTTATTTTTTTTCAGCTCGAATCCTCCGGCAAATAGATTTCTATTCAAGCGCGCAGCAACACCTGTGAAATGCGTTTTCGACGCATCCAATAACGCACGCAGTCCGCTGCGCAATCCGTCCGCCGCGCGATCAAGCCGTTGGCCCGCCGCGCCGAGAATATCTTCCGGACGGCCAAGCCCGCGCGCCGCCGACACGAGCGCGGCGCGGCGTGTCTCGAAAGAGCGCGACACGGCGCCGGTAAAGCGGCGCTCCTTGTTCAGAACTTCGCTGCGCAATTCGCTGCGCACCGGCACCGCGATTTCCGCCGCCGCCGTCGGCGTTGGTGCGCGCTTGTCGGCGACATAATCAATCAACGTCGTATCGGTTTCATGGCCCACCGCCGAAATTAGCGGGATTTCACTCGCCGCCGCCGCGCGCGCCACGACTTCTTCATTGAAGCACCACAGATCTTCCAGCGAGCCGCCGCCGCGCGCGACAATCAACACGTCAGGACGCGGAATGTCGCCGCCAATTTCCAGCGCATTGAACCCGCGAATGGCGTCGGCGATTTTATCTTCGGCGCCGCGCCCTTGCACCACTGTCGGCCAAACAATCACATGGCGTGGAAACCGCTCGCGCAACCGGTGTAAAATATCGCGAATGACAGCGCCCGAGGGCGACGTCACAACGCCAATCACATCTGGCAAGAACGGGAGCGGCTTCTTTCGTTCCGGTGCGAACAACCCCTCGGCGGCCAGTTTCTTTTTGCGTTCTTCAAACAGCGCCATCAACGCGCCGACGCCGGCAGGCTCCAGCGAATCAATGATCAACTGATAGCGTGATTGCCCGGGAAACGTGCTCATGCGGCCGGTGGCGACGACTTCCATTCCCTGTTCCGGGTTTATCGACAGGCGGCCGGCCGTGCCTTTCCACATAACACTGGAGATGACAGATTTTTCATCTTTCAGATCGAGATAAACATGGCCCGACGCCGCCCGTGTCACGCGGCCTAACTCGCCCTTGACCCGCACCAGCCCGAAATTGTCCTCAATGGCGCGCTTGACCGCGCCGGACAGCTCGGAGACTGTATATTCGTGGATATTGCCGATGGTGCTTTCACTCATGAGAGGCGTTTAAGCACGTTTTTCCTTCGGCGGTAAGCAGCTGCATTTTGGCGGCTCCGCACTGCTGAACATTGTTTCATTGCGTATCGACTGTGATAGCCAACACACAAAGGCGCAGCCGCATTTGTTATGGCGCGCGCCTGTTAAGCATTGAAGGACAAGACTATGAATTCGAAATTGATCATGGGCGCGGCGGCGGCCGCCCTGGCTCTGGGCGGCGTTGGCGTAACCAGCCGCATTATCGCCACAGACGGCGAAAACGCCGCGCCATTTCTCCATCCGCTAATGATTGCACGCGCCGCTTGTGGCGAGCGTACGGACGCTCTCTCCAAACGGCGCGCCTTTTTCGTCAGCGCAGCGAAGGCCTATGCCGATGCCGGCGCTCAAGAAGCCGACACCAGCAAAATGCTGCTCAACGGCCTCGACACCATCACCTATGATGTGACGACGTCAAAACCGGAAGCGCAAGCCTGGTTCAATCAAGGGCTCGCCTTCGCATATAATTTCAATCACGCCGAAGCGGTGAAGGCCTATAAACGCGCGCAGGAAATCGATCCCGATTGCGCCATGTGTTTTTGGGCGGAGTCGCTTGCGCTCGGGCCGAACATCAACGCGCCCATGGATGATGAGGCCGTGGCGCCCGCTTATGCGGCGCTCCAAAAAGCAATGTCATTGCGCGACAAGGCGAGCGAGAAAGAAAAAGCGCTGATCAATGCGCTGCATTATCGCTATGAGCCTCAGCCGATCAAGGATCGCGCCAAGCTCGATAATGCCTTCGCCGACGCGATGGATGAAGTCGCGCTGAAATATCCGGAAGACGATTTGATCAATTCACTCGCCGCCGAGGCGAATATGGATACGCAGGTCTGGGATTACTGGGCCGATGGCGGCAGAACGCCGAAGGGCCGCACGGCGCGCACCGTCTCGCTGCTGGAAGGCGTCATGGCGCGCAATCCGGATTACACAGCGGCGATCCATCTATACATCCACATCACAGAAGCCTCGACAGACCCGTTTCGCGCGGCGGCGCCAGCCGACCGTCTGGCCGCGCTGACGCCAGGGCTTGGGCATTTGATCCACATGCCGTCGCACACTTACTTTCGCATCGGACGCTTCAAACAATCCCTCGAACACAACATCGAAGCGGTCGAAGCAGACGACGCCTATATCTCAAATGCGGAAGCCAGCATTCTTTATGAATATGGCTACTTCACGCATAATGTGCATTTCGCCATGACGTCTGCACAAATGGCCGGAGACGGCGCAACGGCGCTCGGCATGGCCAAACGGCTGAATGACAAACTGCCGCTCGATATGGCGACAGCGGCGCCATGGGTGCAGCCGATCAAAGCGGCGCCCTATTACGCCATGGTGCAGTTCGGCGACCCGGCGGAAATTCTCAGCGCTGAAGATCCCGGCGATGCGCTGCCCTTCCTGAAAGGCGCATGGCTCTACGCACGCGGTGAAGCCTTTGCAAAAAATGGCGACGCGGACGCCGCTATGGGCGAAGCGGAAAAGTTGAGCGCGCTGATTGCGGAAGCCGACTTCACGCCGCTCACCAATGGCAACGTGCCGGCGCTTGATATTCTCAACATCGCGCGCTTGACCGTCATCGCGCGCGCCCACGCGGCGCAAGGCGATCTCGGCACTGCTGTTGAGGCCATGGAGGAGGCTGTCGCACTTCAGGACAATCTCGCCTATACCGAGCCGCCCTTCTGGTACTATCCGTCGAAGCAAACGCTCGCGGCGATGGTCATGCGCGCCGGCAACACCGAACGCGCGGAGCAGTTGTTCCTCGAAGCGCTGACAGAGTCCCCGAACAACGCCTGGGTGTTGTATGGGCTGGCCCAGAGCTACAAGGCGCAGGGCGACAAGTCGGCGGCAAAATACGCTGATGCGCTGTTCAAGGATGCCTGGATGGGCGGCAAAAAAACCTACCCGGAGATTGCCGCGCTCTAATACGGGTCAATTCGCGCATCGCGAAACCTGAAAAATCGCTCTAGGGTCAGCATCGACTCTGGAGCGATTTTTATGAGCGATTCTCAAATCACGAGACGCGCGCTGATCGGCGGAACCGGCGCGACCGCCTTCGCCGCCGCCCTTGGCATGCCCATTCCGTTTGGACGGCACCTCCCGCACGGCCTCATTCCAGTCGCGCTCGCTCAGGAAGGCGGCGTAGCGGGCAAGCAAGGGCTGACCATACTGGGCGACCGGCCGTTAAACGCCGAAACGCCCGCACATCTTCTCGACGAGAAAGTCACCAGCGCAAAACACATGTTTGTGCGCAATAACGGGCTGACTCCCACTTTCCGCACTGAAGACATTGCGAAGTGGCGGCTTGCCATCGACGGCGAAGTCGAAACGCCGCTTGACCTGTCGATCGAAGAATTGCGCAGCGACTTCGAACAAGTAACCTTGCAACTGCAAATTGAGTGCGGCGGCAATGGCCGTAAATTCATGACGCCCGCCGCGCGCGGCAACCAATGGACCTTTGGCGCGGTTTCTTGCGCTGAATGGACCGGCGTGCGCCTGCACGATGTGCTGATGCGCGCAGGGCTAAAATCATCCGCTGTTTATACTGGCCATCACGGCGCCGATCTGCATCTGTCCGGCGATCCGGATAAAACACCAATTTCGCGCGGCGTCCCCATCGCAAAAGCGCTGGAACCACATACGATCATCGCCACGGCGATGAACGGCGCTGATATTCCACTGTTGAATGGCCATCCGCTGCGCGTCATCGCGCCGGGCTGGCCCGGTTCGTGTTCGCAGAAATGGCTAACCCGCATCAGCATTCGCGACCGGGAACATGACGGCGAGAAAATGGGCGGCCAGTCCTATCGCGTGCCAAAATTTCCAGTGGCGCCGGGAACCGAAGTCGCCGACGCGGATATGAAAATCATCGAATCGATGCCGGTGAAGTCAATCATCACCGCCCCCCTGACAGGGCATCGCGTACGCGCTGGCGAATCCGTCGAGGCGCGCGGCCATGCCTGGGCGGGCGACAGTGAAATTGCGGCGATGGATGTTTCAACAGATTTTGGCGTCACATGGACCCGCGCTGAACTGGCGGCGCCCGCCAATCGTTACGCCTGGCAGCATTGGCGCATCGAACTCCCCCTGCCGGAGCAGGGCTACTACGAAATCTGGGCGCGCGCGACGGATGATGAAGGACGCATGCAGCCGCCAGCCCAACCAGGCTGGAACCCGCGCGGCTATCTCAACAATCTTCAACACCGCATTGCAGTGTTTGTGTTGTGAGCGCCGCCAGAACCATTTCTGCGCGGGTTGCAACGCTTGCGGTTATGGCGGGCAGTGTCGTCATGCTGACAAATCTGTTTGGTGGCGGCGCGCAGCGCCAACTGAATCTGCCAGCAACAACCGAAAGCAAGGAGGCGGCAACAGTCTTCGCCATGGCGGACGGATGGCGCGGCGAGATTAATTTCGCGCCGGCCTATGCCGCGCTCAACCCCTATGCTGAAGGGCAACACGAAACCATAACGTCACGCTTTGATCCGTCTGACGACTACTGGGGACTGCCGCGCAATTCCGGGTATGAAACCGTCTCAGCCTACTGCGGCGCGTGCCACACGCTGCAGATCGTTATGGCGCAACGACAGTCACGTGAGGGGTGGGATTACCTGCTGAACTGGATGGTCGAGAAACAGGGCATGGCGCCGCCATCACCGGAGACGCGTGAAGAAATCCTCAACTACCTGTCGGCGACATTCGCAGAATAGAGGCCTAGAGATCGGCGTTTGAAGTCGCCGATTTGAATATCCAAAACCCCGCGCAAAGGCCGATCAAAGCCGCCAACCCAATAGCGCCTTCTTCCACCAGTTTTCCAAGATGCATAAACTCGCTGAGCGCCCAGAGCACAGCGCCGGAGAACGCAAAACTTTCAACCCCTACCAGCACGACCAGCGCGCCAATAGCAATCGCATTCAACATAGACCCTCCCAAAATGGCGAGAAATCATATGGGTGTGATTTTACAAACCGCCAATCACGAATTATTTCTATAGAAGCTAATTGTCGTCTTGATCTTCTTTGATCCGGCGCTCCAGTTCATCAAGATCTTTCTGACTAATTCCTTCCGGGCGATCACGCAGCGTCCATGACGGTTCAAAAGCGGGCGGGGCTATGGGAGGCCTGTTGCCTTCAACGCCGCGATTAAGGTTGTCGTCACCAGCGTCCGGCAGGTTGTT
Source organism: Hyphococcus sp. (assembly GCA_021604585.1). GTDB lineage: Bacteria > Pseudomonadota > Alphaproteobacteria > Caulobacterales > Parvularculaceae > Hyphococcus. Next base: position 17,546 of record BQJG01000028.1, read on the forward strand.
GACATCGTTCTGGGTGCGACGGAAATCGCGCAATTCCTCAACGCGGCCATAATCAATAGCGTCGCGTCGCGTTTCATAAGCAGGGCCAACTGTCGGCCCGGTGATTCCCCGCTCGCGATCGCGTTTCAGCAATTCCGTAGCGCGGCTCCAGTCTTCCCCGCTCGCGCCGGGGCGCCAGCCAGACCGAATTTCGCGCCGCCCGGCGCACTCTTCCTGTTTGTCCGCATTGGTGAATTGTTCAGGACAGAAAATCGCGACGACGCCGGAATCGCCGGGCAAGATCGCGGCGGCGCCGTCAGGCAATGGCGCGCCTGAGAGATCAACTTGCGGGAGCGCAACTTGCGGCGCGATGAAACTGCGCCGTCCAAAGACCGGCTCTTCGTCAAACATGTCATCGCCCGACGGCTCTTCCGGCGGCGCTTCCGCCAGTTCCGGTTCGGCCTCCGGCTCCTCCACTTGTTCGGCGGCGGCGATTTCATCCTCGCCATCGCTTTCATCATCGCCAAGAGTTTCTTCAAGCCCCGCCTCTTGCGACGCTTCTTCCTCGACGGTGATGAGCGGCTGTTCGGCCTCTTCCACTGGCGCCAGCGGCTCCTCTTCCGGTTCTGGAAGCGTAAGCGCATCTTCTGCGGCGGGGGGCGGATCGGGAATAAGCGGTTCAGGCGCATCGGCCGGCGGCGCCAATTGCGGTTCGATATTGAGATTGAGTTCAGGTTCGGGCGCTGGCTGCGGCTCGGGCTCAGGCTCAGGGGTCGCCGGCTGCTCCGGCTCCGGCTCCGGTTCTGGCGCGGGTTCAGGCTCCGGTTCGGGTTCCTCAACGATTTCCGGTTCAGGCTCCGGTTCGGGCTCTATCAGCTCCGGTTCCGGCTCCGGATCGGGCTGAAGATCCACATCGCGAAGCGGCAGGTCGAAAGGCAGGGTCTCGACCAGCGTCACCTGAATCGTATCGCTCGGCGCATTGGGAATCCAGATCCGCACCCGCGCAAAGGTCGACAACAGCGTCAGCACGATCAGGTTGATCGAAATCGCCAGCGACAGCGCCGCGCGGCGTCTGCGCAGGTCCGTCGACGCCAGATAATCCAGGAAGCGCCTGCTCGTCCGCCCAAACGGGCCATAAACCCGCCGCCAGCGTTTGCGCAGCTTGGCGAATCTGATGGATGGCGCCGGCCTCGCCCTTTCCGGCGCAATGGGTGACTTTGTCTCTTCCGTCATGCCGCAACGAGTTGATCGCCGAACGCTTGGCGCTTAAACGCGAGACAAGAAACGTGGAGAGCGCCCAAGTGAAGGTCCTGTTGGTTGGCGGCGGCGGCAGAGAGCATGCGCTGGCGTGGAAAATTGCGCAAAGCCCGGAATTGTCAAAGCTCTATCTGGCGCCTGGCGGCCCTGGGCTCAATCAATTTGGTGAAAAAATCCCCTTTTGCGATGGCGATATTGAGGCGATCGCTGATTTCGCCGCCGAAAATGAGGTTGATCTGGTTGTCGTGGGACCGGAAGCCCCGCTCGCAGCCGGGTTGGGCGATTTGTTGCGTGAACGCGGTATCCCCTGTTTTGGGCCGGATCGCGCGGCCGCTCAACTGGAAGCCTCCAAAAGCTTTATGAAAGCGGTCGCCAGCGCCGCGGGCGCGCCCACCGCCGCCTATGGCCGCTTCACCCATTCCCAGCCCGCCAAGGAATTCTTGCGGGAACAAAAAGCTCCCTATGTGATCAAGGCTGATGGACTCGCCGCCGGCAAAGGCGTCGTCATCGCCGACAATTTGCAGGACGCTGACGCCGCTGTGGATGAAATGCTGGGCGGCCGGTTTGGCGACGCCAGCGCTGCAATTGTCATCGAAGAATTCATGCGCGGCGAGGAAGCGAGCTTTTTCGCCATCACTGACGGTGAACACATTCTGCCGATGCTCGATGCGCAAGATCACAAGCGCGCATTCGACGGCGATGAAGGACCGAATACGGGCGGCATGGGCGCTTATTCACCAGCGCCGGTTTTTACGCCGGCCGTTTATGAACGCACCATGAAAGAAATCATCGAACCGGTCGTTGCGGAAATGCGCGATCGTGGAACGCCTTATGTGGGTGTTCTCTATGCAGGATTGATGATCGAAGATGAACATCCGCGTCTGGTGGAATTCAACGCCCGGTTTGGCGATCCTGAATGCCAGATCCTGATGCGCCGCCTACGGAGCGATTTGCTGCCCGTGTTATTAAAAGCGGCGACAGGAAACCTCAAAGATGTGACGCTGGATTGGTCGGAAGACGCCGCCGCTCTGATTGTGATCGCCACAAAGGGATATCCTGGCGCTTACGACAAGGGCTCCGAAATCAAGGGCGTTGACGCCGCAAACACGGTTAAAGATGTTGTTGTGTTTCACGCAGGCACGAGACTCGACGGCGACAAACTCCTCGCCCATGGCGGGCGCGTGCTGAATGTGACCGCCACGGGAAAGGACATCAAACAGGCGGTGGAGCGGGCCTATGCAGGCGTTGCAGCGATAGACTGGCCAGAAGGCTTTTATCGCAAAGACATTGCCTGGCGGGCCCTCGAACCATGCGAAACGGAGAAGCGCGGATGATCGCGCTCAGCGAGTGGCGAAAGGCGGCGCAATTTTTTGACTGCGCGGGCCATCGCATCGCCTATTGGACGCCGCCCATAGCCGACGCTGGCAAACCATGGCTGTTGCTGATCCATGGTTTTCCGACTTCCGCGTGGGACTGGTCTGCGCTCTGGCTTTCTCTGGAGCCGCATTTCAATCTCGCCGTGCTTGATATGTTGGGATTTGGTTTGTCGGACAAACCAGCAGACATTCAATATTCCATTCTTGACCAGGCTGATTTGCAAGAGGCGCTCCTCGAACACTTAGGCGTCAGCGAAGCGCATCTGTTTGTGCATGATTATGGCGACACGGTCGCACAGGAATTGCTCGCCCGTCATCACGACAAAACACTGAGCTTCGCCATCAAGTCATGCGTGTTTTTAAATGGCGGATTGTTTCCTGAACAACACCGCGCACGGCCGGTGCAAAAGCTAGGCCTCACGCCGCTTGGCCGGCTGGTTGGGTTGATGCTGACCCGTGACAAATTGCGAAAGTCATTCGATGCGATCTTTGGCGCAAACACAAAAGCCAGTGATGAAGAGATCGATGGCCATTGGGCGCTGATCAATGAGAATGACGGACGGCGCGTCTTTCACAAGCTGTTGCGCTATATACCGGAGCGCAAAATGATGCGTTCGCGCTGGGTCGGCGCCTTGACGGAAGCGGGCGTGCCTTTGCGGCTCGTCAATGGCGGCGAAGATCCGGTTTCGGGCAAGCACCTTTACGAGTACTACCTCGAACAGGTTCCGAACGCCGACGCAATTTTATTGGATGACATTGGTCATTATCCGCAAACCGAAGCGCCTGCTCGCATTCTCGCCGCTTTCACGGACTTTCACGCCAAACTCGGAACCATCGCCCTATGACTGCATTTTTTACAATCTTCTTCACCGTTTTCCTCGCCGAGCTAGGCGACAAAACACAGCTCGCCACGGTGCTGTTCGCCAGTGAGGACGGAAAATCGAAGGCCTTGGTGTTCGCCGCCGCGGCGCTGGCGCTGGTCGCCTCGACCGGCCTCGCCGTTCTTGCGGGCGCAGCAGCAGACAAGTGGTTTTCGGCGCTGCCATTAAAACTGATTGCCGGCGCTGGATTTGTTATCATCGGCGCTTTGATGATTGCTGATCATTTCCGCGCCGCATAAAGGAAGCCCATATGAGCGACGCCGCAAACGAATTCACCGGCCTTGGCGAAACACCGGAGCATCTGAAGTTCGACGAACTCGCGCTCGATGCCTATATGCGCGATCATGTGGAAGGCTATGCTGGCCCGATAAGCGTCAAGAAATTCAAGGGCGGACAATCCAATCCGACCTATCTTCTAACCACGCCGGTGAAGAAATACGTGTTGCGGCGCAAGCCGCCGGGGAAACTTCTTCCTTCAGCACATGCCGTTGACCGCGAATATAAAGTGATGACAGCGCTCGGCGCGCAGAATTTCCCGGTGCCGAAAACCTATGCGCTGTGCGAGGACGATGCTGTCATTGGGACAGCGTTTTTCATCATGGATTTCATTGAGGGCCGGATTTTCTGGGATGCAAGTCTGCCCGGCGTGGCGAAGGCGGATCGCAAACCGCTCTTCCACGCACTGATCGACACGCTCGCGGATCTGCACAATGTGGACTATGTGAAAGCCGGTCTCAGCGAATACGGCAAGCCCGGCAATTATTTTGAACGCCAGATCGGCCGCTGGTCGAAGCAATATGAAGCGGCGGAAACAGAGACCATCGAAGAGATGAACAATCTTATGCGCTGGCTGCCAACGGCCATCCCTTCAGAAGATGCAACGTCGATCGTTCATGGCGACTTCCGGTTTGACAACGCCATCATGCACCCGTCCGAGCCGAAAACTCTCGCCATTCTCGATTGGGAATTGTCGACGCTGGGTCATCCACTCGCCGACTTCACTTATTTCCTGATGGTCTGGCACATGCCGGCGAGCGTCCGTGGCGGGCTGCTCGGCGTTGATTTAAGCGCGCAAGGCTTGCCGACGATTGATGATGCTGTCGCGCGCTATTCAGCGCGCACGGGCCGGGATGGCGTCGACGATGTCAATTTCTGTCTCGCCTATAATATGTTCCGCTTGAGCTCGATCATTCAGGGGGTCTATGCGCGATCGCTTCAAGGAAACGCGTCTTCTCCCGCCGCCAAGGAAATGGGTGCGCAAGTAAAGCCGCTGGCGGCGCTGGCATGGAGCTTTGCGCAAAAAGCCGGCGCTTAGGTTCCAGCGAATTTAAAAATCAGAACAATAAAAAAGCCGGCCCGAGGGCCGGCTTTCTTCATACGCGAGAAGCGTAACTCGTTATGCAGCCTTGCGGCGGCGCGAAGCGAAGCCAAGACCTGCGAGGCCAGAAAGCAGAAGCGGAAGCGCGGCCGGGACCGGAACGTCGCTGACGTCGAAACGTGCAACGGTGAAGCCGGAGCCAGGTGTCAGCGCTGTCAGCACGAAGCGAGCGCCTGTGCCAAGAACCGCGAGAACATCGATATTTGTGATGTCGATCATCGTGTCCAAAATCATGGTGTTGGAAAGGTCAAAGATTTGCAGTTGGAACGAACCGCAGCTGCCTTCACCGCTACCATCAGAAGTGTTGGTGCAGTTCGTGTCGCCGCCAGCGTTAAATTCAACGTTGGTGACGGTGTATTCGTCTTCAAAAATAAATTCGATCGACTCGCCAGAATCAAACTGGGTCTGATCATCGGAACTGTCATCTTCGGACCAGGCGCCGAGGCCGGAATCTGAAGGATTGACGTCCTGAATAAGGCGCGTCAGCTGACCGTTAGCGTAGGCATTGACCGTGAGGTTGATGCTGTCACGGGTGTAGTCGAGGCCGGCATCTGTCGAGCAATAGTCGCCCGTTGATGCGCAATCTTCGGTGAAATCGACGCCAGCTGTGCCCAGCGGCGTAACATTGAGGCCGTCGCCTTTGAACACGAAAGTAGTCGCGCCTGCCGGTGCAGCCATGAAACCTGCAGCCACAATGGCAGCTGCGACGTAACGAAGGGTTTTCATAGGTGTAGTCCCCCACTCAAACTAATATCCGGGAAACGCCGGAGTCGCGTCGTTAAAAAACCTTTAACGACAAGGCAAAACAAGCCTTTTCACCGCAAAAGTCAATCGGTTCGGGCAACAAGAACTCAAAAAAATCGTTGCAATGCAACAAAACCGCTTCTTGCCATCGAGAAGATGCACGCTTAGCGGGAAAATTAAACCATTCCGCCACTTCCATTTACCGAATTTCAGCCTCAACGCCGAATCGCTTGCCGCCAACCGGCGCTATTTTCACTGATTGTCCACTCGCGCGCCCACGGCTACACATCCATGAGCGCATAACCGCGACATCCGAGTCTAAGCCAAATACGGCGCAAAGGAATCCTATTCATGTTTCGCACCCCTGCCCTGCTCACCGCCTTTTGCACCCTGATTTTTACCGCTTGTTCAAAAGACGCGTCTGAACAGACGCCGCCAGCTTCGCCAGTTACGGTCTTTACTGGCGGCGAGATCTACACAGGCGTTGACGGCGCAGCGGCGGCAGACGCCGTCGCCGTTGCGGACGGAGTCATCCTGGCGGTAGGCTCACGCGAGCTGGTCGAAGCAGGCGCCGGTGAAAATCCCAACATCGTCAACCTCAACGGCGCTGTCATGTATCCAGGCTTTACCGACGCCCACGCGCATTTGCTGGGGATCGGCATGCGTGAGCTGACGCTCAATCTCGAAGGCACGCCATCTGTCGCTGCGCTGGTGGCGACCGTCGCGGAAAACATTCCGCAAACGCGCGAAGGCGACGTTCTGTTTGGCCGCGGCTGGATTGAAACCGGCTGGCCCGAAAGGCGCATGCCGAACCGTGATGATCTTGACGCCGTGAGCGAAGGCCGGCTTGTCATTCTCGGCCGCGCTGACGGTCACGCCATGGTAGTCAATTCCGCCGCGCTCGAAGCGGCCGGCATCGACGATTCTACTGCGGACCCAAGCGGCGGAAAGATCGAACGCGACGCCGCCGGACGCGCAAGCGGGATCTTGATCGACAATGCGATGGATCTGGTTCGCCCGCTGATCGGCAAGCCCAGCCCTGAGAAAAAACGCGAAGCCTACGCCAAAGCCTCAGATGTTTACGCCGCCTATGGCTGGACCGGCATGCACGGCATGTCCGCCGATCCTGCAGATACCGAACTGACGGAAAACCTCTCCGACGAAGGCGCCATCAAAATCCGGGTTTACAGTTCCGTCGACAAGTCCGGCATTGACGCGCTGGCGGCATCGGGGCCGCGCAAGAATAAAAACGGCCGCGTCATTACGCGTTCAATCAAAGCCTATATGGATGGCGCCCTCGGCTCGCGCGGCGCGGCGCTGAGCGAACCTTATTCAGACCGCCCGGACACGTCGGGCCTGCTCTTGATGAACCATGAGGAAGCCATGGCGCTTTTTGAAAAAGCGATTACCGCCGGGCTTCAAGTCAACACACATGCTATTGGAGATCGCGGCAACAAGCTGCTGCTCGATTGGTATGAAGAAACATTCGCCGCGCATCCAGACAAAACAGATCTGCGCTGGCGCGACGAGCACACCCAAATTCTTCATACGGAAGATATTCCACGTTACGCGGAGCTTGGCGTCATTCCGTCGATGCAGCCAAGCCACGCCATTGGCGACTTGTTCTTCGCGCCAGATCGGCTTGGCCCTGACCGGCTGGACGGCGCCTATGCCTGGCGGGCGCTGATTGATTCCGGGTCGATCATCGCCGGCGGCTCAGACGCGCCCGTCGAACGCGGCGATCCGATGATTGAATTCTACGCCGCCGTGGCGCGCAAAAGCCTTGACGGCTACAGCAATGAAGACTGGCGTCCGGAACAGGCGGTGACGCGCCAGGAAGCGCTGAAAATGTTCACCATCTGGCCGGCTTACGCGTCGTTTCAGGAAAACGAGCTGGGAACCATCGAGCCCGGGAAACGCGCCGATTTTACGGTGCTGACCAATGACATTATGACAATCCCCGAGGGAGAAATTCTCACCACGAAAGCGGTCATGACGGTTGTCGACGGCGATATCATTTTCCGCGCTGAGTAAGTCCGGCCTCAAGGTCGCAATGAAGTGAATGCAATGGCGCAGGCAGCCGCGCCACGCCCATTGCATATGGCGCACGCCGCGCCCACATATCAGGCATTATGACATTCTGGCAGTTTCTGATTTTCTTCGGGCTTGCCGTGTTTGTGCTTTGGAATATCTGGTTCGCGATTCGCTCACTTGGCGATATCGGCGACGACGACTAACGGCAGTTGACCCTCTGGCTTTGCGGATTGCGCGCTAGCGTTACGCCGTGGCGAACAGTTGCGTCATATCGTCAAAATATTTGAACTCAAGCGCATTGCCAGCCGGGTCAAGCAGGAAGAACGTTCCCTGCTCGCCAGCCTCGCCTTTGAACCGAACACCTGGCTCGATCACGAATTCGGTTCCAGCGGCGCTCAGGCGATCTGCAAGTTTGTTCCATGCAGCCGCATCGAGGATCACGCCGAAATGTTTGCACGGCACATTTTTGCCGTCGACCACACTGGTGACGGCGCGGCCGCACTCTTCCGGCGCTAGGTGTGTGACGAGCTGATGCCCGAAAAAATCAAAGTCGATCCATTTGTCCGAGCGCCGCCCTTGCGGGCACCCGAACAGGCCGCCGTAAAAAGCCTCTGCTGCAGCAAGATCGTCTACGGGAATGGCGAGGTGGAATAATGGCGCACTCATGTTTATATCGCTCCCAATTACAGCAAACGCATAACTCACTCATTGTGTGAGTTCCAGCGCATTCACTTTGGAGATTCTCTTGGCCGACACCACACCTTCCGGCGCGTCCGAACACTTCACGCTTTTGGGTGATGGGTTTTTCGTCTCACCCCAAATTACGCCCGCCGAGGTCAAGATCGCCGCGCAGGAGGGATTCGGACTGGTCGTGAACAATCGTCCCGACGGGGAGATGCCAGGCCAGCCAACCAGCGCCGAGATAGAAGCGGCGGCCCACGCCGCAGGGCTCGCCTATGTTCACATTCCCGTGGATGGGCGCGGCATCTCCATGAGCCATATTTCCGCCCTGAAAACCGCGTTAAATAACGTGGAGAACAAGAAAACGCTGGCCTATTGCCGCTCTGGAACGCGGTCGGCATTTGTCCGGGCCTATCTTCAGGCGGCGTTAGGCCGGGAAGCCGGAGAAATAATCGCAGAGGCCGCCGCCGCCGGGTATGATATTAGCGGACACGCCCAGGCGCTGGAAATGCTGCGCGCGAATGCAAGTGAGGAAGACGACGAAGCATGAGTATGATTGCGTTAGTAATGAGCATGGCCGTGCAATCGGCCAATCCCTATATCGCCCCGCCAACTGTTCGCAAGGCGCCCGATTGCACTTGTCCGGCAAGTTCATCTCCTGATGTCGTCATCAAAGGCTATGTGATTGATGCAGAGGTGACGCTGGGCGCTGACCGGCGTTCTGTTGAAGACCGGATGGCGACGATATTCGATGTGAAATATTCAACTGACGATGATTTCTCAGGACGCACGCGTATTTGGCATCATGTCAGCGCAGAATATTGCGGCGTGACGTTTGACTACGGAAAAAAGTATACGGTGAAGGCGCGTTACGATGAGGACGGCGAACTGGAAACCGACGCATGTTTGATGAGCGAATAAGCCTTCGCTCATTGCTTAATAGTGAATGATAATCCGCGCACTCGACGCCGCCGCCGGGATCACAATCGTTTCCGTCAGCGTGACGCCGCAGCGCAACACGGCCAAATCGCGGCCATCAGAATCCGTGGCGTGGCCATCTTGTCCCTCGCCGCAATCAAGAAAACTGCCGCGCTCTTTTTCGATCACATAGAGATAATTCGGCGGCGCCGCCACGTAAGCCCGATCCGTTATCCCGCCAGCGCCCTCGCCAATGGAAATGCCGCCCGCTGACCGGCCGCCGGGCTCGCTGGCCAGCGCTCCTGACGACAGGGTTAACGCCAGCACGATGATGGGAGCAATCGCATTAAGGTTCTGTTTACGTTCGGCACACATGCACGGCTCATCGCAAAAGCCGCGCCGCCCGCCTGATTCCGCGGTTCACCGCAATTTTATTTCCTTGTCATTAGCGAAAAAGCCATGTTGATTGCGTAATTAGGTGAGGGTTGGCGGTAGTCGATGTCCATTTTTGGCGATTTCAAAATTAACGGTAATCAGCTCGTCGCGACCGAAACCGGCGCGCAGATACCGCTGAATGGCGACTTCGCCCGCGACGCCCTGCGGATTGCAAGCTTTGTGTGGTTTGTGAACGCCCTGCGCGCGACGCGAATCGTGCGCGGGCGTGAACCGCGCGCGAAGATTTCATTCTTTCCGAAAAAGCCGCGATCCTATTACGCCATCTGGCCGGTGTGTCAGCTCGCCGATGTGAAGATCGTCGATGACCCCGCCGAGGCTGATTTGCATTTTTACTTTGAAGATCGCGAATTCCTGACGGCGCCGCGCGTGGCGCCGTCCGCGAGACCCGCATTCAATATCGGCTGCTTCGACATTCGCAAAAGTGTCGTCGCGCGCGTCTTTGAAGAAACTTTTGGCTATTCTCTCAGCATTGATCCGCAAACACATATCGGTCTTGCCGTGGAGAAGTCAGAGCTCAACGGCAAGCATGACGGCCGCAAGATTGAATGTCCCATCGCCGCGCCAACTCCGGGACAGGTTTATCAACGCATCGTCGAAAACACCTTTGACGGCAAAGAACATGTGGACATCAGGACGCCCATCGTCGGCGGCAAAACCACGCCTTATGTGTTCTTAAAAAAGCGCACGCGCGACTTGCGTTTCACCAATGACAATCACCGCGTAGATCTGGCGCCCATCGACGCCATGCTGTCGCGCGAGGAACAGGAAAACATTGCGCGTTTCGCCAGCGCCATGCAGCTTGATTTCGGCGGGCTCGACATTTTGCGCGACCGTCACGACGGACGCATCTACATCGTCGACGCCAACAAGACCGATATGGGCCCGCCAGCCGCCATGCGCGGACAGGACAAGCTCACCGCCATGCGGGCGCTGGCCGAAGCCTTCGCCGGGGCGATTGACGCCAAGCTGGCGCAGTAGGCCCCGAATTGGCCGCTATCCCCTTCGTCAAGGACATCCACTTCACACATGGCGTTCCCGACAGAGTCGCGCCGGGCGTTCGCCGCATCATCGCCAATAATCCAGGACCGTTCACCTATACGGGCAGCGGAACCTATATCATCGGCGAAGGTGACGTCGCCGTCATCGACCCGGGCCCAAATGACGACGCGCATCTGAATGCGCTGCTTGCAGCGACCAAAGGCGAACGGGTCAGCCACATCCTCATCACCCATACGCATCTCGATCATTGCGGGCTCGCGCGCAAATTCGCTGATGCGACCGGCGCGCCCATATTCGGTTTCAGCGCCCATCCGGTGAAAGAAAAGAAACTGGATGCGCCTGCGCTCGATGAAGGCGCCGATTACGCCTATGCGCCCGATGAAATTATCGGCGACGGCGCGCGTATTGACGGTTCAAACTGGGGCATCGAAGCGGTGCACACGCCGGGGCATTTGTCGAACCATCTTTGTTTTGCTCTGCCCACGCAGAAAGCGTTGTTCACCGGCGATCATATGATGGGTTGGGCGACCACGGTGGTTGCACCGCCGGACGGCGATATGAGCGCTTATCTGGACAGTCTCGACAAGCTATTGGCCCGCGATGATGAAATTTATTTTCCAACCCATGGCGCGCCGATTGAAAACCCCAAACGGTTTGTCCGTGCGGTGAAGACACACCGCTTGATGCGCGACGCGCAAATCATCGAGCAATTGAAAAAAGGCCGCAGCCATATCAAGGATATCACTGCGGCCATGTATGCCGATGTGGACAAGCGCCTGCATGGTGCGGCGGCGCTTAATGTCTACGCCCATCTCATCCGGCTGGTGCGCAACGGCGCAGTTTCATGCGCCGGCGAACCGGGAATGAGTTCGCGTTACGTTGCTCTTTAAATCCAGCCCATAAGGCTATTTATTCGCCTTCTGATATTTTTTGTCGAATTTCTGCCAGTCTTCAACCATTTTGGTTTCGTCCTCGACGGTTGCATTAAAATCCTTCAGCGCCTGTTCGCGCGCTTCATTATCCAGCTCTTCATTGCCGGAGATTCCGTCAAGGCAGGCGCGATATTCGCCGAGCGCGGCTTGATAGTCTTTGATGGCGGCAATCGTCGCGGCGCGATCGTCTGCGCTCGCGCTTTTGGGATCAGGCATGGAGGGGGCAATCGCGGTCAGCGCGCACGCGCCGTCCGTTGCAGCAGCTTCGGCGTTCGCCTCCTCATCTTGCGCAAACCCCACTCCCGCCATTGCTGCGATCCCCGCTGCAGCCAGTGCGAATTTTCTCATGCCTGTCTCCTTCGCTCACGATCGGCCCCCTTTCAGGGCATTCGCACCAAGCATAAAGGCAAGCGCCATCATCGCGCAATTTCAGGCGCAATCTTTGTCACTTACGGTCTGGCAATGTTTTCGCTATGCGCTCAGCAAAACCCGCCGCGCTTCAGCGATCAACCGGCGCTGAACGTCGGTTGGCGCACCCTCAATCTCTGCGGCGCGGTCCAGCAAATCCACGAGGCGCTTCTTTTCGTCCGGCGTGCAGATGTCTATGACCGGGCGTAAAATTTTGCGCACATTGTTGCCTGCGTCATTGATCTCGCCCACCGCCATGCGGCCAAAAGCATAGAGCGATTGCGCAGTTTCTTCATCAGCCTCAAAAGCCTCGCGCATATCAGAGACAAGTTGCGCCTGCTGACGATCCGTCACCGCGCCATCATAGGCGGCGACCTGATAAAGCAGTACGGCGGCGGCCTCGCGTGGGTCGGAGAGATTTTCAATGAGGCGCTGATCAATACGGCGGCTCCACTTGCCGCGACGGATCACGCCTTTGACATCGCCGATGGCTTCGCGCCCCTGATTGGCGGCGTTGACGAAATGGGTGAAAGCCCAGAAGGCCGCCGCCAGCGCACCGAGTATGGCGAGAATGATGTGCATGCGAAGCTCCCGATCCGGTTGCCGAAAACACTAGGGGGATTGGGCCGGCTTCGCAATTTCAAAAGCAAGCAGGCTAGCCTTCGAAACGCGCCGCATAGCCGCTCGCCTCAAGGATCGCTTTCGGGTCGGACACAAACATTAAATCCCGAATCGCCTGCGCCTTGTCGGCCGCTTGCTCGTAATAGGCTTCGCAGATGCGAGCGCCGACGAAATATCCAAGATCAGCGTACCAATCGCCGCCCTCAATGGAGCCATTATTGCCAGACCAGTTGCCGATGTTTTTTGTGTCCATTTCATCCTGAAAACGCCGCCAGATCATCTCTTCGCGCTCAAGTCCCCAATTGTAGTAATGCGGCTTTTCATTTTCCGGTAAGGCGAGTCCGGCAAGAAAGTCCGCCGACCCTTCCTGCAGCGCCGCCAGCAGAACAGTTTGCTCGCCGCTATATTGCTGAAGAGCGTGGACATGCTCATGAACGACGATGAACGGCAGGGAATCAAGGCTGAGATTCTTGACGACTTTTTGAAAGCCTTCCGAAACGCCGTCTAGCGGCACGCCCTGCGCCCACGACCAGACATCCAGTCCGATCAGCATGCCCGTAGGACCAGCCGTGCCGCCGGAATTGAGCCGTCCGATCACAAAAGTCACATCGGGCACGCTCGCTTCCGGATACATCGCAACGAACCGGTTCAACCCATCTCGTATTTGATCGCCATAGGCGGACGCAGAGAGTGTGCGTTCACGAATGCCCTCATAATATCCAGGGCTGTCTTCAAGCCTGGTGACGAGCTGTTCCATCGTCTGTGTTTTAATCCGGTGATAATCAATCAGTCCCGGCGTTCCCGGCGCCAGATAATGTTTCCGCAAGATCGCAGCTTTTTTCGCTTTGTTTTTCTCCGCCGCCAACAAGTCGTAAGCCGCCCAGAACCGCGCAACGTCATCGAAAATCAGCTTCGCTTCCGCCGGATCGCGGTGGCTGTTGTAAAACGCTTTTTCATTGTCTCGCATCTTTTGCATCGCCGATACGAAACGGTCATCATCTCGCAGCATCTCAAAGTCCGTAGCAGCTTCAAACAAGTCTGCTTGACGCCAGCCTTTGTCCGCAATGCGCTCCAGCACGCGCAACGCATCAGCTTTGCTCCCGGCTTTTGCATAATCAAAAGCGGCCGACAAACCGTAGACGAGGCTAGTCGAGCTCGGGACATTCTCAGAGGCGTTTAAGGCCAGTTCGTAATAGGCGCCGGCTTCAGCAAATCGCTCAGCGTCTTCGGCGCCGCCGCCTAGTTCGTCCAATCTCTGCGCGGCGGCGAAATCCGCCAGCCAGGAGTCAGCCGGCACATCCGCTGATATCGCATTGCTTTCGGCTTCCGGTGATGCAACGCCAATCCGGTCGCACGCCGCAGCTAGAGTCAGGCTGGCCGCCGCCAGCATCAAGGTTTTTTTCATTTATCGCGCCCCTCAGCTTGAAATGAAAACTCAACGATTTCGAGACTATAGCGTTTGAAGCCGCTTCGCCATTCGGTTTGCCGCAGATTGGTTTCACACCGTCTAAAATCGAGAATTGCCCGCGAACGGTTTCAAGGATACAGCGCCTGTTTCGTCCAGGCGCTGTTCGGATTCGCGCGCTCATATTGAAGGCGCTCATGCAGACGAAATGGCCTATTAACCCAAAACTCAATCTGCAGCGGAACAATGCGATAACCGGACCAATGTTCCGGACGCGGAATATCTCCAAGACCAAACTTCGCCGCTTTCGCCGCTACGGCTTTTTCCAGCGCAAAACGGCTTTCTAAAGGGCGAGATTGCGCGGAGGCATGGGCGCCGATGCGCGCGCCGCGTGCACGCGTGGCGAAATAGGCGTCCGCTTCTTCTGTTGACACCCGTTCGACGGGACCGCGGAACCGCACTTGCCGCCGGATCGATTTCCAGTGGAAGACAGCCGCCGCCTTCGGGTTGGCGGCGAGTTCCACGCCCTTTGCACTCTCGGTGTTGGTGTAGAAAGTGAGCCCGCAAGCCGTCACGTCTTTTAAGAGAACCATGCGCACATCCGGCAGGCCGTTCGCATCAACCGTAGCGAGGGCCATAGCGTTTGCATCATTCGGCTCTTTCTTGACGGCCAGCGCCAGCCAATCGGCGAATTGCGCAATGGGATCGGAAATGGTGAAAACCTCGCCCTGATCGGCGTCCACCGCATAGGCGTCATCATCGGGGCTGGGGGGAATTATGTCAGACATCCGGGCTCCTTAACCTCCCCGAAATGGGAGGGAATTAGGATTCAAATGCGGTTATAGGTATAGGCTCTCCGCATCTGAAGCTATAATCACGGATCAGACATGTCTTTCAACAGTTTCGGCAGAGCATTCCGGTTCACTACCTGGGGCGAAAGCCACGGCCCCGCGCTCGGCGTCGTGATTGACGGTTGTCCGCCGGGAATCATCCTGCGCGCCGAAGACATTCAAACCGCACTCGACAAGCGCAAGCCGGGCACGTCGAAATTCGTGACGCAACGCAAAGAACCGGACGAAGTCAAAATCCTTTCCGGTGTTTTTGAAGATGACCGCACGGATGGGCCGCGCACCACCGGCGCGCCGATCAGCTTAGTGATCGACAATGTCGATCAGCGATCCAAAGACTATTCCGACATTCGCGACAAATACCGCCCCGGTCACGCCGATTTCACCTATGACGCGAAATACGGCTTCCGCGATTATCGCGGCGGCGGGAGATCGTCGGCGCGAGAAACGGCGGCCCGGGTCGCCGCCGGCGTTGTCGCTGAAAAAGTCTTGTCGCATGTGTTTGAGGGCGGCGTGTGGATTCGCGCCTCGATGGTGCAGATGGGTCCATACAAAATTGACCGCGCCAATTTCGACTGGATGCAGGTTGAAAGAAATCCGTTCTGGTGCGCAGACGCCAAAGCCGCAGATCTATGGGCTGAGAAACTCGACGAAGCGCGCAAGGCCGGTTCTTCTTATGGCGCGGTGGTTGAAGTCGTCGCTTCCGGCGTGCCCGCCGGATTGGGTGCGCCGGTTTACGGCAAACTCGATGCCGATCTCGCCAGCGCCATGATGTCGATCAATGCGGTGAAGGCGGTTGAAATTGGCGCCGGCATGGAAGCCGCCGCGCTGACCGGCGAAGAAAACGCCGATGAAATCCGCATCAAGAACGGCGCGCCGCATTTCCTCTCCAACAAGGCTGGCGGCATTCTCGGTGGCATCTCGTCGGGACAGGATGTGGTCGTGCGCTTTGCGGTAAAGCCGACTTCTTCAATCCTCACCCCGCGCCGGACGATTAATGCGAAAGGCGAGGAAACAACGATCCAGACCAAAGGCCGTCACGACCCTTGCGTCGGCATCAGAGGCGTGCCGGTGGGCGCGGCGATGATGGCGCTGGTCCTCGCAGACCACGCGCTGCTTCACCGCGCCCAGTGCGGATAACCGTCAAATTCGTTACTTCCGTCCGCCAAAAGGAATGATCGACGGCACTTTCGCCATGTAGTCGCGGTATTTGTCGCCAAAGACGGCGATCATGTCGCGTTCTTCATAGCCGATGGCGACAAAAATATACGCGGTCCAGATCGCCGCAAACAGCAAGTGCCCCGCCGTCATATGCGAGGTCGACCAGAATGCAATCAGAAATCCGAGATAAAGCGGGTGCCGAACATATTTGTAAAGCATCGGCGTGACGAATTTCGGCTCGACAGCTTCTTTCGATTTGAATTTGAACCAGCCCTGCATCAGCCCGAACAATTCAAAATGATTGATCAAAAAGGTCGTGAGCAAGACCAGTCCGTAACCAAGTAGAAACAACGCCAACAGGACACCGCTCCAGAGGGGCGACTCAACCGACCAGACCACCGCTGTCATTGGCTGCCAGCCGAGAAACATGACAACAAGCACGACCACTGTCGCCAAGACATAGGTGCTGCGCTCCATGGCGGGCGGCACGATTTTGATCCACGCCCGCTTGAACCCGCCGCGCGCCATGACGGAATGTTGCAATCCGAACAGCAGCAGCAATCCGATATTGATCAGCGCCGCAGGCGCACCCGTGACATATCCTGGCCCGGAATCAACGGTCTTGGGCAAACCCGCCCACGCGGTCATGTCGCCGCCCACAAACCCAATTAAGTACAAAAACGTTGCAAAGAAGACGAAATACACAACCACACTGTAGACAAGCGCTATCAGCCCCATAGCAGTCCTCCACATTAGACGGCGCGCCGCCGGTTGTTGAAGCGCTGGATTATATTACGTCGCGTACGGAACGTCAAAGGCGTTATTCGATCAATGTTTCGCCAAATTTTGTCTCCAAACGCACATTTTTAGCGGTGTGGAGCGAACACTCTCAACGGCATTCACGATCGAGCCATGAAGCGATCTCGTGCGCCAAACGCAGCCGATGCCAAGAAAATGAATGGTCGGCGTCAAGCCGAAGCTCCATCAGTTGAATGTTGCGAGCGTCAAGAAACGCCTTCATGTGACGCTCATGCACGGCGATGTCGACGGCCCGGTCGCGCTCTCCAGCGATCAGAAATAGTTTCTTCCCCGCAAGCTTGGGCGCAAGCAGGGTGTTGTCGAAACTTTCGCCCGCTGCAGCGAGTTCAGCAATCGCCGTGTCGCCATTGAACCCGTTGAGCATGACAAGCTGATCTGAATATTGCTTGAACCCCTCAAGCTGTTCAGGCGACGCCGAGGCAATTCCGGCGCGATCACCAAAATTCGCCGCCGCCATGGTGACAATGCAACTGATATTCTCGTCGCGGGCGCCGCCCTGCAACGCCATGAAACCGCCCATGGAATGACCGGCCAGTGCAATCCGATCAGGATCTACCCGCAAATTGTCATTGGCCGGATCGCGCAGAAAGGCGAGCACCGATGCAACATCGTCTATGGCGCCATTAAAGGTGAACACCCCTTCCGACCCCCATGCGCCGCGATAATGAAAGAACAGCGCATTCCAGCCCGCGCGACGGAATGCCTGCGCCAAGTCGAGGTTTTTTTCATTCCCCGGAAAACCATGCAGCATGACGACCGTCGGATGCGGCCCCTGCCCGTCGGCCAGATAGATATGACCGTTCATACGCTCTCCGTAACTGTCGATCCCGAGCTCAACCACGGAAGGGGGATACTCTTCGTCTATATACGCGGGATCGTTCGTCACGGCGGGAACATTCGCCACGATCATCGGCTCATCGCACGCGACGACTGCTAGAAACAAAATTAATGCAAAAAGGCGCATGCACGGCTCCCCTTGAAACGAAGGTCAGCTTGCCAATGCCCGCACCTCAAGTCCAGCATGCCTGCTAGCGCAACTGCGCTAGGCTTTCTCGAAGGCGGAAACCTTTGTCAAAAATGCAATCGACTCTTCCTGCTTGGTCAAGCCTGCTTCGCCGAACAAGGCGTTCAGATCCGTTCGGCAATAGCTGTCATAATAAGGTTCGTGAAACCCGCGCGGAAAGTTTTCGAGCAAAATGTCAAAGCCCGGCTCATCGCCATATTGAATCGTGTCTACGACGATCAATGTCCCACCCGGCTTGAGCAGGCGAATAATTTCGGCTGCAACCTCGGAACGCACTTTCGGCGGCAATTCATGGAAGAGGTAGATGGTAGTGATGACATCGTAACGCTCAGCCGCAAGACCGGTCGCCTCACAGGGCTGCTGCACATAATCAACATCTTTCCAGCGCCCAAGCGCAACGCGCGCCTTGCCGAGATAGGCAGGCGACAAATCCAGCGCCGTCACGCCAAGCCACGGCCAGTTGTCTTTCACGTCTGCGAGAAATCCGCCGCCGCCGCAACCAAGATCGAGCAAATGCGCGGCGGCTATATCTTTGCTCTCCAAGGCGCGCCGGACAAAAGGAAGCGCCTGACGGCGCATGGCGCCGGCCGATCCGGTGAATAACGTCTCAACTTGCATGTCGTAGCGTGCAGCGGAAGCATCGCTAAGCCAGCCATCGGACTGATAGTGAAAATTCTGCAAATAATACCGTGGATAGCGTTCGCGATGAGCATCCGTCAGCACTTCGGAATGGATGCGTCCCGCCTTGCGCTGCGCCACTTTGCGCGCATCGAGCAAATAATCGCGGCTTTCGCGCCAAAGTTTTGTGAGCGAAGGCGTACGGCGTAACTCGCCTGGCAATTTATATATACCGTCGCGAATATTGCGCCAGTCACGCTGAAACAGCTCCCGGAAAGAGGTTTTTAATCGCTCCCGATCCAGCGGCCCAAACTCTTCCGCATAGGGCGCTTCACCGGGATCAGTGAGCGGCCCCATCAAGCGGCGGCCATACGCGTAGTGACCGGTGTACCAGAGAACCCGCGCCGCCTGCATCGCGCCATAGGCCGCGCGCTTAGCACTATTGGCGATCATACTATTGAGAGGCGCCATCGCTCATCCTTTTATGAAGAGGCCAGCGAGCTCAACATGGGGCGAAAAAACGAACTGATCAACGGGCAAGACCTGCGACAGGTGGTAGCCGCCATCGCGCAGGATCGCAGCGTCGCGCGCGAAACTCGCTGGATTGCAGGAAACGCCGATTACCCGTTTCACTTTAGACTGTGCAAGTTGTTCCGATTGGGCGCGCGCGCCAGCGCGCGGCGGATCGAAAACCACGGCATCGTAAACATTTAGCTCGTCCGTACTGAGCGGGCGATCGAACAAGTTGCGTTGCATGGGTTTCAAAGGATAACGCAAACCAGCTGACCGCGCGGCAGAGTCAAGCGCTGCGATTGCCAGCCCATCACTGTCAAAGGCATCCACGGCAGCGCACGCCGCTAATGGCAGGGAAAAAGTTCCGCAACCTGAAAATAAATCCGCAATCCGTTTTGCGCTGCTTGCATGGTCAAAAACAAATGCCGCCAGCGCCGCTTCGCCTTCATGGCTGGCCTGAAGGAAGCCGCCGGGCGGAACTGCAACAGACACGCCGCCAAAGCGAACCATCGGCGTTTCAAACATGGCAGTCGCCGCATCCGTAATAGAAAGCCTTATGATGTTGGCGCTTCGCGCCGCCTGGGTCAGCTGTTCGATGTCACGACCAGACAAATCTTCATCGGCGTCACTACCGCTGAACACTACGTCAAGACCATTGTCACACTGGGTCACGTTCAGATCGAACTTGCACCAATGCAAGGGCGTCGCCGATGCAAGATCGCGCAAATCCGGCAAAGCCTGCTCAAGCTCTGGCGTAAGAACTTTGCATTGTGCGATGGAGATGATCCGCGCTGAGGCGCGCGCGTTAAATCCCATGACCAACCCAGCCGCCGTCTTACGCACGGCGAATGAGGCGCGACGCCGCGTTGCAGGCGCACAGGCTTTGAGCGGCGTGACGATAGAACTGTCGAAGCCTTCGCGCGCCAATGCATCAACCACAAGGCCGTGCTTCCAATCGCGATAAAAAGCCTCGCTTACATGCTGCAGCCCACAACCGCCGCAATCGCCATAATGAATGCAGACCGGTTCAGCCCGGTGCGGGCTTTTTTCTATCAGCGTGATGACTTCACCGCGATCACCACGATAGGCGATGCGCGCAAGGTCGCCGGGCGCCGTTAAGGGCGAGAATATTTTGGCGCCGTCCACAAACGCGACGCCATCCCCGCGCGCGCCAATGTTATCGATGCGAATTTCAGCTTCCCGGGCTTCTACTTTCGCAACAATCCGCCTGGCGCGCTTTTTATGCCGCCTTTGTTGCGCCAAGCAAAAACTCCTTATTCCCGCCGCCGCCACGGATCGGGCTATCGATCACGCCGTTCACCCGCCAGCCTTCGACTTCGATCCATTTCGCCATATCCTGCGCGACGGGCCCCGCGAGACCTTCCTTTACCAGCCCGCCTTTGCCAAGCCCCTCGCGTCCCACTTCAAATTGCGGCTTCACCAGCGCGACAAGCTCTGTGGCTGCGCCTGAGAGCGCGAGCGCGAATGGCAGCGCTTTCTTGAGGCTGATAAAACTGACATCACACACAATCAGCTCAATCGGATCGGGAACCAGTGCGCGCGACAGTTCTTTTGCATGCGTTCGTTCAAGATTCATCACGCGCGCATCGCCGCGGATCTTTTCATGCAACTGGTCCCGCCCCACATCCACCGCATAAATTTTCGCCGCGCCTGTGCGCAACAAAACATCGCAAAAGCCGCCCGTCGAGGCCCCAAGATCGAGACAGACTTTCCCGGCTGGATCAATACCAAAGGCGGACAGGGCCGCAGCAAGCTTCACTCCGCCGCGCGAAACATAATCATGCGCTTCTCCCAAAACGATCACAGACGCGTCCTCGGTGATTTTTTGCGCTGGCTTGGAGGCAATGGCGCCATTCACCTTGATCAATCCGGCGGCGATCGCCTCCTGCGCACGCGCGCGGCTTTCCAGCAAGCCGTTTTGAACGAGATATTGATCAAGGCGCATAAAATTTCGCGCTCGAATCAGAGCCAACGACGAACGCGTTGTTTGTAAGCAAGATAGTCTTCGCCAAACTGCCGTTCCATCTTTTCTTCCTCATATGGGATGGAAATGAAGTTTACAAAGAGAAAGAAAACTATGGGCGCCGCAATGGCGAGAATGGTCCCAATAACGAGGGCAAGCCCGATCGTTGCGACGAGTATTCCAAGATACATTGGATTGCGCGTGAACTTAAACGGCCCGTCAATGACCAGCGCGGAATTCTTTTTTGATACCGGCACAACTTCCGTCCCAGCCTTTGAGAACGCCATACGGCCCGATGCTGAGATAAGAAAACCGAAAACAAACACCGCCCAGCCTGCGACAGGATGGTGGAGCGGCGCAGAAAGCTCCAGAGCGCGCCCTGCAAGCCAAGACGCAACGCTAAAGATCAGCGCCCAGACCGGCGGCGGGATGATCACCAAAATGGAAGGGCGCGGCGCCTGATCAGTCATGACAACCTCTCTCTCGCATTACATGCGCGAAATCCGCCTTGAAAGCGGTGCTCGCATACATACATTTTTCAATGCTCAGCGCCAACAGAGGGGACTGAAAACGACTCTGGAGGCTTGCCATGACGCAGACTTTACGCCGGTACGACAGCCGCCGCTGGACAGGCGAACCTGACAAAATTGCGGCTATCGCCCTCGCCATTGCGCTAGCGATTGGCGTCATTGGATTTCTGACGATCGGCGTGATGACGCTGCAATAAAGCGTCGTTAGCCGCGCAGATTCACTACGTTGGACTCCATGCCCAACGCCTGGCGCGCACGCTCGACAATTTGCGCAGCGTTGAGTTTCGCCGCGTCGTACATTTTCGACGGCGAGTCCTGATCCTGGAAAACATCCGGCAATGTCATGGTGCGGATCTTTACGCCATTATCAAGAAGACCGGCGTCTGACAGGAAGTGCAGAACAAACGCGCCAAAACCGCCGCGCGAACCTTCTTCGATGGTGATCACCACTTCATGTTCGCGCACCAGACGCATGATCAGATCATGGTCCAATGGCTTCGCAAAACGCGCATCGGCGACAGTTGTCGAAATGCCTTGGGCTTCCAGCGTGTCTGCCGCCTTCAATGCTTCCTGCAATCGGCCGCCCAGCGCGAGAAGCGCCACTTTTGTGCCTTCGCGCATGATGCGGCCCTTACCGATCTCGAGAATTTTGCCTTGCTCGGGCATGTCAATGCCGACGCCTTCGCCGCGGGGGTAGCGGAACGCAATCGGGCCTTCATCATAAGCAGCGGCCGTCGCTGTCATGTGCACCAGTTCGGCCTCATCGCCTGAAGCCATGATCACCAAATTCGGCAGACAGCCAAGATAAGCGATGTCGAATGCGCCGGCGTGTGTTTGCCCATCGGCGCCGACCAGGCCCGCGCGATCCATGGGGAAGCGCACCGGCAAGTTCTGAATCGCCACGTCATGCACAACAGAGTCATAAGCGCGCTGAAGGAACGTCGAATAGATCGCGGCGAACGGTTTCATGCCATCGGCCGCCATGCCGGCTGCAAATGTCACGGCATGTTGCTCTGCGATGCCGACATCGTAACAGCGATCCGGATACACATCGGCGAACATATCAAGCGACGTGCCGGAAGGCATGGCCGCCGTGATGCCGATAATCTTGTCGTCTTTTTCCGCTTCCTTGATCAGCGTCTTAGCGAACACTTTCTGGTAGGCTGGCGCATTGGGCGTGCCTTTTTGCTGTTTGCCGGACACCACGTCGAATTTCGCAACGCCGTGATATTTGTCGGCGGCTTCTTCGGCAAACGGATAGCCGGCGCCCTTGCGCGTCACCACATGAACCAGGACCGGGCCTTCCTTCATGTCGCGCGCGTTTTCGAGGACCGGCACCAGCTGATCGAGATTGTGACCGTCGATTGGACCTACATAATAAAAGCCGAGTTCTTCAAACAGCGTCCCGCCGGTGACCATGCCGCGGCCATATTCTTCGGCCTTTGCGAGCTGTTTATAGACCGCCTTGGGCAGACGTTTCGCGAGTTGTTTTCCGAACGAGCGGAACCCCTGATAAACGCCGGAGGACGATGCGCGCGCGAGATAGGCGCTCATGGCGCCGACCGGCGGTGCAATCGACATGTCGTTGTCGTTGAGAATGACGATCAGTTTCGATCCCAAATGTCCGGCATTGTTAAGCCCCTCATAGGCCATGCCGCCAGACATCGATCCATCGCCGATCACTGCGATGGACGTCGTGTTCTTTTTCAGATGGCGTGACGCTTCCGCGAAACCGGTTGCGGCGGAAATCGATGTCGCCGCATGGGCCGCGCCGAACGGATCATATTCACTTTCCGAGCGCTTGGTGAAACCGGACAACCCGCCGCCCTGCCGCAATGTGCGGATACGCTCGCGGCGGCCGGTGAGGATTTTGTGCGGATAGCACTGATGGCCGACATCCCAGACCAGCCGGTCGTCTGGCGTGTTGAACACATAATGGATCGCCGTTGTCAGCTCGACCACGCCGAGACCGGAGCCGAGATGGCCGCCGGTTACGGAAACCGCATCGATCATTTCCGCGCGCAGTTCATCAGCAAGCTGGCGTAATTGGCTCTTATCCAGCTTCCGCAAATCTGCGGGAAACTTCACTGTATCGAGCAGCGGCGTATTAACAGCCATGGGTCATCCCCTCTTATTCTCATTCGCAAACGCTGCTTCGGATTTCTCCGTCCCGAAGGGTTCGTTGCATTGCGGTAGCCGGCATTTCTAGACCCTTGGCCGGAATTCTCCACCCCCTTGAGGGTGAAAAGGCGGCAAGCCCACGGCATTTTGAAGCCAATTGTTGCTTAACGGACGCGGAAGGACGGAGGGCCCCCGCCGCGGCCGGATTTGCCCGCCTCCGGTCTGCTCGCTAGTCTGGCCATAAGAGAGACCGGAAATGGGCCGGGGGGCGCGATGAACAGGATTTTCATTAAAGTGGCGGGGATCGCCGCGGCCTCAGCAATGCTGGCGGTCGGGACCGCCGCCGCGCAGGACAAGACCTATCTCATTGAGTACAAACTATATAACGCCGCGCTGGAAGCTGGTGACACCGACGCTGCAATCAAACATGCGCATACAGCCTGGCAGGCCGCTGAAAAAGAGCTCGGTGATAATAATCTGACCGCAGTTCTCGCCTTTAATTATGGTCAGTTGGTGCTCTTTTCCGACCCTGAAAACGCCACTTCCGCTTTGCGCCGCGCGTCAGAACTTCAGGCTGCGGGCATCGCTGACCTGCCGGCGGATGACCTTGAGCTATATTTGGCATTTGTCGAATTCGCGGTTGATCCGCGCCAGTCTCGAAAACGCGACGCATTTCGTGACCTTTTGTCTGCAATCGACACCGAAGGGCAGCCTCGCAGCAGTGATATCGCTATGATGTGGCTGCGCCTTGCATCAGGCGACGTGGCTGACGAACATTACGACGATGGCGTTATGAGTGCTGCACGAGCAGAAACCCTGCTCTATGCTGCTGAACCCAAAGCTTATCGCCGACACGCCGAGGCACTGTTGTTGCTTGGTGTGGCCACGATGTTCAGAGATGATGGAATTGCCGACGACATTATCGCAGCGAACCAGCATTTCATCAAGGCGGGTAAATTATTTCCACTTCAAAATGACATCGCAACTTTCGATAGAACGCTTGCTCTCATCTTGGCGTGGAACCAGACCGCCGCCGCCTTGCTTGAATCGAAAGCACAATTTCAAGCAACAATGCCAGACACATTCACCAGTTCGCGCATTCGCTTAGCGCAACCGGAAAACGATATCCCGGATCCGACTAAGTTTTCACACTTCGATTACGATGCTGTATTTCCTGCAAGCAAACCTCCAGAGGAGTGCAATATTGATTGGGAAAAACGCGATCCCCCCAAATACCCCAGAACGGCGTCAAACAAAGGGTATGTAGGGTCAGCGCTTGTTGGGTATCGTATCAACGCAGACTTGTCCGTCGAAAATACGGTTATTCTAGCCGAAGTGCCCGGCGAGATTTTTGGTCAAGCTGCGGTTGATTCGATGACGGAATGGCGTCTGGCGCATGCTCCTAATCAAGAGGAGGGATGCATCGAGAATCGCTTAACCGTGTTCAGTTTTATCTTAGTTCCCAGGTAACAGCCTTGGACCCCCGCCCTACTCAAAACTCGCTTTTTGCGTCTTCGGTTTGCCATCGGCGCCGACAACGATTTTCTCGATCTTTTCCTGCGCCGACTTAAGCGTTGCTTCGCAATGGGCTTTCAGCGCTGCGCCGCGTTCATAAAGAGCGATCGAATCCTCCAGCGCCGCCTGCCCGCTTTCGAGCTTCTGCACGATCTGTTCGAGTTCCGCGAGCGCGGCCTCAAAGGAAAGGGATGAAACGTCGTCAGGTTGCTTTTTGGGTGTCTGGGCCATGGCCTCTTTTTGGCGAGCCCCGGCCCAAAATGCAAGACGGCTTGTCTTCCCCAGGCTCCCATTGCATGATTTTGCACAAATATACGGGGCACATTTATGCGCAACTTTCTGGCCGTCCTGGGCGGCATTCTCGTGCTGCTGATCGTTATGTTCATTGGCGCGGCGATTTACATGGGTGTGCAGCTCGGGCCTGCACAAGAGGAAGCCAAAACCTATGTGCGCGAAAGTATTTTCGCAATCGCCAGCGATTGGTCAGCGGACGAGGTTTACGTCCGCGCCAGCGACAAATTGAAAGGCATTCTCAAAGAACCCGAGGTCATCGCGCTGATGCAACAAGGCGCCCGCACCGTAGGTGGTTTAAACGCACTTGATGAGATCGAATGCTCAACCAATATGTCCACCTCAACAGGGCAGGGAAAAGTAGTGACCGCAGAATGCACAACCACCGGATCACATCAGCGGGGTTCTGTCGATTACACGATTGCCGTCGAAAAGCGGAACGATACGTGGTCGATGAACGCATTTCATTATAACGTCACTGCAATTGAGGAAACTGCGACAGAGATTTGACGGGGTTACGAACACGAGCGTACGACCTCATCCATGAGCAATCTTCCCAAGACGCAATTTGACGTCACTGTGATCGGCGCGGGCGCGGCCGGCATGATGGCCGCCATCGAGGCGGGCCGGCGCGGGCGGCGCGTGTTGTTGATCGATCACGCCGACAATCCCGGCGAGAAGATCCGCATTTCCGGCGGCGGGCGCTGCAACTTCACCAACACCCGCACATCGCCGAAACAGTTTCTCTCCGCCAACCCGCATTTTTGCGTCTCGGCGCTGAAGCGCTACACGCCCGCTGATTTCATCAAGCGCGTCGAGGCAAACTCGATCGCCTATCATGAAAAGACCCTCGGCCAACTTTTCTGCGATGGCTCGGCGACAGAAATCATTTCCATGCTGACCCGCGACTGCCGCGAAGCCAGCGTGACCA
>BQJG01000029.1 GCA_021604585.1 Hyphococcus sp.
GGGAGCCATTAATTTTTCGCAACATAATCAATGAACTAACGCGCGAAAATCACGACCCCCATTCTTACTTTCGAACTTGCAAGATGAACGCAAAGTCTCTGGGGACGTAACTCCGCTCAACGTCCGCTCGGACGGTACGTCCGCAGATGGCTGATCGAGGCATTTACGACCACACGATCAGCGCAATTTGAGAAATAGGCTCAAAGAATTTCTACGCGCAGCGCTGGCTCCAAGACTTTGATCAACATCGATAGCTCGTTTGTCGAAGCCCGCCTCGCTCGTCTTGCACCTCGCCTAAAACCGAACCGTGATCGTGCCGCCGAAGGTGCGCGGGGGGTTATAGTTTTCATAGCCGAAGCCCAGCGCTGTCAGGTTGACGCCCTGAATCTTGTATTGATTGTCGAACAGGTTCTTCGCCCAGAGCGCCGCCTCCCAGTGACCGTCCGCATCGCCAAGCGCGATGCGCGCGTTCCAAAGCGAAAACGGATCGGACGCAACGAGCGGACTGTTCAGCGCGCCTTTGAACATGGAGCCTGAATACCGCCCGTCGAACTGCACGCTACCTTGCAGCGAATTTCCGATTGGCCGCTCGTAGCGGACCAACGTGTTGAACGTGACGGCTGGCGCATTCGGAAACTCGTTGCCTTCGGGCACGGGCCCGCCGAGCGCATTGAACGCGCCAAGTTCAGAATGCAGCAACCCTAATCCGGCGGTGATGGAAAAACCGTCTATCCCCGGTGGCAGCAATGTCGCCTCAAGATCAGCGCCGTAAAGCGTCGCCTCATCGACATTGCCAAGACGCTGCTGGGGGATCGCTGACATTTCATCGAGGATAAACGTCTGAATATCCGAATAGTCATAATAGAAGCCGCTGGCGGAAACTCTCAGTGCGTTGTTGGCCGTTTGATGTTTGACGCCAACTTCATAGGAGACAAGGCTTTCCGGCTCAAACGGCAGGAACGAGCGGCTGTTCGTTGCAAAGCCAAAGAAGAAACCGCCAGACTTTACGCCGCGTGATACGCTTCCATAAACTAGCGTGTTAGGTGCGAGCTTCCAGTCAATCCCCGCCTTCCACGAAACGCTCGTGTCATCGATTTCGTCATCCGTCGACGCCAGCACCACCGGCCCCGTGATCCCAGGCGTGCAGGTCAGGCTGAGAAGGCAGCTTGTGCCGAACGGGTTTTCGTCGGCAACCTCGGCAACATATGTTTTCTTCTCCCAGCTGAGACGCAATCCGCCGATCAAGGTCAGCGTATCGGTAACGCCGTATTCCCCATGCGCGAATCCGGCAACGGAATCCGTTTCTTGATCGCCGAAACCGGAGGTTTGCGTCAGGAAAAAGTCGTCCTGAAAGCCCATGGACCCAACGACAATCCGGTCATGGGAGTAAAAAGCGCCCAGTAGCCAGTCGAAACGCTCCCCGGCAGTTCCAGAAAGCCGGAACTCTTGTGAATACTGGCGAACATCCGTACTCGGTATGAATTCGAGCGCGGTTGCGGGAGACGCATCAAGGTCGTTGTAATAGGCCCGGTCGGCGTCGATAAATCCGGTGACGCTGGTCAGTTCCGCACCGCCGAGATCGAAGACGCCGCGCAGCGTCGCCGCCACCTGGCGCGCGTCGTAAAAATTCCGGGCCGCCCAGTCGCCGGCAAACGGATCGCCATCCTGATCGCTATATCCGAACGGGCTCGTGCACGCCGGATCGACCATACCCATCGCAATCGCTGCGCACTGGAAGGAAGGCGGGTTCATGAAGTCCCGGCCTCCAAAGAAGGCGCCCTGCCCAATCCCGGAGTTCACAGAAAAGCCTTCCACTTTAAGATTGATATCGGCGGCGTCATTTGGCGTCCAGCGGATTTGCGCGCGCCCGAGGGCGACGTTGCGTTCGCCGATATCTTCGCTGGTGGTTCTATTAAAATAGTATCCCTTGTTCTGCTGTATCGTCTTGCCGCTCAACCGGATTGCCAGCGTATCGCTGACAGGCAGGTTCGCCATGCCTTCGATTTCGTATGTATTGAAATTACCGTACGTCCCAGAAAGCATCGCGGAGGCGCCATCGAAATTTGGTTTGGCGGTGATAAAGTTAATAGCACCCGCTGTTGAGTTACGGCCGTAAAGCGTTCCTTGCGGACCTTTGAGAACTTCAACACGTTCAAGATCATAAAAATCAAAAGCCATCAGCCCGAGCGATGAAATATAAATTTCATCGATATAAATCCCGGCGCTCGGATTGTTCGTGTTGCTGAAATCATTGAGCCCGACGCCTCGAATTGTCACAATCGGCAAGATACCCGGCGCCTGTTCGCGGATATCGACGTTCGAAACATAGTTGGTAAGCTCACGCATTTCGAGCACGCGCGATTCGCGCAAGGTTTCGGCATCAAGCGCTGTAACGGTGAGACCAACATCAAGAATGTTTTGTTCCCGCTTTTGCGCGGTGACCACGATCTGATCGGCGGGCCGGTTAGCTCGTTCCGTATCCTGCGCATTCGCAACCGCCCCCATTGCAACGCTGTTTGCGCAAGCTGATGCCAGCAATATCGTCTTTTTCATTGAACCCTCCCTAATGGCGTTTTATTATTGTTGACAATTTTTGTATTTATTGTCAACAATAATGTTGCCGTGGGGACACGCGACGCCCTGCGCGAGCGGCCTCGCCCGAACGGCCTCCCAGTATGGCGCGGGGCCGCTTTGCCTAAACGCAAACAAAAGACGGGAGCGAATGATGAAGACACCTAAACACCTGTATTTCCTGACCACTATAATGCTCGCCGCCAGTTTCTCTTTAACCGCCAACACCGCCATGGCCCAAGGGACCTACAACTGGACACAGCTTGACAATTTGCTGTCGCTTGGAAGCGGCGCACCCACCCAGCCTTCAGGCGGCGGGCTTATCATCACCCACAAAGGGCAAGTTGTGTACAGGAAAGCGTTCGGAGACTGGACGAACGGTCAACTGGATGACGCTATTCCCGTTTTTTCCGTTTCAAAACCGATTTCGGCAATAATCGCCCTCGCCGCCAATGAAGATCCAAGCGTTTCCTGGAACATCTACAACTACGTTGATCAATATATTCCGACGATTGATCAATATCATTTCGAGTATCAGAACATAACCGTAAGGCAAACGCTGTCACATATTTCCGGTATGGAAGCAGATACGCCGGACACGCAGCCCTGCCTTATAGACGACACGACAACGCTTTCCGCATGCGTTGACGCGATTAGCCAGGATGCATTGAAGAGTAATCCGGGCCAGAATTTCCGCTATACGGGATCTGCCATGCAAATGATGGGGCTGGCGCTGGAGAATGCGCTGGGTCAATCATGGCATCAAAGCGTTGATGATTACCTTTCCACCCCTTGCGATCTAGCGACATCGGACTTCAGCTATTTTGGAAATGATAACCCCTGGATCGCGGGCGGCGTCATCATGGACATCGACGCGGGGGGCGAAATCGCAGAGGTTATGCTCACCGGACAATGCACGGACAGTATCGGCCAACCGCAAACAGTGATTTCGCAAGCGGCGCTCACCGCCATGCGCGCAGACCAGATGGACGGCGCAACGATTATGTACTCTCCATATTATGATCTCCGCCGTTATGGTTACGGGTTATTCCGTAACGACGGACTCGGCGCTAATCTCGGGTTGCGCAATCTTGATTTTTACAGCCATGCAGGCGCAGGCGGATCCTATCCATGGTATGATGTCGGCCGAGAATACAGCGCATTTTTGCTGCTTGACGAACCCGCATTGGATGTTCCGGACGGCATACCGCCTGGCTATCTGAAAGGCGAAATCCTCGTCCAGCTCATTCTTTCCGCTATAGAAACACAAATCGATGCTAACAATTAGCAATGCTCATAGGGATGCACTGCAATCTTATAGGCTGAAGGAACACACGTGGTTCGAACGTTGATTGATAACCGTTTCTTTCGCCGTCTGGGGCTCGCGCTGGCTGCGTGTTGGCTGGCGCTTGCGTCCGCCGCCTGCGCGTCTTCTACGCTCCAGTGCGAAGGACGCGGAGAATTGGATGCGGCGGCGGAAGCCATGCTGCAACATCATGAACTTGCCGGGTTTGCCTTGCTTGCCGGAGATAAGACTGGCCCTAAGCTTCGCGTGAGCTATGGGCAATGGGATATCGAAGAGACGATCCCCGTCGCCTCTGCCGG
This sequence comes from Hyphococcus sp., assembly GCA_021604585.1. Classification (GTDB taxonomy): domain Bacteria; phylum Pseudomonadota; class Alphaproteobacteria; order Caulobacterales; family Parvularculaceae; genus Hyphococcus. The sequence goes on from BQJG01000029.1 coordinate 4,177, forward strand.
TAAATGGCTTGCGGCGGCGGCGATCCTTTCGCTTGCCGATGATGGCGTTTTAAACCTTGATGATCCAATCTCAACATGGTTTCCGGGTACGCCGAACGCCGACACGATCACGATCCGGCAATTGCTGTCGCATACATCCGGCATCGATCCGTTCATTGTCTTCAAACGTCTCGGCGATGACGGCGTCGAAGCATCCGGACGGCGCATTCTTGGCGAAGCGCTGCTGGCGGAACCCGGCGCAGAGTTCCGTTACGGCGGATCATCGTTTCAGGTTGCGGGCGCCGCCGCTGAAATTGCGACGGGCGAAACATGGCGCAATCTATTTGATCGAAAAATTGCAGCGCCATTGGGCATTGAGTCCGCGCGATGGGGGCATCCGTTTAATGGCAGCGATGTCGCCACGCCCCAGCTTGGTGGGGGGCTTTATATCACGATTGACGATTTCGGCGCATTTCTGACTGCGCTGAGCAATGACGGAAAACCAATTCTCAAGGCACCCAGTCTCGATGAGATGTTGTCGAATGTACGCGGGGATGCTGCCGGCATAGATGTGCCGTCCGTCATTTCAGAACCGTTCGGCTACGGACTTGGCGTTTGGTGCGAGGTGGACGAAACGGCGGAATGCGCGTTTGCGCATAGCACTGGCGCTTTCGGCACAATGCCCTGGATCGATAAGGAAAAAGGCGTTTGGGGCGTGATCATGATGCGCGACCGCTTTGATCGCGTGTTCAAGGAAGAGCGTGCGCTGGCGGACCTGATGAGCGCGTGTGTGAAAAACAAAAAGGCCGATCCGTGACCCTGACGGCAAGTGCAAAAAACGTTGGATGCGACCGCATTCCTGAGAAATGCTCTTTCAGGGCAGATGGCAACGATTTGTATGCTTTGGTTTGCGATTATGCAGGCTTTGGCGATCACAAAACGGGTTCTGACGCCGAGCGCGCCACCAATGAGTGGTTACTACACTATTTGAAACCATTCGGTTTTCGAACAAAAACCTTGCCTTTTAACGCTGGCGTTCGGCCGCTGCAGGCGGCGCATATCGCGTGCGAAGGGCAAGAAATTACTTGTGCTGCGCAATTAAGGACGCCTGGGACGGATGCAACCGGCGTTGCCGGGAAGGCTTTTTTTCTGGGAATCGCCGAACCTGCATCAAGCGCGTCTGTCGCTATTTGCGACCTACCATATCAGCGCTGGTCCGAATATGAGCACCCGGCAATAGAAACAGCTGTTCGCGACGCAATCCGTGCGAACGCCAAGGCACTTGTCTGCATTACCAATGGACCAACGGGTGAGACCTGCACCATCAACGCGCCGGAATCGGCGGCGAAATCGCCCATTCCAATTGTCTATATCGGCCCGGCTAAAGCAGCGATGATTCGACAAGCAGCGTACCGCCACGCCCCCTTAACCGTTACCGTTCGTCATGGCTCCCAACTTATTCAGGGCGCCAATATATGCGCAACGAATTACGACACGCAAAAGCCACTCGCTAACGCAATCGTTATTTCCACGCCAACCACGGGATGGGGCCCATGCGCGGGAGAGCGCGGCCCAGGCGTCGCCATTGCACTGAAACTGGCGGCCTGGTTTGTTGAATCGCGTTTTGAATTACCTGTTCAGTTTATTTTTACATCAGGGCACGAATTGGGTTTTGCCGGTATGCGCGCGATGCTCAAATCGAGCGCTCCCCGCCCGCACGAAACTGCGGCATGGCTGCACCTGGGGGCCAACGTCGCGGCGCGCGATTATCATGAAACACAAAACGGACTGTTGCCTCTTTCCTCCGCTGATCCGCAACGCTACGCCATGGCAAGCGCCGACTGGTTAGGGAAGTGCCACTCAGCCTTTGCCGGAGAACCTGGATTGGAACATCCATACCCTGCTGATGTAAGCGCGGCGGCTGGCGAGCTACGCATCATACTGGAGGCCGAGTACTCATCCATTCTGGGCATCTTTGGCGCGAACAGGTTTCACCACACGGCGCTTGACACGCCCTCTGTGACGACGCCAGCGCTTCTGGCCCGCGCAGCCCATGCAGTCCAAAAAGCGCTCGTAAGCCGGATATCGGATATCAAAATCGGTAGGGCGCAAACGGCGTGATTACGAACACCTCTCACAGCAACACATACGCCGCACGCAATACGAACCTGACTTTGTTTCTCGTACTCGTCTTTGCGACCAATGTGGTGAACATCGGCGACCGGTTCATTTTCAGCATCGTTCTTGAGCCCCTCAAAGCAGAGTTGGGGGTTTCCGATACGGCGCTCGGGTTGTTGTCCGGCCTGGCTTTTTCAATTTTCTACACGACTTTGGGCTTTCCGCTGGCAATGCTCGCCGACCGTGGCAACCGGCGAAACCTTGTCGCACTTTCTGTTGGCGTATGGAGCGCCTGCACAGCTCTTTGCGGCGCTGCCCAAGGGTACTGGCAACTATTATTAGCTCGCATCGGTGTTGCGTCAGGGGAAGCCGGGTTCACGCCAGCCCTCAATTCAATGATGGCGGATTATTTTCCAAAGAACAAACGCGCACGCGTCATGGCTATTTACGGCGTCGGCGGATCGGTCGGCATCCTCATCGCAAACATTCTCGGCGGTTATATCACTGAACATTTTGGCTGGCGGTGGGCCTTTGCGGCGATCGGTTTGCCAGGCGTGCTGATCGCCGTTCTGTTTTCGGTCTTTGTTCGCGAACCTGCGCGCGGGATTTCCGAAAACCTTATCGACAGCGCGCCCGCGCCTTCACTCCTCGCTGTCCTGCGGCATGTTCAAAAAACCAGAGCCCTGTTGTTGTTAATCGCCGGAGCCACCGCATGGATGTTTTCAAGCTTCGGGGCGCTTAACTGGCTGGCCGTGTTTTATATCCGCGTTCACGGGCTCGGCATCGCCGAAGTCGGTATTTGGCTTGGCCTGATCGTTGGCGTATTCAGCGGCATTGGCATACTGCTGGGAGGCTATCTTGCCGACTATTTAAGCCAGAGATTTGACATGCGCTGGCAGTTTTATGTGCCCTCGATAAGCGTACTGATCGGCGTACCCCTTGCCTTGATCGTATATCTGGTCCCAGACACCCTTACGAGCCTTCTGTTCGCGAGCGCTTTGTCCATATTTACTGCAACCTGGCAGGGACCGACGCTCGCCATGATCCAGACCCTCGCACCCCTGCGAATGCGGGCGACCACCGCCGCCTGTCTTTTCTTTAGCACCAATCTGATCGGGTTCGGTTTCGGCCCTTCCTTTATCGGATTTGTCAGCGACTTGACGGCGCCGCAACTCGCGGCCGAATCAATTCGATTTGCACTCGTGTGGAGCACGATTGGCTTTGCGGCCGCAGGCGTTCTCTATTTTCTAGCGGCAAGATGCGTCTTGAGCGACGAGAGCAATCCCGCTAATCCGGAAGCAGAATGAATAGCTTGTTCGCAAGCAACACAAAACAACTCTATTGTGCGGGCGTTCTGCCGGAGATGATCGACGTGAACAATACATCGTACTTAAAAGGACGTCGCAACCATGACGACGCCTGAAAAGCCGAAGAAGGCGCCCCGCATTTCGGCCGCCGACATTGCACAAAAACTAAGCGAAGCGATCCTTTCCCAGAAATACCTGCCAGGAGATCGCATCAAGGAGCAAGACGTTGCTGACCGGTTCGGCGTCAGCCGTGGACCAGTGCGCGAAGCCCTGAAATTGCTTGACGCGCGCGGTCTTTTACGGGTCGAACCAGGCCGTGGCGCTTCTGTCGTCAGCATGAGTGATGACGAAGCCCTGCAAGCAATTGAAATAAGCGGCGTACTGTTTGGGCTGAGCGCGCGGCGCGCCGCGGTTCACGCCACGAAAAAAGAAAAGAAAGCACTACGGAACGGCGTAAAACGTCTTGAGAAGCTCGCTTCCACAGATATTTCTCCAAAGGAGTTTTTTCTGGAAACAATCGAGCTTGGGTCAATCGTAACTGAAGCCTCTCACAGCCCGCGCCTTCGCGCGCTCATTCGCGATATCCGAGCCGGTGCGCCGACAATGTTCGGACCGCTGGGCTTTTTGACTCAAAGCGTTCGGGAGCGGGCGGCGCAAAACTGGCGTCTCATTTCTGACGCCATCCACAAAGAAGACGGCGTTCACGCCGAGCAAGTTGCTATCCGCCTTTATGACGAAGCCAGCGACGCTGCAAGAAGCGCACAGGAAATAGGATTGAAATTTAGCAGCCAAACGCCAGCTTCATGAATTGGAAAACCAATCAACTGCACTAGGGGCATTGACGACCACAGACGGATATTCAATGCTTGTCGCCCTCGTTCACCGGCCTTGTTCCACAGCAATTGATACTGCTAGAGCATACTGACACTCTGGCGATTCACAAATCATTCGAACAGTGATTCTTTGCCTCGATGAGATGAGTAGGCAAAGATGGCTCATGGATATGATGCGGCGCTTCGTGAGCGGGTGGTGAAGGCGGGTCAGAAAGGCCCATGACTGATCACCAACGCATGTCGCTGCCGCAAGCGGCGCTGACCTTTGGCGGCTGATTGCAGCGCCGCCCGGGAGAGCAAGCGATGAACGCTGAATGGCGATGCGCCCTCCTGGCGGCGGCGCTCGGCGCTGCTGGCGGCGTCTTTGCGGAGGCCGCAGCGGAAAAAGATCGTCCGGCCGAAAACGGCGACGCAGTCCGCGGCGAGTCAATTTATAATGCCCGCTGTAGTGCCTGCCATTCGCCCGACGCGAACCGCGTCGGGCCGCCGTGGAGCGGTATGACGCCGGGCGGAACGCGTGGACGCTGGTCTCAGGCGACAAGGCCGCGTTAAGCGATAAAGCACAAGACAATCTTGAAAAATACAAACGGCTGGAGTCGCAACCTGGCGGCCTTATTTACGCCGATTATCGCAATCACCTGACAAACGTGCGATTGTCGAACGAAGACAGTAATGCGCTGACTTATTCATTTTCTTCGCCGCAGGCGCCGGCGGTGGACGACGGCTCCTCCATCCGGACGAGACTCGTTATCGATAAACGCCGACAGGAGCTCAAACTGTATTCTGTTCGCTCGCTTAGACCTTTCAAACCCGGCGCGCTCGCCAAAATTGACGCTTTTATTTTCCGGCAGCGCTTCGAGCGCAAAATTCCGGACGCTCCGCCGCTGATGACGCATTTTTACTTGCGCATGAAAGGCGGGCGCATGTTCAGATCGATCGATACCGAATTCTCCATGCGCATTTTCGATTTTCAGGTCGAACCTGGCTAATATCTGCAGAAAAAATAACTAAGCGAAAGCGCTTCCGCTTCGTCAAAACTGATTCCGATAATAAAATTCTTATTATCGGGCTTACCAGGTTTTCTCCGGGTCTCCAGATTTTTACCATCTGTCAGCTTCCAATTACTGGAACCTGAGCCAGCAAAGCTTTTGATATCCGCTTGTGTCCCAGTCGTAGTTTAGATCTTTAAGGCAAGCCGATGCCGCCAGAAGAAGAGGCGGCGGTCTGGAATTATACGGTTGTTGGATTTCGCACTATGGAACGCTTTGTTCAAGAGAGATGGCGCGGGCGCTTACGAGGTCACAGAGTTCTTCAAGGGCTATTATGTTAGACGCGGATTCCAAAACTTCCGCTTTAGTTTCGCCAATTGATTCGCTCACCGCGTTAGCCAGCTTTTTCGTGCGTGTTCTGATGAACCGCAACGCGAGTCCGGTCTCATCAGCGAATTTCTCCCAATCGGTCGGTTTTAATTCTTCCAGCGTATGGCGTTTGGCGATTTTCATCGCGAGACGCGGCGATAATTCCGGATAATAGACAGTGGACAGCAGATCATAGAGCGGCGCCAGCTCAATAGCGCCGTTTTCACGGTAAAGCAGACTGTAATTCTTCGCATGGGCGTCGGCGTTGCCGATTATGAGGTTGAAAATCGCCGCATCGAAAAACTTCAAGACTTCAACGGCGGGCCGCGACGCCGCGCGGCGGAGCAGGTCGAAGCAATCGCGAAAGACCGGGCCGCCATCGGCAGCGTATTTCCGGTCTGACGTGTAGCCGAGCGCTTGGCAAAAATCTTCCTGATGCAAGCGCTGCAACTTGCCGTCTTCGCCGCGAATCCGGTCGTAGCGTTCGACCAGCAGAAAGGAGCGATCCCCTGCGTGTCGAATTTCAACGCCGGCGACATCAAGCCCGATCTTTTTCGCTAGCAGCATCGCGAAGGCTTCGTTCTCCGTCGTTCCCCGGAACCGATCAATCGGCGGCTTTAGAATATGGCTTGTCGCCTCTCCTGGCGCCGGCAATGCGATGTCTCCATTGACGAGAACGACAGGGATCTTCGACTGGGCGCCGGCAAGCGACAAACGCAGGCCTTCCTGGCCCGCAAGAAATGGTCGCTTCGGCAATTCGTCGAGCAGTGCGACAAGCGCGTTTTCTCCCAGCGGTTCCATTTGCGCAGGAAGTGCCGGCGCCGGCGCCGCCTCTCCTTCCGGCCAGAGCGTCAGCGCCCCGGCCACCTCGCCGCCGAGTTCAGTCAAGAGCTTAAATTCGTTGCCTTGAGATATCCCCAGCGCTCCGGCGACAGCGATGCGCTGGTTTTCTTCCGGCAACAGGCCTTCGAAGAATGGGCGGCATTCGCGCCGGTTAAACGGCTCTTCTCTTTTCGGCAGAGAGAATGACAAGGCCGGTTTTTCCGGAGCGGCGAGCCAGCCGCTTGCGTATGAGAAGCCCATCTCGCCGTGCTGGTCGATGGTCAGGGCGCCAACGATCTCGCCGCCCCACCAGACATTCAATGTCTTGGTCATCAGCCGTCCCCGTCGGGCCCGACAAGTTCGATCTTGCAGCCAAGAGCGTTCAAGACCGCCAGCGTCTTGCCGAGTTGAGCAGTCTCTTTGCCGGCCTCCAACTCAATGAGAAAGCGCAGGCCGACGCCGGCGGCGCCGGCGAGCTGGTCCTGGCGCAATCCCTGGCGTTTGCGCAATTCGCGTATGGTTATGCCGATTTCTTTTGGCGTCATAACATATTCCTGAACGGGAATATATAGGTCTGAATCCTGAAAATCAAGAAAAATATTCCTGTGCAGGAATAATCACATCAGAACCAAACCAAACCAGTAAAACATTACCAATCGGGAATATAGCACTTTCGCCGCTTACTACAGCCAACCCTACGGTAGGCTGTCATTGAGGCCGCACAAAACATGAAAAATGAGCGGCTTAGAAAGCAGCACTTTCCTGCAAAATCACCAGAAATTCAGGCTTGGGGGCCTGACATAAAGTCCGATACGCATTCACGAAGGGGAGCCACCACCTCCAGGCAAGGAAATCAATGAGTTATTGGAAATTTCACGCGTAACCCCAATTTGATTTTCGAACATATTTTTAACTTGCATCCAACCAGTGGCGCCAGACCACTCGACTGAGACTTAATAAACATCCTGAAACGGAACATTGGCGCGCAAAGTCATGGACGGGAGGTCGCCGAAGGCTATCGTTGCCGTACTGTATGGCAGCGGGCTAAGGTTCTGAGCGCGGTTCGCTCGCTCATTAAGCTTCGGTCTTCGCCCGCCGCCGGGGCGAAAGGCACGGGATGCTAGCACGCGACAATTTCCTTACGCTGATGGCAGTCTCACTTCTTGCCTATGGGTCTGCCGATATTGCTCATCACGCAATTGGACATGGCGGTGCTTGCATCGCATTGGGCGGCCATATCGTCTCGCTCTCCTCAACCCATGTCGAATGCACAATCCGCGGCGCCGCGATAGATCTGGCCGGTCCATTCGCGAGCCTGCTCATTGGAGCAACGTCGCTCGGCGTCTTCTGGTTTCTAAGATCTACTGGCAGCTCCTCCGTTAGATTGTTGTACGGCCTGGTGGCCGCGTTCAATCTGTTCTGGTTCTTCGGCCAGCTCTTATTTAGCGCCGCCACTCTTGCTGATGACTGGGCCTGGGCTCTACATCAATTCCGTGTTGGCAATCCGGTGCGCTTCGCGATGATCATCACTGGGGTGGCCGGATATGGCATAGTCGCCGTCGCTGTTGCGAGAGGTTTTGCCGACTTTGCTCTTCCCAACAGATCGCGCCTAGCAAGGATCGTTACAATCGCGTGGCTGACAGCAGGTGTCTTTGCGTGCGCCACGGCCCTATTCGATCGTGCACCAATGAATGCAATTCTACATCACGCAGCGCCACAATCCTTTGGACTGGCTGCTGGCTTGCTGTTGGCGCCCCGCTTGACGCCGAACGTCAAAGAATCGGCCGCGGCCATTAGGCTTTCTCTGAGGTGGTTGGCTATTGCAAGTTTGGTAGCTGGACTGTCTGTAGTTTTACTTGGACCGGGATTTGCGCTCTGACCGACAACTTCGGGCCAACAGTAGAAGTCGCAACATTCTCAAACGTCCGCTTTGCCCGCAACGCGAGCCGACCACTTTCAATCGCTTGAGGAAACCTGAGCCTCAAAACGGCGAATTTCACCAACATTTCTGGGCCTGATGGGCAACAACAATATCAGTGCTTGAGGAGCCAACCTCCTGCAAAAGGGTCTGGAATTCAGGCGTCGGATCTCCGCGTCCCTGTCATCGCCGGAACGCGATGCCGATCCGAACTTCTTCTTCCAAGCATAAAGCGAGTGCTGGCTGACACCCAGTCGTTGCGACACCTCCGCAACCGCATAGCCCCGCTCGGTTATCTGCGCCATCGCGTCCCGCTTAAATTCTTCACTGAAATTGACTTTACCCACCACGGCCTCCTTGCCTCAAATTTAGGGAAGAAGGCGTCCATGAATCTAGGGGCTATTCAGAATTCTTTATCGATATATCCACTTTTGTCGCGGACGGGCCGCATACGCCCGCCGGAACGAATCCGGTCGCGACCAGCGCTAAGCCTTGTAGAACGTGAAGAAATCTCGCGAGTGCTTAAGGTCGGATTATCTTTGCGCCATATTGCGAGACAGCTGGGGCGCTCCCCTACCACAATCAGCCGTGAAGCCAAGCGCAACGGCGAGCGAAAGACTTATCGAGCTGTCAGTTCCGATCAGCGAGCGGCCTGGGATCGCGCACGGCGCCCCAAGCTGTATAAACTGGCTTGCAACCGATCTTTGAGCCGCACAATCGCACGCCAGTTAGATGAACGGCCGAGAAAGACATTGAAATTTGAAACGCCAGCGGAGAGATTTAGCCAATGTGTTGCGGCGACCGATTGTGATCACACCTCTTACCGGTCATAAGCAGACTATATCGCTGTATTAATTACGGTGCAGACTGATGGAAAAGAACCAGAATATCACTTTGTTGCTACGTCAATGGAGCGAAGGCGACGACGACGCGGGCGGCGCATTAATGCCGATCGTATACGAAGAATTGCACCGGCGATCAGCGGGTCTTTTCCGAGGCGAAAAACCAGGCCACACCATCCAGCCCACGGCGTTAATCAACGAAGCCTATATCCGGTTAGTCGACGCTGGTGTCGATTATCAAGATCGCACGCATTTTTTTGCACTGGCTTCGACAATGATGCGCCGGCTTTTGATTGATCATGCGAAATCACGGTCCGCTGCAAAGCGCGGCGGCGCCCAGATCCATATTACTTTCGATGAGTCCGTCGGTGTCGCCCCTGTCCTGGAAAGCAGCATGGTCAACCTAGGCGATGCTCTGGAAGATTTCCGCAGCGCAGACCCACGCAAAGCGCAACTCATCGATCTTCATTATTTTGGCGGACTGACCGTCGCGGAGATTCAACAGGTAACGAACTTGTCGACCGCGACGATTGGCCGTGAGCTTCGGTTTGCCCGGGCATGGCTTTCGGACGCATTGACGAATGAGAGTTGATCGAATTTGGCAATGAATCTCGCTTTTTGCAGTTAGAGGCTTTATGGCGATTTTATTGCAGATAGAAACATTAGAATAATGAAGAAAAGCGACGTTGACTTACTTGCCGAGGCGTTCAACGAAGCGACCGCTTTAGTTAGCGACGAAAAAGCACAATTTGTTGCGAACTTTACGGCTGAACACCCGAGCCTGGGTGAGAAACTCCGCCGATTGCTGAAACTTGACGCCAGTCAAGACGATATCTTGCACGGACTTGTCTCCGATGCGGCTTCGGCGATGGGCGAAAACGCAAAAGATCCCTGGCTCGGCAAAAGCTTCGGCCCCTGGACCATTTCAAAGCGCATCGGCGCCGGCGGCATGGGCGCTGTTTTTCTGGCGCATCGAGGCGATGGGGCGTTTGAGCAGAACGTCGCTATCAAAGTCATGGGATCACAAATCCTCAGCGAGACGACGGCGGCCCGATTTCGGTTTGAGCGGCAAACGCTTGCAAATCTTCGACACCGGAATATTGCAACGCTGATCGATGGCGGATCAACCGATCTCAATCTTCCCTATCTCGTCATGGAGTATATTGAGGGTTCGCCGATCGACGATTATTGCGAAGAGCGAAACCTTTCACTTGCCGATCGTTTGACGCTGTTTCAAAAAGTCTGCAGGACCGTTCATTACGCGCATCGCAATCTGATCGTTCACCGTGATTTGAAGCCTGACAATATTCTGGTCGAGGAAAACGGCGAACCCAAGCTGCTTGATTTTGGCGTGGCGCGGCTCATTGAGCAGCAGGATAAGGACGACGAAGAGAGTCAAGCCGGCATTCAATTGACTCAGCCGGGCTCACGGATCTTGACGCTTGAATACGCCAGCCCCGAGCAGGTCCGCGGCGAAACCGTCACCATCGCTACAGACATATATGCGCTTGGCGTTCTTCTTTATCGTCTGCTCGCCGACGCGTCTCCCTACGGAGATAAACCAACGACAATTCGCGATTTTGAAGATGTGATCTTAAACCACGTGCCGAAACCTCCAAGCACGGCGTCGTCGGTCGTGGGGAACAGCCGGGCGAGTGACCCGAATGGCGAAAAAGCGCCAACATTTCGGCGAGCGAAGCGCTTATCTCACGACCTCGACAATATTGTCCTGAAATGTCTGCAGAAAGATCCAGACCATCGGTATTCGTCGGCCAAAGAACTTTCGGACGATTTAAGCCGGTATCTGAACAATGAACCCGTGGAAGCGCGGCCCGCCGCGTGGTGGTACGTCGCAGGAAAATTTCTGAAACGCAACGTCGCCGCAGCAACAGCGACAGGCGCAGCGCTTATCCTTCTGATTGGCGTGACAGGATTTTATACTTTTCGCCTCGCTGTTGAACGGGACAATGCTCGATCAGCCGCCGCTCAAGCAACACTGGCGGCGTCAGAGGCGGATGAGGTTTCTGATTTCCTTATTAATCTCTTCCAGGCGTCGAATCCCGAAGTTGCAAAAGGAGCAGATATTACTGCGCGGGACCTTCTGCGTCAGGGCGAGGAACAGATCAGTCAACTGGACGATCAGCCATTGGTTCAGGCGCGATTGCTGGAGGCGATTGGCTTCAGTTATTACAACCTTGATGACTTCGATAAAGCGCTTTCAATGCTTACGAGATCGCAGGACATTCTTGATGAGCATCCGGAAGCAAGTTTGGAGTCAATAATGGCGACGGCTGGCTCACTCGCGGAGGTCCAGCGAAGTTTGGAACTTCATGATGAGTCCATCCGAAATCGCAAAATCGCCCTCGAGGCAGCCGAAACTTTGTACGGCCCCAACCGTGAAACCACAATTTTTGCCCTGGTGCGCCTCGGCGTATCCTACTACTCCGCTTCTGATTACGACCAGGCTCTCGCCATTCTAAGGGAAGCAACAGACAGGATAGAGCGTTCAGATCAGCGTGATGAAATCCGATCCAGCGACACGTTCAATCAAATACTCGCGCTACGGGCGGTGATCCATGGCCGGCGCGGAGAGGCGCGCGACGCCTTGCCTCTCTATGTCCAGGTGACACAAAATGCGCGGCGACTGTTGGGCGACAACCATCCAAATACAATCATCAGCATCGGCAATGAAGCTTTAGCGCTAGACCGGATTTATGAATTCGATCAGTCTACTCCGCTCTGGCGCGACGCGGCAAAACGCTCGGCCGACGTCAACGGCTCCGCACATAGCCAAACCCGATACGAAAATTATCAACTGGCGCATGCGCTATCGCGGCTTGGCCAATTCGATGAAGCGCGACAAATACTTGAACGAGAACGTGAGATTGCAGTCAAGGAACACGGCGAATTTTCATTTGCATACGGAGAAATAATGCTGTCGCTTTGCCGCTGGCATGTTTTGAAGGGACAATTTGCCGCCGCTATCGATTTGTGTTCCGAAACAAGCGACGTCTGGATTGCAACAGGCCATTCGGAAAAACGGCGCGGCGCAAAAACTTTCCTGATGCAGGGCCATGCATTTTTCGGACTTGGCAAGTGGCGTGAGGCGCGTGACGCTTTCGAAAAGGCTTTATCGACAGAGCAATCGCTAATTCTGTTAGACACGCTGGACGCGCGGCGCGGGCTTGCCAGCGCCAATGCGGAACTCGGCGACGCACAGGGTGCGGCGAAAGAACTCAATTTGATTCTCAAACAACAGGAATCTCTTTTCGGCGACGACTCAGCGGCGCTTCTTGATGTGTTGTCCGCGCTGGCGAACGTTTATCAAATCCTGGACGACGACGATGCGGCCGAGCAACAGATGAGGCGCGCAGCAGCGCTTGCGAAATCGGGCCTTCCGGATGGAAACTGGATGGCGGCTCAAGCAGAAGGCAAACTCGCCCTATTGCTGGCGGCACGAGGCAAATTGGATGAAGCGCGAACGCTGGCCGCTCAGGCTGCGGACGATCTCAGCACCGTATTCGGCCCCGACGACAGCCGCGTCAAAGCATTAAAATCAATTTCGACGTAGCGCTCAGTGTCGAATTTGTTCCTTTGACGCGAGCAGACGAATTCCTCCGCATTTTCAATTGCTTGTGCGGTAATTTGATGGATTTTTTGATTCTTTCGAATTCTCCTGATCGTTTACCTCGTTTTTCCTCGCTTACCGGGTTGAGGACCCATAAAATCTGACTTGCGTCCTCTTGGCGATTTCAGCGCAAACAGTTTGCGCATGTGAAAAAGGAGGACGGAAATGAACGTTTTTCACAAATCACTTGGCATCAAAGCGATGTCTGCACTGACAGCCTTAATATCACTTGCTGGCTGTATGGCGACCGACCCTTATGCGGTTCCGGGTCCCTATGACAGGCCCGCCGCAAGATCGCAGCCCGCTGGACCGACCATCGCTGGTTGCTGGGTCTCTGACACCGGTTTGACCAATCGAGTCGAATTCGCCGGCTCGGACAGCATCTACGTAACGCCCATCGGTCGACGCGGCGGCGCCTCGCTATACGACAATGTCGGAAACAACGCCTATGAGTCGCGCGGCGCCGGCGAACACTTCTTTACCTTCTATAACAATGGAACAGCCTCTTACCGCTCGAAAAATACGTCCATGAATTTCCGCTATGTCGGGAGCGATTGCTAGTCGTGGCCCGCGCTGTATTAAAAATCGGAAAGGGACGTTGGCTGGCTGCAGCCTTGGCAATTGCAGCCGCCAGTCAGGCGCAAGCGCAAGACGGAAATTATTCGCCCGATATCGCTTCGTTTGATGGCACTCGATCTATGGCAATCCAGCCTGACCCGGCGCTTGCTGTCAATGGCGATATAACAGTTGAGTTCTGGGTTGCGCCGGGATGGGAAAATGACCCCGGCTTTGACCCCGTGGTTGCATCAAATATCAGCGTGGAAAACGCATCATATATTATCGCGATCATGCGGGATCGCGACGGCGTCGGCGTATTGTCAGGAGGCGCTGAAATTGTCGCGCCTTTTGATTTTTCTGACGGCAAACTGCATCACGTCGCCATTGTTGCGGCGGATGATGGCTTTAGCATCATAGTGGACGGCAGCGTTCGAGGGATATCTGAAACAGCGCTTGGCGCGTATGATGTCGATGCGTTCTGGATAGGATCCATCGACGGTTCGCTTGGCGCATTTACAGGCGACATCGGGCAGCTTCGTATCTGGAATGCTGCGCTGGATCTGGAAACTTTGGAAACGTTCAAATTCCAGCCTGCGTTTCCGCAAGGCGACATCGTCCACCCCTTTATCGACGCCCTTGTCGCCGCCAGCGTGTTTCCGGAAGCGGGCCTGCTTCTGGTCGAAAACGACAACACGCCGCAGTAAATGGAGGGCGTAATGAAAATCAGATTCTTAATGGCTTGTGTGCTCAGCATAATGATCGCTGGCCCGATCACCAATTATGCACAGGCAAAACCGCGTGCTTCCGCCCAAAAGTCGACTTCGAAAACACCCAGCAAGCCCGTAAAGAAACCGCCAAAATCCGTTCTCAAAAATCAGAGCGAATACAAGACAAAACGCGATGGGAAACGGATTTCATCCGCCCAGCAATGGGAGGCTGCAAAAAACCAGGTTCGCTTCCAGAAAACCAAAATACAGGAGCGACTGGTCACATTTCGCAATCGCACATGGAATGGCCAGGCCGGAACTTGGGAACCGGTCCGTCCTCCAGCGCGTGAATAACAGGAAATCGGCGGCGTGTAATGCATCGGCGAATCCACTCGGTCACGTAAGAGACAGTCATATGCGAAATATTATCGTCTTTTCTGCAATTATAAGCGTCGCATTGATGAGCGGCGCCCATGCTCAGCCTGATTCTGGCCGTCCACAGACAGCCTTCTCCGGTTGCGATGCAGTCGAAGCGGAGTTTCGGAAATCTCAGGAGCGTTCCGACTCCGCGCCGATCAGAAAGGTCGATCCTATCACCAAGCGAGAATTCGCTGCGTCATCAACTGCTCAGATTGAAAGCCTTGGTCTTGCAAACGGCTTAAACTGCTGGGCGAGGATTGACGGGCTATGGCGCGAGGACGTTCCCGTTGCGCTTGATGAAAGCATCAAGCCGGACGGATGGGAGAGCTTTTCCCCATCGCTGGAAAACCTCGCAACATCAGTCTACACGACGCCGAGATTTTTGTTCATCGATGTCTTCGATAGAGGCGAAGAACTTTCGGTTAATTTTGGTCCGGCCTTTGATCACACGGCGCGATATCGGAGCATCGATGAAACCGCGCTGTCGGATGTTCTGCGACGGGATGGAGCGGTAAAACGCTATCAGGCGGTTGGCCGTGGCGGGGACCGCTTCGGAACGCCGGACCTCATCGTCGATGTCACCCGCACAGGCTATGCCCGCATAAGCATCGACGGCGTTTCGTTCCTTCGACCTCGCCCCGGCGTTTCGAGAAATGACTGGAGTGAACAAATAAGTGATCGCGACCCTTTCATGATCGGATTTACGGTGGAAAACCTGACCGCAAATCGTCGCGGCTATGACGTCGTCTTTCAGGATCCGGACCGATTTCTGAACAATCCAAAAGCGGAGGTCTTTCGGCGCGTTAGCCGCGGTTACGCGATCGACGAGAAAAGAATTATCCCTCTCGGGATGAAGATCGTCAAAGAAGATGTCCAGGGCATGGTTCATTACACGGCTGCGACTTCGAGCGAGCGCGAGTTCCAGAAGATGAACCGTTCGGCCTATGGCGAAAAGATAGCGTTTGGGCTCCAGACAGATATTGGAGACGTCGGGCTTTCCTCAGGCGCCAACATCGCGCGTGAAAAATTTTCTTCTTTGAAGCAGAGCAACTATGTAGCTGAAGAAAACGGTTATATGCGCTTTAAAAAATATGCCCTAATCACAGATCACGCTTACACGCAACTTTCAGATGCTTTTATCGACGCCATCGAAGACGCCCGCGTTTCGGGCGACTATTACGCTATCATTGAAAAATTCGGCACGCATTACCCTTACGCCGTCACCTACGGCGCAGCGGGAAAAGTCACGCAATATATTTCCAGGGAGGGGTTTTTCCGGGCGTCCGGACGCGGCAAAGAAAAGGGTCGGACGGGCGCTGCGAGCCTTGGATTGATCAATGCTGAAGTCTTCACTTCGCGGGGGGCGCAAACAAGTTCGAGTACGGCCGTTTCGGATGAATATGGCGAGCGTGTTTTCACCGCCGTCGGCGGTAACGGAAGCTGGAACGAATCCGGCTTCTCAGCAGGAGAGGCGCAATATCCTATCCTCGCGGACTTGCGACCATTGTCAGACCTTTTGAGCCCGATCTACTTCGCTGACGAACCGGAAATCTACCGTCGGGTGAAATATGAATTCGCCGACGCGATCGCAGAGTATCTTTATCAATATGCGGCGTTGTCGGAAGAGTCTTTATTGCCTGATCTGTCTGAATATATCGCAATTGAAGGTTGCTGGGCCTTTCGCGACGGGAAAGGCAATCAATACCGCAATATGATCAGCTTTCATGGCGACAATACGATCATTGCACGCCGCCGCGGGGACCCGGACGCCTTTTTGTACATTGAAGAGTCGCCCAATTTGTTCCGGGCTGAAATTGGCGCTTCAACCTACGAGTTTCTCGGCGATGACACGGCGATCTGGCAATCTAATGACGGCAACCGCGTGATTTACCGAATGAGATTGGTCGGCGAAACCTGTTGACCCGATAAACCGCTCCGCAAAGGCGCAGCGAATGTTGAGGCTATTTAGCCGGTCCTTTTAATGACCGGTTTTGCGCGCAAACAGGACATGCCGTTATCAGCTGCTTGTGGAAACCTGAAAATTTAGAAAGCGAATTTCACCAGCATTTCTGGCCCTGATGGGCAGCAACAATATCAGTGCTTGAGGAGCCAACCTCCTGCAAAATGGCCTGGAATTCAGGCTTGGGCGCCCGGCAAAGAGTTCGATACGCATGCACGAAGGGGAGCCATTTTCTCTTTACAATCAAGCGCTCCGTCCGGCCGGTCTCCGCCTCACTGCAGCTGGCCCGCCGCCAGCCCTATCCGGCGTCTTTGCGGATATGCTTCAGCGAAGCAAAAAAGAGCCGCGCGCCGGCAAAGAAACCAAAAGGCGAGACGATCACGGTTGCGTAACGAATGCCGGTCTCAAACGGGAAGAAGAGATCGCCGACAATCGCTGTAGCGCTCGGGCCTATCCCCAGCCCGATGATGTTAACGATGTAGAGATAGATCGCAGAGACAGTCGCACGCATCGTGTTGGCATTAGCTGTTGCATCGCGGATGGCGCCGCGCCGATGGGAACCGCCGCCGAGGCAAAGAAAATAATAAAGGCGCCGATCAGATGTCGGCGTTGCTCTGCCCTGACTGCGCATTCGATCCTGCAACCGCCCGTAAACGCGCCGTCAGTGCTGCTGACGCATTCCTGAAAACTTACGGCGCGTAGACGGTCATCAAACGCCAAATTTTTTCGATGTCGGAAATCCCTTTGGGGCAATGCGGCCCGCTTGCGCGCGTTTGCCCATATAGGATTTCCAGTCATCAACCGTCTGGGTTCTGCCCGACCGGTCTGTCCATGTGAGGCCTTCTTTTTTTGCAAACAGTTTTGCATCGGAAAGCCCGCCATCATGGTATTTCTGCAAGACAACGCCTTTGCCGCGCGTCATCTCCGGCAGTTCGGCGGCGGCGAAAACCAGAAACTTCTTGTTGTCGCCAACCACGGCCAGCAAGTCGCCATCCGCAGGTCGGCAAACGGCCGCTTCGGCGCCGGAGGCGACATTTAAGACCTGTTTGCCTTTGCGTGTGTTGGAAAGGCATTCATCTTCCGGCGCAATGAATCCGTGCCCTGAAGACGACGCGACGAGAAGCTTTCGTCCGCCTTCATAAAGAAACGCGGATACGACCGCATCGTCATTCCCCATATCGACCATCAGCCGGATCGGCTCGCCATGGCCGCGTCCGCCCGGCAAATTCGCCACATCCAGCGCATAGAATTTACCGTTTGTGACGAACAGCATCAGCTTATCCGTGGTTTGCGCAAACACATGGAAATGTTCGCGGTCGCCATCTTTGTATTTGATCGATTTCAGGTCTTCGACATGACCCTTTAGCGTTCGCACCCAGCCCTTTTCGGAGATAACGATAGTGACGGGCTCTTTTTCCACTAGAATATCGAGGTCGATGTCTTCGATGGCTGGCGCATCTGCGATGTTTGTGCGGCGCTTGCCGAGTTCCGATTTCGGATCGAAGAGCTTTTTCACTTCTTTCAACTCTTCGGAGATGCGCGCCCATTGCGCATCGTCGGATTTCAAAAGCGCCTTCAAAGCCTTTTGCTCGGCGAGCAATTCCTTATGCTCGGTCTTGATCTCCATTTCTTCGAGCTTGCGCAATGAACGCAAGCGCATATTGAGGATCGCTTCTGTCTGGTTCTCTGTCAGTTTGAAGGTCTTCATCAGCTGCGCTTTAGGGTCGTCCTCAAAGCGGATGATGCGGATCACCTCGTCGAGATTGAGATAGGCGATCAAAAAGCCATCAAGAATTTCAAGCCGCTTGGCGATTTTGTCGAGGCGGAACTCACTACGCCGTCGCAGGACTTCCTTGCGATGATCGAGCCATCCCTGCAGCACCTCGCGCAGGCCCATAACGCGCGGCGCGCCATCAGCGCCAAGCACGTTCATGTTAAGTGAAAAGCGCGATTCAAGATCAGTGTTCTTGAACAGCGATTCCATCAGCGCCGCTGGTTCGATATTGCCCGAGCGCGGCTCAAGAATAAGGCGAATATCTTCCGCACTCTCATCGCGAATGTCAGCGAGTGCAGGCAGCTTTTTCGACTGCATCATCTCAGCGATCTTTTCGATCAGCTTCGACTTCTGCACCTGGAACGGAATTTCAGTGACAACCACCTGATAACGTCCGCGCCCGAGATCTTCGACTGACCAGCGCGCGCGCACCCGGAATCCGCCGCGCCCAGTGGCGTAGGCCTCTTCCATGGAGGCGGCGTCTTCAATGCAGACGCCGCCTGTTGGAAGGTCCGGTCCCTTCACATATTTCAGGAGCGTTTCCGTGCGCGCATTCGGCGTTTTGATCAGATGCAATGACGCATCGATCAGTTCGGCGACATTATGCGGCGGAATCGACGTCGCCATGCCCACCGCAATGCCGTTAGAACCATTCGCCAGCAAATTCGGAAACGCCGCCGGCAAGACAATCGGCTCGCGCCCTTCGCCGTCATAGGTCTCACGAAAATCAACAGTGTCTTCATCAATGCCGTCGAGCAACAATCCCGCAGCAGCCGTTAAACGGCTTTCGGTGTAGCGCATGGCGGCGGCGTTATCGCCATCAATATTGCCGAAGTTCCCCTGCCCGTCGATCAGCGGCACCCGCACGGAAAAGTCCTGCACCAAACGCACCATGGCGTCATAGATCGCCTGATCGCCATGCGGGTGAAAGTTGCCCATGACCTCGCCAACGACTTTCGCAGATTTTTTGAAACTCCCCGTCGGGTTCAGCTTCATCTGACGCATCGCATAAAGAATGCGCCGGTGCACCGGCTTCAACCCGTCGCGCACATCGGGCAGCGCCCGCGAGGTGATTGTCGACAAGGCGTAGGCGAGATAACGCTGCGACAGCGCCTCATCGAATGGCTCGAGAAAAATCTCGTCTGCGCGAGGCGGCTTTGGCGGTTTGGCGGATTTTGTCTTGGCTCGTTTCATGGGGCCAGTCTCTAGCAGAGTCTTCGCCGCTCGCCAGCCCTCAATACCCTTGGAAAAACCACATATCGTCGATCGGCTGTTGTGTAATTTTCCTGCCCTGACGGCTGGATGTGGCGAAAACCGCCATTCCCTTGCTATTGGCCAAAGCTGTCAAGGTTTCCGATTCGTGTTTCCTGTGGTAGCCACCTCCCGCAAGCTCGAGGATCAGAAGATGTTTCATTTCTTGAGGCTAGTTTCTATATTGGCGGTGACCAGCTGTGCCGGAACAACGTATGAGCGGAATGCTTTGCCGACACAAAACACAAAAAATAACCTAGAGCGCATCAGTCAGTTCGATGATGGGCCGCAAGGCGTCAACGCGGTGACATGGGTCAACCCAGAGTCAGTCGCCATATCCGAGAGTTTGGACCATGAACTCTCATCGACTGGTCTCCGTTCGCCCATCCACGGGCTGACTTTTCTCGTTAAAGATAACATTGACGTAGCTGGCGCGGCCACGACCGCAGGATCAGCAGCGCTCGCGCGAGCTGTGCCTCCCGATGACGCTGATGTTGTCGCGCAGCTTCGAGAGGCGGGCGCTATTTTGCTTGGCAAGACGAATATGAGCGAACTGGCGCTTTCATACGGCCGGCTCGGCTACAGCGCGACAGGCGGGCTTACGCGCAACCCGTATGACCCGCGCCGCAACGCATCAGGATCAAGTAGCGGCGCAGCGGCGGCGGTGGCGGCAGGGTTCGCCGACTTTGCCCTCGGGACGGATACGGCCGGATCCATTCGCGGACCGGCCGCTGTGACCGGCCTCGTTGGAATGAAGCCGACACATGACCTTATCAGCCTTGATGGCATAATCCCCCTGAGCCCGAGCCTTGATGTAGTTGGTCCGATCGCATCGACAGTCCGTCTCACAGGGCTTGTGCTTGTGGAGATGATGCAGCCCAGCCCGCTCCAAGAGAGAATCCGTAATGTGTTACGACAGAATTCAAAGGTGCAGCCGGCGGAATCAAAATCGATCGGCGTCGTAAAACCGATCCCGGCTGGGCATCCGGATGTGGAACAGGCTGTGAGCAAGGCTATCACGGCGCTCGCAAAGAGTGGCGTTCGGATAGTTGAAATCGACCTGCCGGAAACGCGCCAATCCCTGTGGCCTACGCTCGACCTCATCATAGATGCAGAGTTCGGCCCAGCCTTGAATCATTATCTCAAAAGCGTAGCTGACGGGCCTGCCAACCTGGAAATGTTGATCGAATTGAGCGCCAAAGATGGCCAGATCAATCCTGCGCGCCTTGAA
Source organism: Hyphococcus sp. (assembly GCA_021604585.1). Taxonomy (GTDB): domain Bacteria; phylum Pseudomonadota; class Alphaproteobacteria; order Caulobacterales; family Parvularculaceae; genus Hyphococcus. The sequence continues at coordinate 24,883 of BQJG01000029.1, forward strand.
GCGTTGCGAAAAGTTGCATCGACGAAAAACGGCCCGGCAGACAAAAAAGTACGACAGCAATTAATCGATAGACTCGATGCTCTATTTGCCCAGCATGGCCTAGATGCCATCGTCTTTCCGACAATCGCTTGTCCAGCCTCGCCAGTCTACGATGCTCCTGATGATCGTTACACTTGTGACATGGCGGACCCATACACAATGTCCTACCTCGCGAATGCGAGCAGCTTTCCTGAAATAACCTTGCCCGTCGGGGTTACGCGGCATGGCCTGCCCATTGGGATGTCGTTCTTCGGCCAGGCCTTCAGCGAAGACAAGCTTATTGAATTGGGTTTGGCCCTTGAACGCGTGATCGACCCTATCCCCGCGCCGATTCTGAGCAGCGCTAACCCAAATTAAACGGCCACCAGGCCAGTTCCTTCAGGTCCGCGAAAACACCGATTGTAGAAACAAGCGCGAGAACAGCGAGGATAATGTTCAATACCCACCCTCTTCGCCGTTCACGCTCTTCATGGCGCCGGCGCGCATCTTCAAGCAACCCCTTCAGCACTGTCTCCGCTTCATTGATTGAACGGCCAACAAACCATTCGGATATGATGGCGTCTCGAAGTAGAAGCATCTCGTGGCGAAACGTCATGGTTGGCGAAAGAACGGCGCTAATCTCACTCTGCAGGCGCGCGTAGTAGGAAGCAATCGTGTCCACTTTCATTGGTTGTTGAGAAGTGCGCAACACCTTCACTTCATCCGCAACAGCCGTCAAATTGTTGAACGCGACGTGCAGCAACCGGGGCACTAAGCATACTTCCTTCAATCGCTCCTGTGGATTGTCCGAAGCCACGACACCGAATGCATAACCAACAAACACGAATTGGTCGCGGAAAGGTGTCTGGCTGACCACGTCCGCCACGCCGTTCGGGTAGACCAGATCGCGATAAGCATCCGGAAGAACCGGCGTGACCGAAGATGTGGGAATCCCTGCATAAATCATGTTCAGGGAATTGATTGGGTCTATTTGCGCCTTTGGTTTGACGGTCTTGCCGGAAAGATCGCGAGGAAGAAATCCTGTCGCGTCACTAACAAACTGAATCGCCATGGCCTGAAAACTGGCATGAAGCTCGGTGAGAATATCCATGATGTGCACCGTTGTATCCGTGCGCGTCTCCGGCCCCAAAAGCCGCATAAGAGCGCCATCGCTCCAGCCGTTCGCAACGGAAACATTGAACGCCAAGGAGGTTTCTCCAGATAGAAAGAGCATTATCGACGCGCTTTCCACCTTGAATGCCGACAGAACCTCATTGGATGCCTCGTGCTGAGCAAAAGTGGATTTCAAACTGCTGTTGAGGCGCGCTTCAAGCCGTTTATAGGTGGCTGCGTCCATATTCAAATCGGCAGCAAGAAATGCGCCATTGAGCTCAGAATCGATGAGGACAGCCTGACCACGCGTTTGCGAAATTTCCGTATCAAGATTGCGCGCCGTCCAGAGCGTGCTCTGCTTATTGAAATAGTCGATCAACCGTTGCCGGTTTTTTGCCTCAAGCAGCTTTTCAGGATATCGCGCCGAACCTGCAATCGGATTGGCTGAAGACAGAACAGCGACGTAAGCATCCCCCGCGAGGGTCCAATGATCCATCGCTAGCCTCCTAATAATCTATTTGGTGCGTCTCCGCCCAAATTCCATCTTTCGCATCTAAGCCCCTTTTGACGCCGAGTGAAAGGGTGACAAGAGTGCGCTCGACGCTGGCGTTATGCGTTGAACGCATGGCGTTAAAATGCTGCGCCCACTTTCAAAAGCCCATTTCTCATATCTAGCCTATGTGAAATAATCACGCGCATGCGTAACTGCGGAACTTGATATCCTTTCAATTTCAGCTACTTGAACACGTCATGCATATAATTGGCGAGACATTCGGATTTATTTCGCTCTTATGCGAGATCGCAGTCGGCGCGCTCAGTTTTTCAGCGAAGCCGTTTGCACGCGCAGCAGGCTCAGGCGAAGCGCAGACTGCAGCGTTGACGATCGCATTTCTCGCAGGCGTTTCGGAAATGCTCGGCCAATCGGTTATTCTCGTTATAAACCGCGTCGCACTTTATCGCTTCTTGGCGAGCCTCGCCTTTACCGGCTTCACCTATGTCCTGACAGCGCTTGCGTGGGCGCTGTCCGCCATCGCCGTCGCGCCACTGACGCGCCTTGGTGTTTTGACGCCGAATGAGATTGCGGGCGTGTTCGGAGTGGTTTCACTCTCTTTCGCCCCGCGTTTGTTTGGAGCCCTTGCAATGGCGCCGTATTTTGGTCAGGCGCTCGGCAATCTGCTCGAAGCGCTGGCGATGATGCTTGCGATCTTCGGTTTGCATGCCGGTTTTGGATTGCCATTGCACGCCGCCCTTTTTTGTGGCGGCGCTGGATGGGTGCTCTCTTATTTCATGCGCGCCTATCTTGGTCACGCGCTTGCAAAGCCATTGGGCCGTCTGCGGTTGGCGGTTTCAGGTTCTCCGCTTGAACTGACGCCGCAACAAATCATCGATGACCTCGCGCGACGCATCTCAGGCGGAGGACAATCATGATACCCTCCGCGCTGTTCGCCATCATTTTGATCGGCGTTGTCGCGCTGATGATCACGGCCGCCCTGGCGCCGCTCGAAACGTTGAGCTGGTGGGGTGGCTGGACCGAAGAGGAGCTAGGCGAAGATCCGCCGCCGGAATCTTCTCAACCACAAACGCCCCGACACTACATTGTCTATCTGTCCGGCGTCGCGTCGATCTCCGGGCGCTTCCTGCTACCGCGAGAGAAAGCATTCATTCGCTTGCTGCGCCAGCGCTTTCCCGAAGCGGTCATTGTCAGCGATGTCTTTCCCTATTCCCCAAAAGGCTTGCCGCTGCTTGAGTCCCCGCGCCTGTTCGACCAGCTCTGGCGTCGGGCGCAACTTTTCAAAATCAAAGAACGGCAGACAATTCTCTCTGCGCTGATAAATTTGCGCAATATATTTCAAGTCATGGTCTCCGCCGACCACCGTTACGGACCGATTTTCAACCAGGGCGCTGCGAGCGTCATCGAAAAAGCACTCATCGACGATGGCTATGCACGCGGTTCCGGCGCAGCGGTCACCATCATCGGCTATTCGGGTGGCGCGCAGGTCGCCGCCGGCGCTGCGACATTTTTGACCGCGCGTTTGCGCGCACCGATCGATATCATTTCTATTGGCGGCGTGCTCGCATCCGATCCGGGGCTGAACTATGTGCGCAAACTCGACCATGTGATTGGCGCGCGCGACAACATTGAACGGTTTGGCGCGATCTTGTTTCCAGAACGCTGGCCGCTGATGGCGACTTCAGAGTGGAACGCCGGCAAGCGCGATGGCCGTATCCACGCGCATATCTTACCGGGCATGACTCATGCCGGCGTAGACGGCTATTTTGGAAGGCCCTACGTGAATGGCGCCTCCAATGCGCAGCGCACGCTGGAGGCGATTGCTGCACTTATATAAGCAAGGGCGCCATCCGCTCAGCGAGGATTATTGCTGATAGCCGCCTTGCTGCTGCGCAGGCTGAGTGGGAAATCCCGCCATCTGCCAGGCTTCAATGCCGCCACGATACCACAACACATTCGTGTAGCCTGCATGGATGGCGCGCAAGGCGGCGTTGTAAGACATCCAACATTGGGTCGACATGCAATAGAAGATCAACGGCACATCTTTGCGGCCTTGCGTCCCCTGTTGCAGCATTTGTGAAATCTGTTGCTGGGTTTGGTCGCTGAATGAACCGGCTTGCGACATCCACGCGGCCGGCATTGCGCCGGGCAGCGTTTGCGGCCCGCCGAGCACGTCAAACAAGAAGTATGGCGTCTGCCGTCCCTGTACTAACTCGCTCAGGCCTTTGGTGGTGATGAGCTGACCACCCGGAATGCTCGCCGGCGTCGGACCATGCATGGCGCCATTGTGAAGCTGATTGCTCGCCGGGACGCCGTAATCCTGCCGCTCCATCTGCATGAGCTGATCAAGATTGCCGCCGCCATTCGCGCCCTGTTGTGGTTGTTGTTGCTGCGGGTAGCCTTGCTGTGGCTGCAGTGGGTAACCCTGCTGCTGCGGATATTGTTGCTGCTGTTGTTGAGCAGGTTGCTGCTGTTGTTGAGGTTGGCCGCCAAAGCTATCCTGCGCGAAGACCGGCGCTGACACAGTTGCAGCAGCGGCGATAATCACTAAATTGAAATTTGCGCTTTTCATTATTCTGTCACTTCCATTTCTGTCCCAAACTGTCCGGTTGATTCATAGACACTGAAATTAGCGTCGTTTGTCTGGACGATGTCGCCATTTTCTAACTGCCAGTTGTATTCAAAAGTGTTGTCGAGCTCGATTGTGCCGCCATTGTATCCGTCATTATACGTCTCAACTCCGCGGATCGCTTCGCTGGTCTCGCGGCCGATATAGTCAGTGCTGGCGGACTGGTTGCGATAGATGCCCATTTGGATGTCGCTAATATCCTGACCGGTTTGCGCGATGATCGCGGAGCGATCTGCTGCGCCTTTGCGATTGATGGCGGCAATTTTGGCTGAAGAGTCGGCCTGGATCTTGTTGTTTTTTGCATAATAGGCCGCCATGCGCTTTTCGTAAGCCGGATTGGCCTTACCCGACATGCGAATACGTTCCGCCAAAGCAAAGTCGAGTTTGCCTTCCGGCGCACGCATCGCAAAGCCTGGCATCGACGTGATGGAAATAAAGTCCGTAACGCCGCCCGTCATCGGATCAGGCGAACGCATCATGCTGAAGATGACGGCGGTGCCGATGATTTCGCGCATTTCGACGCCATTCATATTGTAACCGATAAGCGCCTGTCCGGCGCCGGCCCACATGCGCGATTCACCGCCATAGGGATCGCGCTGCGGCGCGGGCATCTGGCTTTGCAATTCCTGAATCTCATTCGTCCGGTCGCGATAATCCAGAATGCGCGCGCCGGGACGAAGCCGCTGCGCATATTGTGTAATGAATTGCCGCGTGTCCGTAATTTGCACATTCGGGCAGTTGTTGCTGATCGGGTAAGGCAAATTGTGGCCCGACCACTGTTCAGCCGGAAGAATGGTCACAGCGCTCGAGCCGTCTGGCGACGTTGCGCGCCACTCCAGCGCCGGTACGGCCTTGCCGCAACCGCTGTTATTCATCTGCCAGTTCACGCCGCCTTCGGTACGCCAACCGGCAGGTACTTCTTTCATGTAGGCGACCATCGGTTGTTCGAAGCCGTTTCGGTCGATGATTTTAACAAGCTGCATGCCGTTCGACACTGGCGCACCGCCGGAAGGTTGGGGCGCATAGGGACCGTTTTGCGGGTTCATTCGCCCTTGCTGTGGTTGCTGCTGGAATGCGACTGGTTGCGCGCCCTGCTGCTGCATGGACGCGTATTGACCTTCCGCGCCATATCCGCCGCTGTCGTCACCATAATCGTCCGCATAGACGTCCTGCGCGTCCGCCTCGCCGAATTCGGCCTCATTGGAGCCTCCACACGCCGCCAGAGCCCCCGCCGCAATAGTCGCCAAGATGACACTTCGCATGTTGCAATCCCCTTCTTCAACCCGGCCAATCGGCGCTTGGGCAAGAACGCACCGCTCAATTCCGCCGGTGAAAATCAATTAGACTTGTCCCTATTCGTGTAAAGCGCAGTCTGAGGGGAAAACGGGTCACCCGGCCACAGACATATTTTCGGTCAAATAATGCCCGGAAAATCGCACGGTTGGCGGCTCGCCAGAACCCGTGCTCAAGCGCATATGCGCAAGAATGGCGACCTTCGGCGGCTTACATGCTAGAGAATCCGGAAAATAAAATCGGGAGCGGAGCATTTTATGATTCGCATTATTTTGGCGATCGTTGCGGCTTTTATTGCAGGTGCGGTGGGATGGTCGGTCTACTCCAGCGCCATGAAAAGCGGGAAGCTCGGCGCGGAGCGCAGCGCTGGAACGCCAGCGGGCGACGCCGTGCCGGAAACCGCGATCATCGCGCGACGTGACGCCGATCAGGCCGTCGCGCCAGAAGGTGAAAACAAACAAATCCTGTTCGGCGATCTGCACGTCCATACGACCTATTCGACCGATGCATTTTTGTGGGCGCTGCCGTTGAACCACGGCAAGGGCGTCCACCCTGTTGCGGATGCGTGCGACTATGCACGCTATTGCTCGGCGATTGATTTTTGGGCGATCACCGATCACGCGGAAGCCGGGACGCCGGAACGCTGGGCGGAAACGAAGAACACTATTCGCCAATGTCAGGCCCGCGCAGGCGACCAGTCCAATCCCGACCTCGTCTCACTGATTGGTTTTGAATGGACTCAGGTTGGCGCCACGCCGGCGGAACATTACGGTCACAAGAATGTTATTTTTCTCGGGCTTGAAGATGACGAGGTCGCCGCACGTCCAATCGCCGCGCAGGGAGCGGCGACAGATGCACTCAGGACAAATGCGACAGGGTTGCCGCCAATTGTCGCCCTCGCCGACTTCAAAAACCGGCAGGACTATTATGACGTCAACACATTCTTGAAAAACATCCGCGATGTCCCGAGCTGCGATCCAAATACGCCGTCAAGCGAACTCCCGGCCGACTGCTTTGAGTCGGCAAAATTGCCGGAAGATCTAATCGCCCGTCTGGATGATCAGGGGCTGGATCCCCTGTTGATCCCGCATGGTTCGTCCTGGGGATTTTATACGCCGCCCGGAACCACATGGGACAAGCAATTGAAAGCTGAACATCAGCCGGAGAAATTCTCGCTGATCGAGATCTATTCCGGACACGGCAACTCTGAAGAATTCAGAGATTTTCAGGCAATCATCCCCGTTAGCGACAGCACCGCCATCTGTCCGCCGAAACAGGAAAGCTATACGCCATCCTGCGTGCGGGCTGGAGAAATTATTGAAGAACGCTGCCTCAATGAAGGACAGAGTGAGGAGATATGTGCGGCAAGAGCCGCCGATGCGCGCGATGCGACGGCCAATATGAGCATCCCGTTTCATCTGGCGATTGAAGGCGAATTGCCGTCTGACTGGCTGGACGCGGGACAATGCACCGATTGCTATTTGCCGCCATTCAACCACCGCCCAGGCACAAGCATTCAATATGGCTTGGCGATTTCCAACTTTGACAATCCGGACGATCCTACACGTTTCAACTGGGGGTTTATTGCGTCTTCCGACAATCATCGCGCCCGCCCCGGAACGGGCTACAAAGAGGTGGCGCGGCGCTTGAACACGGAAGCCGGCGGCGTTGTCGATCCCAAATACCGTAAAATTTTCATCCGCGATCAGGATGAAAAACCGACCTCGACTGTTTACAGAAAAACGCGTGAAGAATTGCAGAGCCTCGCCGGATTTCAACTCACGGAGTTGGAGCGTCAATCGAGCTTCTGGCAGACTGGAGGCCTTGCCGCTGTCCACACAGATGGCCGGTCGCGCGAAGAAATCTGGGACGCACTACGACGGCGCGAAACCTACGCCACCTCGGGACCGCGCATGTTGATGTGGTTTGATCGCGTGAGCACGTCCGGGGAAAAGTCACCCATGGGCGCAACCGTCAACGCAGATGAGGCCGGAACTTTCTCGGTCAAGGCCGTAGGCTCATACAAGCAAAAGCCCGGATGCCCCGACTTCGCGATTGAGGCGCTGGGCGAAGAACGCATCGCCGATCTTTGCGCGGGGGAATGCTACAACCCCAGCAATGAACGCAATTTGATCGAACGGATTGAGATCATCCGCATCCGTCCGCAAATTTCGCCTGAAGAAAAGGTCGCCGACTTGATCGACGATCCATTCATATCGCACAGCTGCGAACCGGACGAAGCCGGATGCAGTTTCGAGTTCACTGACCCGGACTTTGCCGCTGGCGGGCGCGACGCCCTTTACTATGCACGCGCCATTCAGGAGCCGCGTCCGACGATTAATGGCGATCCATTGCGTTGCGAGCGCGATGAAGAGGGAAATTGCATCAAGGTCAATCTTTGCTATGGCGACTGGCGCAGCGGCGACGATGAGTGCACTGAGATGAAAGACGTGCGTGCATGGTCTTCGCCAATCTATTTGACGCACGTATCCGCAGTCGAAACGGCCGATGCGCAATAGTTTTGGCGTAACGCCTGCGGCTCTTTTTGTCGGCGCAGCTTTTGTTGGCCTTGGCGCAGCGCTTTTTTCAGCGCTGGGGATAAACGGCGTGTCCGGCGGCGAGCGGAACGGCGTTGCGTATGTGAATGGCGAGGCCATCCCGCAATCGGAATATGCGCGCGCGCTTTCTGCGATGCAGGCCGGGCTGGAGCGCCCTCTTTCGGCTGAAGACAAAGACCGGGCCTTGCGAATTCTGATCGACGAGGAATTGATCGTGCAGGAGGCGATGCGGCTGGGCTTGCCGCAAAGTGACCGCCTGGTGCGTAAAAACCTGGTCGAAGCGATGATCCGGGCGCCCGGCACGCTCTCTAAAACGGCACAGCCGACTGACAAAGACCTCAGATCGTTCTTTGAACAAAATCGCGGCATGTTTAGCGAAGCCCGCATTGTCACCGTGGAAGCCGTCCGCGCCAGCGACGACGCAAGCGCTGCGGCCTTCATGAGTGCGCTGCAATCGGGCGTCTCGTTTGAGGCAGCGCGCGCCTCAGCGAATCTTGAGCGCGTGCCGGTTCCAGCTGAATTGCCGATGGCAAAAACCGGCGACTATCTCGGCGGCGGCGCGCGGGACGCCATCGCCGCCATGAAAACCGCCGATATCGCCGGCCCTATAATAACCGATGGCGGCGTTTTATTTTTGTGGATGATCAAGAGCTCAGGCAGCGTCCGTTCATTTGAAACCGCCAAAGATGACGTCCGCAGAGAAATGGAACGCCGTGAGGACGAAGCCGCCTTTGCCGCCTATATCGCCCGGCTTCGCAAGAATGCGCGGATCAACATCGTGCTTGAGCCGAAAGACAGCGAATGACGCGCTGGATAGTTGCTGCGCTGTTCTTGCTTTTTTTTGCGGCTCCCGCCGCCGCCCATACGCGCAGTCAATCCTATTCCAGCTGGTCCATAGACGGCGACGCCGCCGTTTTTATCTTTGAGGTGGATGCGCTGCGCGTCACGCAACTATCGCCGCTATACAATGAGGCTAGCGACATTAACGCGTTGCTGGCGATACACTTGCGAGAGACGGTGACTGTGCGTCAAGGTCAAGCCGCCTGCACGCTCGGCGAACTCACGCCATTCGGCGATGGGCGAACGACAATCCGCATTAAAGGCAGGTTCAGCTGCCCGGCACCAATCGAAAAGGCGCCGGCACATGTGGCCATTACGGCGTTTGAGGCGGTGTCGCCGACGCACATCCATATTGCGCGCACGGAGTTTGAAGGCGAGGCGAAAGGCCGGCTCTTGCGCGAGGGCGCCGCCTCATTTGAGCTGAATGCTGAAAAACCGCCAGCGGGAATTATCGGATTTTTGCGCGCCGGGTTTTCGCATGTGCTGTCCGGTCTTGATCATCTTGTTTTTCTGGGCGCGCTGATCCTGCTCACCGCGTCACGGCGCACCACTCTATGGTGCATTACCGGCTTCACACTCGGCCATTCAGTCTCGCTGGCGCTGGCGAGCCTCGGTCTCATCCATCCCAATGAGCGGCTGATTGAAGCGCTGATCGGCTACACCATCGCAGCGACCGCGCTGGAAGCCGGCGCCCGCTTTGGTCTTGACCGGCAAAGAGCGATGATCGGCCTCGCCTTATTGGCGCTAACCGTTGTCATGGCGCCTATCGGCGTTAACGCACCCGTGCTGGGCGTTGGCGCCGGACTAAGCGCTTATGCTGTATTCATGGCGTTCATGCCCGGCGCATACATGCAAAAACTGGCGCCGCTGATTGCGACCGCCTTCGGTCTCGTTCATGGCGCAGGTTTCGCGCGCGGACTAATTGAGCTCGGTTTTCAGCGCTCAGAAATCGTCGCGCCGCTTGTCGGGTTTAATCTCGGTGTCGAAGCTGCGCAGCTCACAGCATTAGTCGCCATCTACGCCGCCGCTGCATTATTACGTCGCTTCGCATCAGCGCACGCGACCGCCATGGGGCGCTTCGCCAGCGCTTTGATCTTTATGCTTGGCTGTTTCTGGTTTGCCGGACGGATCTGGGCGTGAGCGCGCCATCGAGCCAATCTTGAATATCTTGGTTGAATGGTGGGCGAGGCAGTTCTGGGCGAACCCCTCTTTGCGTCCAATTCCCTGATAACAGGGAATTTACAGGGAATTTCTTCGATTTTGCGGTAATAGGTAGCAAGAGCAGGAAGGGGGTGCACCCGCTGGATCACACCCCATACAGGCTGAGCAGTTGTGATGGAGAAACACTGTGCGTCTTTTGATAAACTGCCGATTATCTGAAACTCGCGCGATTAGTCCGAACATAAACGCCACCTGCACGAAGGACAAAAACCCTCAAATGAACAGGGAAAACCACGCCGCCACAAATTTGTAGTGAGGGGTTTTTTCCATATCGACGGTGTTGGCGACGACAACGAGCGGTATAGACGCGAATGTAAACAAAAACCCAATTACAATCGCTTTTTTCGTGTGTGACAGGAACTGGGTGATGGCGACAGTCGGGCGAATTTCTGAGATAAATCCATCGGATTTTCGTACTACAAACCCGTAAATGCCAAACACGAAACCAGTTTGAATCGAAGACCAATCAAACACTACGGAGTAAAGATTATCCAGACTCCAGCCGTCATCACCTAGGGCGAAAAGAGGCAGTATTTTCCCGCGATAGATCATCATCAAAACGAAGCGTTGTATATGCGCAGTTCACGAGCGCAATCGGCCAGGAGCCTGTCCCCAACCTCGACGACATGATCATCAATCCAACAGATGGATCGGTTGAAATCAGGGGCCCGATCACAAAAGAAGAAAAGGACCTGCTTCACTTCTTCATCGACCGGAAAAACGCATTTGAAGAAGAGGGCGCGGATTTTGAGCATGATCTGAAAGATAAGATACAACGCCATCTTGGGGAGATGTTTGAACAGCAGCTTAAACGCTCAAAGCAAGAAGTGGCGTTTTTTGATCGGGACATCAAAGAAATGCGCGGCGAGCAATACAATTATATCGATCTCGTCAGAGGCCATAAGGAATTCCAAAAAGAGTTGGCAGAGCGCAGAATAGCTGCGAGTCGGAGCAAATCCGCTCAATCTCAAAGCGCTAACGGGACCTCAAAAACACCGCCACCTTCTACTTAGTCACGAGGTTGCTTTCGACGGAAGGCCGAATAGATTGAAAGCATCCCGGGCAGGTGGCCAGATCGGATGATCATAAAGCGTGCTGTATTATGGTGACCCTTCCCCTTTGACGAAGTCATGCAAAGAAAATGAAATGGTGGCGGCAATTGGACCGGCCAGGCACAAAAACTTGAGGATATGGAAACTTACATTGGAATCTGACAAACCGCTAAGCTGTTACGGTCGCTAGAATTTTTCTAACTCGTGCATTTCTCACCACAGCAGTTTATTGTATTTACTATGCTGATCCTCATTAAATAGGGTTGAGGGCGATGGCGGGGCAAATGGGCAACAATTCGTTCGGCATAGCTGATGCGATAGCAACAATTGACGCAATTGAGCGCCACGATTCTCCACGTCAGGTTTTGGATGAGTTCGCTAAATTTGCGGTGAGCTATGGATTTTCAAGTGTCGCTATCGGGCAACTCGCGAGCCCAATTCCGCAAACCAAATCTTCAATCATTCAACTGAGCACATGGCCAAAAGCATGGGCTGACTACTGGGTGAAAAACATGCTGTTGGTATCTGACCCGATTGCCAAAATGGCGTTGACCCAACATCGGCCGTTTCTCTGGGACGAAGCGTTCGCCCGCTTCAAGGGATTCTCAAAGCCGCATCGCAATACGTTGTCGGAGTTCGGCTTTAAGAATGGTTTTGCGATTCCGGTTCACACTGGCGACGGCCCACCCGGTTGCATTTCACTAGGTAGCGACGACTTAGATCTCACGGCCACGCAAAAGGCGACAATCGAATTGGCGGCGATTCATTGTTACGTGAAACTGGAAAAATTATACGGTGCGTCTATACCCAGAACAATCCGTGAGTTGTCGCACCGCGAGTCCGAGATCCTACACTATGTCGCCGCCGGAAAGACAAATTGGGAAATCGGACAGATTCTTTCCATCAGCGAATATCATGTCCGAGACTGCTTGAAAAACACCTTTAAGAAATTGGACGCTGTGAGTAGAGCCCACGCCGTCTCCACTGCTATCCGCGAGAAAATCATCTTCCTATAGTTTATGTCGTTTGCGGTCTGGACTGATACCGCTTGGCCCTCACCTTCTCATTCATAGAGCCGCGATAGACAAGCGCCGGGAAATGGCTTGGGCCACACGCGTGGATAATCTTTCGAGTATAAGCGATCCCCATTTTTTGGCGGATTGTGGACCCATGGCTGCTTCATCGCGCCCGGTTTATCGCAATATCTGATGTCATCGCCGCAATATCGGAATGAGATGCCGCGCCGAGGCCGATCTGTCGTACAATTTCCCCGCGCGCCATGGATGGTCATGACGTCGTGAACAATCACATCTCCGGGTCGCGCGCTGATCGTTCTGACATCATAATTTTCTAAGCAGCTTTCAATATCCGGTAAGCGCGGGTGCGGACTATCCGGTAGCGGCGATTGCGAAACGAACACGCTCGGCGCGTATTCCTGTCCCCAGCGATGGGAGCCAACAATGTATTGCAGCGCTCCGTTCTCCGCACCTACTTCATCAAGCGGTATCCAGGCAACGCAGCACTTGGCGCCCTTCACCTGAAAGTAAGTGTAATCCTGATGAAACGGCGTTCGAAGCGTTGCGCCTGGGGTTTTGATAAAGGTCGTGTCTTCCCAGAAATTGACATAATCGCTATCGAGAAGCTGCGCCGAAATTTCCGGCAAATTAGAATCGAACGCAACCTCGCGGATTTCAGGGTGAGTTCTCCAGCCAGCAGCCTCATAGAAAAAAGCGCCTGTGCCAATTTCCTGACTCTCGGCTTGATCGTAGAGCGGGCGCGCATGGAGATCTGACTCCACTATCTCACTGAGCATCTCCAGATCAAAACGGGTTGCAGTTTTTGAACTGAACTTGGCGTCCTCACGCCAGAACTGATTGGCAAGTTCTTGAAAATCGTAGGCTGTTTGAGAGCGTTGACGATTGGCGAACTGGCGGTCAACCGCTTGCCTCAAAAGAGCGACTTCTATTTGAGTCAAGACATTGCTAAGCAGCACAACACCGTCTTTGTCGTAATCGGCCTTAATGTCGTCACTTGAAAAACGCGATTGGACCTGATCCGTCGCCGCCAAAATCTGCAACATCCCAATCATCTTTCTTCAATAGTTCGGCCAAGCGTCACATCATATGAATTCAAAAGCAGCTGCTTTCGATACGATTACAGAGAGCGCTTCGTGAACGAAGCGCTCTCTCACCAAAACGGTGCGCTCATGCTGCGACTTGGCTCAACTTTCCTCTAAGACGCACCATTGCGTCGGGCCCATTCCACGACAGACGAGATGACAAGTGAGGCTCTTCCGGCCCCAACTCAAATGCGCTGCGAAGGTTTTGAAGCCCCGCCTGCGTCATCGTAGAGATGGCAGCGATATAAGTTGCATCATCTTCTTCAAAATAGACCGGCGGTCCCAATGGGCGTGTTTCCCAATACTTAATCGTTCTCGCATAACTGCTCATGTAACCCAAAAAGGTCACATGTGTGATGCCAGACTTCAGGCAAAACATATTGACCGCCGGGGCTATGCGCGCCCGGATGACGCCTTGTTCCTCTTTCGACATGGATCGGTGATCCACGATATAGCGAGAGAGTTCATAGATACTCGCTCCCCTCGGAAGCGGTTCGCTGACGCAACGCTCTGCAAACACTTCGCTCATTAAGTGCGGCTCCGTTGTCGGGTTTAGTCTTGCGCAGGCAAGCGCTCGCGTTCCGCTAATATCGGGGCATATGAAGTAAATCGTGTCAGCTTTGTCGAAATTGTCTTTATCTGCGCCAGGTTCAATACCCGGAATGGCCCATCCCAACTGCTCAACGGCAACGCGGTATCGCATCGCATACATGTCCTGAAGGAGATCGCCGTAAAGATGGGCGTTATCGCGGGTAATGACTTCAACCATGCCGGCGCCTCACAACGCTTAGAATTGATGTGAAGACTAGGCTGGAGCGCCACAGGAGCCCAACCCCTACAGATGTAGGGGTTGTTATCCTCCTCTGCACACCGGCACCCTTGGAGGAAACCGGGGGCAACGCTAAAAAACTCAGAGGGCAATATGCAGATGACACTCGCGATCAGCGAAATCGGTCCGCAAATGGATGATCTATTGGCGTCTAATGACGGCCGCGTGACTGCGCTTATAGGAGCTTCGAAGGCATTCGAATTCGACGCCACCGCACTTGATGACGCGCTAGCCGCCTATGAGGCCGGTGCGTACAAATTCCACCATAGCTTCAAGGATGAGTCCACGCAGAATCTCTCGTTTAATGTCATGCCGAACAGGCATGTGAATGAAACCCTCTCGTCGAATGAGTACAGCGTTGGCAGCCGAATTGCGCGGGTTGAGTTCAATCGTGACTATGAAACACAGATGGACAAAAGCCCATCACACATGGTGTTTCTTTCAGCGCTGGTTCAGTGGCAAAAGCTCATTTACCTCGCGATGTGTGAGGAGCATGGGATCGATTATGAGGCCGCCAGCAAAGAGCATTTCAAAATTTGGCCTACCGACGTCCGCTGCTGCCTGCCTGTCCTGGTGCGTGAAGAAAAGGGGCTCTACCAAGACACTGTCATTTTCAAATACGAGAATGTCGCAGAAGACAAATGGATCGTGGAAGCGTTCTCTACAGTCAATTCACGGCTGGGATTCCTCGCCAGGGCATCTGTATATCGTCTGGCTGTTCCCTGCTATGACGGCCAAGGCTGGACACAGAAAGCGTCAAGCTCAAACGCACCTTCCCGTCGTAAGAAACCTAAGTCTCGCAGGGAAGTGCAGTAAAAGTTCAAGCTGCGCTGCGCTTACCTTTTGTCGCACCTCTTTTTCGTCGTGCTGTTTTTGGCGAACGCCTTTTAGTAGCGGTGGTCCCCAATCCAATTTGTTTTGCGAGATCTGAGCGTTTCTTGGCATAACTTGGCGCCGTCATTGGATAGTCTGCTGGCAAGCCCCATTTGCGCTTATATTCATCAGGGGACAGATCATAATGCGTGCGCAAATAGCGCTTCAGCATCTTGAGCTTTTTCCCATCCTCCAGACAGACGATGTGATGAGGCGTCACGGATTTATTTATCGGCACCGCCGGCTCACGGTTAGCGACATAGTCTAGGCCATCGGTGCTTAGGCCAACAAGAACCGCATAAACGCTTTGCAGCAACGAGGGCAGTTCACTTTGGTCTACAGTGTTGTTGGCAACATAACATGAGACAATTTTTCCTGCTGTGCATATAGCACCGGCTTCGCTCTTGAATTCATTTTTCGGCGCCATTAGCCATTTCCCCCTAATTTGACCTCACTCAGTATACGCTTTTCAACTTCAAATCAAAACACCGGTTTTCGATCAGCAGCATTATGGTCTTTGCGCAGCTTAACCGAAGCATTTTGACTAGGCGCGAGCAAATCAAAAAATTGAGGTATTGCCTTGGTGCTAGACACATTCATTGTGGAGGGTTCCGGTCCGGACCTGCACGCCCCTCCTCATAACTAATTTCGATGTGGCTTCGTCGCAATGGGCGACTTTTGATCATTTGCCGCCGTGTTTTTCTTTAATGGATCCTCAGTGGCGTTTGGTCTGCGTTCCACAAAGTGATCACATGAATAAAATAATCTCGGCCTTTAATACGGAGCTGAGACGTGGCGAAGAGAGCAAACCCAAAAGAGAAAATTGCTAAGCAGCGTGAGGTTGAGGTGCGTCTGAGCCGGGGCGAGACGTCGGCCCAAGCGGTCAGCAGCATCAGCGTTACGGAGCAAACTTACTGCAGATGGCGCTGCGAATATGGCGACATGGGCGGCGATCGGGCGCGACGGCTGAAAGAACTGGAGAAGGAGAACCTGCGCCTTAGGAGAGCGGTCTTTGATCTGACACTCGACAAGCTAATCCTTGCCGAGGCCACCAAGGGAAACTTCTAAGCGCTTCAAACCCGCAGAGACTTACAATTGCCTCGGATTAACTCGACGGGTCCGGCCAGGTTGGTTGTGACGAATTGGAGGACAAAATGGTGGGCGGTGACGGGTTCGAACCGCCGACCCTCTCGGTGTAAACGAGATGCTCTACCAGCTGAGCTAACCGCCCGTTCCGGAGACGCGAAGGACTGCGCTGCGGGGCGCATCTCCTAGCGCGGGCTCGCCTGCGGATCAATGCGCTTTCAACAAAAAGCCAGACAAACAAAAACGCCAGCGGAAGCACCCGCCAGCGTTTTTGTTCGATGGACGAAATCCCTAGTTGAGCGCGTCCTTCAAGCCCTTGCCGGCCGAGAATTTCGGTTGGATCGAGGCTGGAATCTGGATGGTCTCGCCAGTGCGCGGATTGCGGCCCTCGCGCGCTTTACGCTGGGCGGCGGAGAAGGTGCCAAAACCGACGAGACGGACATCATCGCCCGCTTTCAACGCATTGGAGATGGAGTCAAAAACAGCGTCTACGGCTTTCGCTGCTTCGGATTTACTCATGTCCGCCAAATCGGCGACACGATCGATAAATTCGTTTTTGTTCATTCCTCCGGCCTTTCTTTTGTTTCGGGAATTGAAAACGACGACCTGCGCGGGATTTTACGCGGGGGCGAGGCTCCAATGCCAAGGAAAAATGGCTTAAAATAAGGCTTTGCTTTCCCCAGCCCCCTTAAGCCTTTGATTTTGTGGCATTAAAATTTTGGCTATTTTCGCCGTCGGGCGCCAAAAAAGCCCAGAAAATAAGGGTTTTCACGAAAAAGCCGCCCCTATTCAGGGGCGGCCGATT